>WLNK01000051.1 GCA_009699795.1 Actinomycetota bacterium | reverse complement strand
TCTGGCGCCGGCACGGGTGAAGTTGAACGCCTAAAAGATTTAGCATCATGGCTTGGAATTTCAGATGTTATTCGTTTCTCACTTCCAGTCACTCGTGAAGAGTTGCCGCAGTGGTATCGGGCTGCAGATTTAGTTTGCGTCCCAAGTTATTCAGAGAGTTTTGGACTCGTTGCACTGGAGGCACAAGCGTGTGGAACACCGGTTGTTGCAACAGCAGTGGGTGGACTTCGCACCGCAGTGGCAGATGGTATTTCTGGAGTATTAGTTGACGGACATGATCCAAAGGCTTGGTCATCTGTGATTGTGCGTTTGCTCAATGAACCTCAACGCCGAGTACTACTTTCAATGGGCGCAATCGAACATGCTTCACATTTTGGTTGGGATGCAACAGCTCGCGGAACTCTCGATATTTATGATCGCGTGAAATTCGATAAGGCAAGTATTCGCAAATCAATTGGTTAACTGGCAAGATATAGCCATGTCTAACTTCGAATTAATTTTGTTGCGCCATGGCGAATCCGAATGGAACGCAAAGAACCTCTTCACTGGCTGGGTTGATGTTCGCCTCTCTGCAACCGGTGAAGCCGAAGCAGCACGCGGTGGAAAGCTCTTGGCTGAGCGCGGATTGTTGCCAGATGTGGTGCACACATCGCTCCTGCGCCGTGCGATTCACACATCGCAGTTAGCGCTTGATTCATGCGATCGCCACTGGATTCCAGTTCGCCGCTCTTGGCGCCTCAACGAACGCCATTACGGTGCGCTGCAGGGCAAGGATAAGAAAGAAACTTTGGCCCAGTACGGTGAAGAACAATTCAAGTTATGGCGTCGTTCTTACGATGTTCCGCCTCCACCGATTGATGCAAACGACACGTATAGCCAAGCAAACGATGCGCGCTATGCCGATTTGGGCGCAGCTATGCCGGCCACTGAATGTCTAAAAGATGTTGTAGCTCGCATGATTCCTTATTGGCAAGAATCAATCGTGCCGGACCTTAAGGCTGGCAAGCGCGTACTTGTGACAGCTCACGGAAACTCACTCCGCGCTCTTGTTAAGCACCTTGATGGAATTAACGATGCTGATATTGCCGAGCTAAATATCCCAACGGGTATTCCGCTTCTTTACACACTGGATTCAAACTTCAAACCGACGGTTAAAGGTGGAGAGTATTTAGATCCAGCGGCTGCAAAGGCTGCGATTGAAGCCGTTGCCAACCAGGGCAAGAAGTAGTTAGTTAGAAGTTACGTTTGCGTAAGCATCGCGCTTGTCGCGGATGATTACTTCTAGTTCAACAAGACCGGCGCGAGCAAAACCAATTGTTAATTTCACGTGGCGTCCAGCAACTGCGCCTACTCCAGGAAAGACTGCTTTAGCGCTCGCTGCATCGCCTTCAAAACGAATTGGCTGATTTGGCTTTGCAATGAGATCACCAGCAAGAGTTGCCTGCGAACCAGCGGCAGAAATTGTAAGAATCTGGTCATCAACTTCGCCTTGATTAATAATTGTTCCAACAACAACGGCTGAACCATCTTCGGTTGCAACAAGTAAGGCATTAACAATCTTTATTTTGTTTCCACCAATATCAACTGTTTTTTCAACGCCATCAGTTACTTGCTTAATATTTCGCGTAGCAGCGTCTTGTCCCGCACCACAAGATGTAAGTGTTAGTGAAAGTGCGATAGTTGTAATTAGTACGGTAGCTGTACGACGCATGGGCATATTCTCTCATGCTAAAAGCAGTGCTCTGCACTTGGAATTCGGGGTTTTCTCATCCTCAAATGACTGGTAGAATTGACCCTCTACGGAAAGGCAACACATGACATTTAAGGTCGGCGAAACAGTTGTTTACCCACATCACGGAGCAGCTCTCATTGAAGCTATCGAAACTCGTGTGATTAAGGGTGAAGAAAGAATGTATCTCGTCCTTAAAGTTGCTCAAGGAGATCTCACAGTTCGCGTTCCAGCCGATAATGTAGATCTCGTCGGTGTTCGCGACGTAGTTGATAGCGCAGGCCTTGATCGCGTATTTAGCGTTCTACGTCAGCCATATACAGAAGAACCAACAAACTGGTCACGTCGTTACAAAGCAAACCTTGAAAAGCTGGCATCTGGAGATGTCATCAAGGTTGCAGAAGTTGTTCGCGATCTTTATCGCCGCGATCTCGACCGTGGACTATCTGCTGGTGAAAAGCGCATGCTCGCCAAGGCGAAGCAGATTCTTATCTCTGAACTCGCACTAGCTGAGCGCACAGATGAAGAAAAAGCTGCAACGCTCCTTGACGAGGTTCTCGCTTCCTAAATGATTTCCGCCATCATCGCTGCTGCTGGCAGTGGTGAAAGATTTGGCGCATCAATTCCCAAGGCGCTCATCCAACTCGGTGATCGCACACTTATAGAACATTCTGTTGCATCTCTATCTTCGGTTGCAGACCAAATCATCGTCACAGCCCCAGCTGGTTATGAAGAAAAATTTCGCACACTTCTTGGCAATACAGTCACCGTCGTAACGGGTGGCGCTACCCGAAGTGAGAGCGTGCGCCTCGGTCTTGCTCAGGTTTTATGTGATGTTGATTTCGTACTTGTACACGATGCGGCTAGAGCCCTTGCAACTCCAGCTCTCGCACAGCGGGTTGTTGATGCACTCGTTGCTGGCGATGCCGCTGTAATTCCCGGCCTTGCAGAAACAGATACGGTAAAAGTTATTGATGCAGAAGGTTTTGTAACATCAACACCTGATCGAGGCGCACTACGCAGAGTTCAAACACCACAAGGTTTCACTTATGGCGCGCTACAAGCAGCTCACGCCTTGGGCGCCGATGCAACTGATGATGCGGCCTTAGTTGAATCAATCGGCAAGAAAGTGCGCATCATTGAAGGTGAAGAACGTGCGTTAAAAATAACAACTCCGAGTGATTTAGCGACTGCACTTTCATTCCTGGGCGATGCAACAAAATTCTCAACAGGTGTTGGAGTCGATGCTCATCACTTCCAAGAAGGTCGTGAACTTTGGCTTGCAGGTCTTCATTGGCCAAATGAGACGGGCGTTGAAGGACATTCAGATGGCGATGTTGCAGCACATGCAATTTGCGATGCTCTCTTTGCAGCAACCGGTCTTGGCGATCTTGGAAGTAATTTCGGAACATCTCGTCCTGAATACGCCGGCGCACCTGGCACGACGCTACTTAAGGAAACTCTTTCGCTGATTACAAAGAGCGGTTATTCAATTTCTCATGTTTCAGTGCAAGTAATTGGTAACAAACCAAAGATTGGTGCTCGCCGCAAAGAAGCAATCGCTGCACTTTCAGAAGCACTTGGTGGCGCAGATGTAGCACTGCTTGCTACAACGACAGATGGAATGGGCCTTACCGGTGAAGGCAAAGGCATCGCCGCCATTGCTTCTGCGCTAGTTTTAAAAAAGTAATTAGATAGCGTCGTTGCCGCGTTCGCCGGTGCGAACTCGGATTACTTCTTCAACGTTTGTAATCCAAATCTTTCCATCACCAATGGATCCGGTATGTGCGGCTTTAACAATGACATCTAAAACCGTATTGAGGTTTGAATCGGCGACCAATACCTCTACGCGAACTTTTTGGATGAAGTCATCGCTATATGAAGCACCGCGGTAGAACTCAGTCTTGCCCTTTTGGCG
This sequence comes from Actinomycetota bacterium, assembly GCA_009699795.1. Classification (GTDB taxonomy): domain Bacteria; phylum Actinomycetota; class Actinomycetes; order Nanopelagicales; family Nanopelagicaceae; genus Planktophila. Next base: position 3,274 of record WLNK01000051.1, on the reverse strand, counting down.
CCCGTAACCACGAGTCTCTGAGACTGTCATACCGTGGATGTTTGCAGCATCGAGTGCGTTCTTAACATCATCGAGTTTTATTGGTTTTAGGATTGCGGTGATTAGCTTCATTGCTCTTCTCTTTTCAGTTTGGATTAAAAACGATTCGAATTTCCGCCGATGTCATATGCAGACTCGGCGTGATAAATAGTGTCGAGGCCTTCAACTTCATCAGATTTCGATGAACGAAAACCCATAGTTTTAGCGATTGCTGTTCCGATAAGCCAAGTCACGGTGAATGAAAATGCTGCGATAACAACAATTCCAATAGCCTGATTTGTTAGTAGTTGCGTCCCACCATTAAAGAAAAGTCCATTAGCTCCTGCTTCATTGACTGCAGTGGTTGCCAAGAAACCGATTCCAAGCATTCCGATAACTCCACTCACACCGTGCACACCTACGACGTCGAGTGAATCGTCATAGTTCAATTTAAATTTAAGGCTTACAGCCCATGCCGATGCAACACCTGCGATGAGTCCGAGAAGTAGCGCACCAAGTGGAGTTACAAATCCGCATGCAGGTGTAATTACTACTGCGCCAGCGATTGCACCGGATGCAATACCAAGTGTTGTTGGGCGGCCGATTTTAAATACTTCGTAGAACATCCAAGAAATTGCTGCCGCGGCTGTTGCAACTTGTGTATTGATCATTGCTGTTGCTGCAAGTTGTCCGGCGCTTAGCGCTGATCCTGCGTTAAATCCAAACCAACCAAACCAGAGCATTCCTGCGCCAAGAAGTACTAGTGGCATGTTGTGTGGTCGCATTGCGATTTGTTTAAAGCCTTCACGTCTTCCCAGAACGAGTGCGAGTGCAAGGGCTGATGCGCCAGAATTAATTTCCACGACCAAACCACCTGCGAAATCGAGTGCGTGAAGTCGATCAACAATCCAACCACCTGCACCATTTTGTGCTGCGAATACCCAGTGCGCAACAGGGATGTAAACAAGTGTCACCCATGCAATTACAAAAACTAACCACGCTTTAAATCTCGAGCGGTCTGCAATTGCACCCGAAAGTAGTGCGACGGTTATTGCAGCAAAAGTTAACTGGAACATTGAAAATGCAAGAGTTGGAATCTTGTGGCCATCGGCGCCGACAACTTCATTGATTGTGTTTGCTAATCCAAAGTGTTCAAAACTTCCGATGAATCCACCTTGTGAAGTTCCGAATGCAAGTGAATAACCGTAGAGAACCCAAATAATTGTTGTGATGCCGAGAGCTGCAAACGACATCATCATCATGTTAAGTACGCTCTTTGCTCGCACCATGCCGCCATAAAAAACAGCGAGCCCTGGTGTCATAAATAGAACGAGGGCGGCGCTAGCCAGAACCCATGCTGTGTCACCGCTATTGATATCAACCATCTGATCCTCGACTATCCTCGATTTCGGGAGAGCCTATTTAAAGATTGTGCATTTGGCTAGGCAAAATCCCACTCCGCAGCCAAGATAGACTTGGCACATGAGTTCGCTAGTTTTATATGACACGCTAACGCGAACCAATTCACCATTTGTCCCGCTGAAAAAAGGCGAAGTTGGCATTTATCTCTGCGGTGCAACTGTGCAAGCACCTCCACATATTGGACACGTTAGATCTGGCGTTAACTTCGATATTTTGCGTCGCTGGCTGACAAAGTCTGGCTACAACGTAACTTTCATTCGAAACGTCACTGATATCGACGACAAGATTTTGCATAAAGCAGTGCATGAAGAATTGCCATGGTGGGCAGTTGCTATGAAATACGAGCGCGCATTTACCGAGGCTTATGCCGCTCTCAATGTTTTGCCACCAACGTATGAACCACGTGCAACCGGTCACGTAACTCAGATGATCGAATTAATGACACTACTTATCGAACGCGGGGCTGCATATGCACCTGGTAATGGCGATGTTTATCTAGAAGTTCGCAAATTAAAATCGTATTTAACTTTGTCGCGACAAAATGTAAATGATTTACAACCAGCCGCAGATGCTGATGAAACATACAAAAAAGATCCCCGCGATTTCGCGCTATGGAAAGCTGCAAAACCAGGAGATCCATCATGGCCAACTCCATGGGGCGCTGGTCGTCCAGGTTGGCACCTTGAATGTTCTGCGATGGCGCATGCATACCTTGGCGAATCATTTGATATTCATGGAGGAGGGCTTGATTTAATTTTCCCTCACCACGAAAACGAGATCGCACAATCAGAGGCCGCGGGTTATGGATTTGCAAAGCGTTGGTTACATAACGCATGGGTTACAACCTCTGGTGAAAAAATGAGTAAGTCACTTGGTAATTCACTCCAAGTGGCAGAACTCCTAAAGTCCGTACGCGGTATTGAACTCCGCTGGTATTTGGGAAGTGCTCACTACCGCTCGATGCTTGAATTTTCACATGCAGCTCTCGAAGAATCTGCAACAGCTTTTCGCCGCATCGAATCGTTCTTGCATCGCTCTGTTGAGCTACTTGGTGTTGCGCCAACTCCTGTCTTAAGTCAGAGCTTTACTGATGCGATGAATGATGATTTAGCAGTTCCTACTGCACTTGCTGGAATTTCAGAGGCGCTGCGTACAGGAAATAGCGCAATCACTTCAGGAGATAAGAAAGTTATTGCGCAATGCGCAAATGAGATTCGCGGTGCACTTGAAGTACTTGGTTGCGATCCATTTGATGCAGCATTTGCTGGGGCGACATCTGATGTATCAGCTAATGCGTTAGATGGCGTAATTAAATTGGCCCTCGATCAACGCACGGCTGCGCGCGAACGTAAAGATTTTGCAGCATCGGATGCTATCCGTGATGGACTTGCTGCTCTTGGAATTATTATTGAAGACACTGCACAAGGGCCACGATGGTCGATCTCTACAGAGAGCGGAAAATAAATGGCCGGCAATTCAAAACCTCGCGGTGCAGTTCGTGGATCTAAAAAAGGTCCAACAGGTGGCACAGGTGGAAAAAATAAGCGTCGCTTAGAAGGTAAAGGCCCAACACCTAAGGCTGAAGACCGTCCTTATCACGCAGCTGCAAAGCGCAAAAAGGTTGCAGAGAAATCTGCAGCGCGAAGTGGTGCTGGCCGTGGTGGACGAAGTGAAAAACCAAAGGGTGAAATTGTCTCCGGCCGTAACGCAGTCCTTGAAGCCTTACGCGCGCAAGTTCCTGCAACAGAGTTAATCGTTGCGCGAAGTATCGATGTTGATGATCGCGTTGCTGAATCACTTCAGCTTGCTCTTAATCTCCAACTTCCTATTCGCG
>WLNK01000050.1 GCA_009699795.1 Actinomycetota bacterium | reverse complement strand
CGGATATCGCGGACAACGTTCACGTCTTTTCACAAAGGCGAAGGAGCAAGTTACGCACTCAATGGTTTATGCCTTCAATGACCGCAAGGACAAGAAGGGTGACTTCCGTCAACTTTGGATTCAGCGAATTAACGCGGCTTCCCGTGAAAATGGACTTACATATAACCGCTTCATCCAAGGCCTTAAGGCTGCAGGAGTCGAAGTAGATCGTCGCGTTCTCTCAGATATCGCTACCAATGACCCAGCAACATTTAAATCATTGGTAGAAGTTGCGCGCAAAAGCTTAGTTTCTGCGTAAGTAATACTTAAATGATTGAGAGCCTTCACTCGCCACATATTGCGCGAGTGAAGGCTCTTATCAATTCACGCGGTAATAAAGAGCGCAGTGAGCATGGTGAATTCATAGCCGAAGGGCTGCAGTGCGCGAGCGAGGCTATAGCTTCAAAAGATGGACCACGAATCAAGCACCTTTATGTCACAGAGAGCGGTCGTAGTCGCCTTGTTGACCGTGGAGTTGAGCTACATGAAGTTGATGTCATTGATGTGAGCGAGCCGGTGATGGCTGCGATGTCTTCCACAATTACTCCACAAGGAATAGTTGCTATTTGCGAACTCTCTTCTAAATCTTTTGCAGAACTTAAAACTAACGGAAAATCCCGCTTTATTTATCTTCATGAAATACAAGATCCCGGCAACGCAGGAACTATTTTGCGAACTGCAGATGCGATGGGAATCGATGCAGTCATTGCCTCATCTGGGAGTGTTGATATGTATTCGCCAAAAGTTGTACGCGCCACCGCTGGATCGCTCTGGCATGTCCCTCTTTTTACGGGAATCACTTTTGAACAACTCGTATCTCAATTTCCAGAGACAACCAAAATCGCCCTCAGCGCTAGAGGGGAAATTTCACTACCGGATTTAGATATCCAGGGCGATTGCATTGCTATTTTTGGCAACGAGGCCCGCGGAATTGACGCAGTTTTATCGAAGGATGTCCTTCATGTCAGCATTCCAATGGAGGGCAGCGCAGAGAGCCTGAATCTTTCGGCAGCAGCTTCAATTGTTATGTACACACTTTCTAAGAGCGTAAATCTCCCGCATTCAATAAAAACGACCCATTAGAATTCCAGACATGAATCCCGCAGAAATCGCCTCCTGGGTTTTTGAGGCTGAAAAAGCATTTCTAGCGGCGCCAGATTTAGACCAATTAAAACAAGCTCGACTTGCCCACCTAGGCGATAAATCTCCAGTTGCGTTAGCAAGCAGAAATCTTGGAAGTTTGGCACCTGAAGAAAAAGCATCGGCTGGCAAATTAATAGGCGATGCAAAGGCGAGCATTTCGGCAGCGCTAGATATTGCTACCGCAAAACTCGAGGCGATACGAGACGAAAAAGTATTGCGCGAAGAAATCGTCGATATCACTTTGCCAGTGCAGCGATCCCACAAGGGCGGCTTGCACCCCATAACTATTATCAAAAATGAAATTAGTGACTTCTTTATTGAACAAGGTTTTAGTGTTGAAGAAGGGCCCGAACTTGAATCAGGATGGTTGAATTTCGATGCTCTAAATATTCCACCAGATCATCCGGCTCGAACCATGCAAGATACCTTTTATCTTGAACCACTTTCTTCTGGAATGGTGTTGAGAACACAAACTTCACCTGTTCAAATTCGAACAATGCTTAAAGAAGAACCCCCTATCTACGTTATTTCTCCGGGGCGCACTTTTAGAGCAGATGAACTTGATGCAACCCATAGCCCCGTTTTCCATCAAGTCGAAGGACTTGTCATTGATCGCGGAATCACGATGGCGCATTTGAAAGGCACGTTAGACAACTTTGCACAGGCAATGTTTGGTCCAAAAGTGACTACTCGCTTGCGCCCGTCATTCTTTCCTTTCACCGAACCGAGCGCTGAAGTTGATATCTTTTTTAATAACCGATGGATTGAATGGGGTGGCTGCGGAATGGTCAATCCAAAAGTTCTGGCAACGTGTGGAATTGATACAGATGAATTTTCTGGTTTTGCATTTGGCATGGGTCTTGAACGCACATTAATGGTTCGACACGGCATTACTGATATGCATGACATTGTTGAAGGAGATCTTCGTTTCACTCGTCAATTTGGGGTGGGGTTGTAATGCGCGCGCCTCTTTCATGGATCAAGGAATTCGTAGAGATTCCTTCAAAGATTTCTGCAGAAGAAATTGCGGAAGGACTCATTCGAGTTGGTTTTGAAGTTGAAGAAATCATCCACCAAGGAACCGATTTGAAGGGCCCACTCGTCATTGGGGAAGTCCTAAGCATTGAAGAGATTACAGAGTACAAAAAACCAATTAGGTATGTAGGACTTAATTGCGGGGAAAAGTCAACGAGATTTGTTATTTGCGGGGCTACGAATTTTAACGTTGGTGATTTAGTTGTTGTCGCACTTCCCGGAGCAGTTTTGCCTGGCGACTTTAAGATTGCTGCACGCGAAACTTACGGCAAGACAAGTAACGGAATGATTTGTTCTTCCAGGGAATTAGGTCTTGGTGAAGACCATTCAGGGATTATGGTTTTCGGTAAAGATACGCTTCAAGTAGGTGATGACGCAGTTAAAGTTCTTGAAATCAACGATGTAATTTTTGACGTTGCTGTAAATCCTGATCGTGGTTATGCGCTGAGCATTCGCGGAATCGCAAGAGAAGTTGCAGGAGCCCTTGACCTCGTATTCACCGACCCCACTCGCCGAATTTCAGCGTTAACGTTTTCTGAAACAGGAAAAGGTGTGAGCGCAAAGATTGCGGATTCATCTGCAGCTTCAGTGTTTTACCTTCGAACACTCTCAGGGTTTAATTCAGAGCTTTCTACACCACTTTGGATGCGTCTTCGTATCGAAAAAATGGGGATGAGGTCAATTTCGCTTGCGGTAGATGTAACTAATTACGTCATGCTCGAACTTGGACAACCGCTGCATGCTTTCGACAGAGCAAAGATATCGGGTGGACTCAAGATTGCAAGAGCAGGTAAAGAATCGAAGTTCACCACACTTGATGGTCAAGTGCGCACCCTTACCTCCGATGACCTCATGGTATTTGATGATAAATCTCCACTAGCGCTAGCAGGAACGATGGGTGGCCTTGACTCTGAAATTTCCGAATCGACGACTGACATAGTCGTAGAGGCAGTTCGCTTTGATCCGATTAGCGTGGCACGAAATTCACGTAGACATAAATTGTCCTCTGAAGCGTCCCGCAGATTCGAACGCGGAGTAGATCCTGCTCTCGCCGAATTAGCATCCGCCAGGGCTGTCGAACTCCTAATGGCACACGGTGGAGCTTCTTACGTTGCAACTTCAGTTGATGGAAATCTCGTAAAACAAAATTCGATCGCTCTGACTCCGGAATACATCAATCAAGTACTTGGTTTGAATTTAAAGAAGGAGGAAATTTCCAAAGTTTTGTTATCCATAGGATGCGAAATCGATAGCAAATTCCAGGTAACTCCTCCAAGTTGGAGAAGTGATTTAAGTGCCCCATGTGACCTTGCAGAAGAAATCGCACGCATGATTGGTTACGACAAAATTCCATCGATATTGCCGCCTCGCCCGCGCCACGCTTCGCTTACTTCATCCCAAAAACGTAAACGCGCAATCGCAATTCATTTAGCTAATAGAGGCTTTGCAGAAGTGCAAACTTTTCCATTTACGCATCCCGACACAATCAAAGAAATGGGTTATGTGGGGGAGAGGGCATCGACATACAAGATTGCCAACCCCATGTCGGAAGACGCCCCTGTTTTGCGTACGCACCTGTTACCGGGTCTCATTGAAGTTGCAGCGAGAAACATTTCCAGAGGCGCTAAGGATTTTGCCATATTCGAACTCGGTTCGATTTTTAGGAATTCGCAACCATTAATTGATGCCATATCACCACAACTTTCCAAAAAACCATCAGCCTCAGAATTAGAGAAGTTATTTGCATCAGTTCCGGCCCAGCCGATTCATGTTGGCGCCCTCCTTGTTGGAAAAATAGAAAGCGAAGATTGGCAAGGCAAATCTCGAAACTTTATGTGGAGTGATGCAATCGCTTACGCGCAAGAAATTTTGGAGCTCTGCGGACTTAAGTGGTCTCTTGCGCGAAGTGATTTTGCTCCTTGGCACCCTGGTCGATGTGCTGAACTGCTCATTGACGGCAAGCCTGTGGCACATGCGGGTGAACTTCATCCACGTGTAGTTGCAAGGTATGGCCTTCCCGAACGATCTAGCGCTTTTGTTCTTAATCTTTCTGCGCTGCCGCAATCCCCGCGTGTTATTCCAACAATTGTCGGAACAATGCCGGCGGCACTTCAAGATGTTGCCCTTATTGTCGATGCAGACATTCCTGCCGCAGAGGTTGAGGCTGCATTACGAAAGGGAGCCGGAGAGCTTCTCGAATCGATAACACTTTTCGATAGATACGACAAAATCGCAGATGGGAAGATCTCGCTCGCTTTCACGTTGGTATTTAGAGCAAGTGATCGAACGCTGACCGGGGCAGAGATTTCGGCCGCCAGAGAAGCAGCGGTGCTTTGCGCCGAGAAAGCCACGGGCGCCGTTCTCCGAACTGCATAAATATGCACACGCTTGCATATTTATCAATGCTCGGGTAGCATCTTCCTATGAAAATAGGAGTCATTGGAGCTAGTGGATACGCTGGTGGAGAGCTACTTCGAATACTGGCTGGGCATCCAAATTTCCAAACGGAAGTTATAACGGCTCACTCTAATGCCGGTGAACTTATAACCTCCGTTCATCCATCGTTGACGTCATATTCCGGTAAAAAATTTAGCGCTTTCAACGCCTCAGATTTTGGTGACGCTGAATTAATTTTTTTAGCCTTACCTCATGGTGAGTCAGCCTCGGTTATAAGTAAATTACCGAGTGGCGTCAAAATTGTGGACCTGGGAGCGGACTTCAGGCTAAAGAACTCTGCTTCATGGGAAAAGTATTACGGTGGTAATCATGCTGGAACATGGATATACGGACTTCCTGAGATTGCCAATTCGAAGGAGAAGATCAAGAGCGCAAACAATGTAGCCAATCCAGGCTGTTATGCCACAGCGATCTCGCTAGCGATATCACCTGCCTCAAAATTTATTGAAATGAGCGATGTAGTTGTTGTTGCGGCATCCGGAACCACGGGAGCCGGTAGAAGTGCCAAGATTAATTTACTGGCGAGTGAAATAATGGGTTCACTTACTTCTTACAAATTCGGGGGAGTGCATCAACATACCCCCGAAATCGAAGAGGCTACTGGTGCCAAAATATCCTTCACCCCAATACTCGCACCTATGCCAAGGGGCATACTCGCAACTGTTACCGCAAAGCTGTCCACCGAAATTGATGTAGAAGTAGCTAGAAATGTTTATGAAAAATATTTTGATTCATCTCCATTTGTGCATCTTCTGCCAGTTGGCCATATGCCTAAAACTTCCTCAGTGCTTGGTACCAATAATGCTCATATGCAAATCGCCATTGATTCACACACAGAACGACTAGTTATCAGTATTGCCATTGATAATTTAGGTAAAGGCGCGGCTGGTCAAGCAGTACAAAATGCGAACCTCATGTGCGGATTAACCGAGGTGGCTGGTTTAGTTTCCGATGGAGTTGGCGCGTGATATCAAAATCATTGCCAGCAGGCTTCATTGCTGCAGGAGTTGCTTCTGGATTGAAAAGTTCGGGAGCTCTAGATATGACGCTGATAGTCAATCAGGGTCCATCATTTAACGCTGCCGCAGTCTTCACCTCGAATAAAGTGATAGCAGCACCGGTCATTTGGTCTAAAGAAGTTATTAAGGGCAAGCAGGTTCGCGCTGCAATCTTGAATTCTGGTGGCGCAAATGCGTGCACAGGGCCCCAAGGCTTTGCTGATACTCATAAGACTGCCGAAACAGTTGGCGAATTACTTGGAATCTCCTCAGGAGAAGTAATTGTTTGTTCAACAGGGCTCATTGGCGAAAGGTTGCCCATGGATAAGGTTTTAGTTGGAATCAGTCAGTTATCAAAAACACTAGAAGCTTCCAGTCTGGAAAAGGTAGCGAGATCAATTATGACAACTGATAGCGTGCCAAAAATTGCAAGCATCTTGAGTGACGGCGTAACTGTAACTGGTGTGGCTAAAGGTGCAGGAATGCTCGCGCCAGCTTTGGCAACAATGCTGTGCGTAGTGATGACTGATGCAATCATTCCTGATCATTGCCAAGAAATATTCCAAAAAGTCGCTGACAGAACTTTCAATCGAATTGATTCTGATGGATGCACATCAACTAATGACACCGTTTTGTTAATGGCATCGGGCGCTTCCGATATTACTTTAGCTGATTCACAATTAGAGGAATTGCTGACCAATGTTTGTGCGGATTTAGCATCTCAACTGATTGCCGATGCCGAAGGGTCTACCAAAAGCATTGCCATCACAGTTAAAGGCGCCGATTCTGAAATCGGCGCTGTTGAAGTTGCCCGTGCTTGCGCTAGAAACAATCTTCTAAAATGTGCCATTTTCGGGGGCGATCCCAACTGGGGGAGAGTACTAGCAGCTGTTGGAACAGCGAACGCCGAGATGGATCCAAATAATATTGATGTAATTCTTAACGGTGTGCACGTAGCAAAAGCAAGCGCGCCTTTCCAGGACAAGTCAACGGTTTCTTTTACGGATAGACACGTTCAAATTGAGATCAATCTTAATGTTGGTAATCATCAGGCAACTGTGATGACCAATGATCTTTCACATGATTACGTACACGAGAATTCGGCGTATTCAACATGATAGTTATCAAATACGGTGGCCATGCCATGAGTGATGAAAATGGAAATTTCGCTCGGGCAATTAGCAATGCCCTTGAAAATGGAATCACACTTGTCATCGTGCATGGCGGCGGACCACAAGTTGATATCGCTCTGCAGAAAGATGGAATCTCGACTGAATTAATCGGTGGCTTTCGTGTAACAACGCCGGAAATCTATGAAGTAGTTGAGCGAGTGCTCTCTG
>WLNK01000005.1 GCA_009699795.1 Actinomycetota bacterium | reverse complement strand
TCATGACCGCCGATTACTCCGTCGCTGATGCTCTTGCCGCAGTTCGCAGAAGCGAGATGTCACCAGCGCTAGCTTCTCAAGTATTTATTTGTCGCCAACCACTTGAAACTCCAACTGGTCGATATATCGGAATGGTTCATTACCAGCGTTTACTTCGTGAAGCTCCAGCAACTCTTCTCGGATCTATTGTGGATACAGATACGCAAGGGCTAAATCCCAACGCATCACTCAATGAAGTTTCGTCATACTTAGCTAGTTATAACTTGCTTTCAGTGCCCGTAGTCGACGCAAACGAACGCCTTCTCGGCGTTGTCACCGTGGATGACGTGCTTGATCACTTGTTGCCTGAAAACTGGCGTCATGATCATCGTGATTCAACACGTGGAACTGGCCGACTTGGAAATATAACAACCGAGAATTTAACTGATTCAGAAAATAAGGAGGTGTAGAAATGGCACGCAAAGATGGTTTGGATACTCCGCGTGAGTCACGTCGCGCACTTCGCCCTAACTACGATCCAGAAGCATTTGGTCGTCTCTCTGAAAAATTCGCTAGATTCCTAGGAACAGCCCGTTTCTTGGTTTATATGACTGTATTTGTTCTCTCTTGGGTCCTTTGGAATTCTCTTGCTCCAAGAGATTTAAGATTTGATGACTACCCATTTATCTTTCTTACACTGATTCTTTCACTTCAAGCTTCTTACGCTGCTCCCCTCATTCTTCTTGCGCAAAATCGCCAAGCCGATAGAGATCGCATCGCACTTAATGAAGATCGCGCCCAGAATGAGCGAAGCATTGCAGATACTGAATATCTCACTCGCGAACTTGCTAGCCTACGAATATCTCTTGGCGAAGTTGCAACTCGTGATTTCCTGCGCAGCGAACTTGAAGAATTGGTTAAAGAGTTACGGGGTAAGCCCGAGTCTGACTCCAAGTAAAGAGTCTTTTCGAATTATTACCTTTTCAACAATATCCTCGATGGCTTTTGCACTTTCGCTCTCGGAACTACTTTCAACTACCGGCTGACCTTCATCACCGCCAGAACGAAGAACTGGACTAAACGGAATTTTTCCAAGTAGTTCTACTTTGGATCCGATTAAATTAGTAAGTACTCGAGCAGTTTCCTCTCCCCCACCCGAACCAAAAAGTGAAATCTCTTGCGCACAATGTGGGCAGGCAAATGCCGACATGTTTTCAATGACACCTATGACACTTTGATTCATTTGATGAGCGATTCGACCTGCGCGTTCTGCAACTTCAGCAGCTGCTATTTGCGGAGTGGTCACAACGATAATTTCCGATTTTGGTATCAGCTGGCCAAGTGAAATGGCTAAGTCACCGGTACCTGGTGGAAGATCAAGAAGCAATAAATCTAAATCTCCCCAGTATGCATCTGATAACAGCTGTTCCAAAACTCGGTGTAAGAGTGGACCGCGATATGCAACTGCATCTTCACGCTCTGGCTTAAACATTTCCATCGATACAACTTTTACGCCATATGCAACGGGCGGAATGAACATTTGATCAATGGCAGTGGGGCGAACACCCATCAGACCCATAAGTCGTGGAATTGAATGGCCGTAAACATCGGCGTCGAGAATTCCTACACGAAGTCCTTTGCGAGCTGCAGCAACAGCCAAATTAACGGTGAGAGAGGATTTACCAACACCTCCCTTGCCAGATGCAATTCCAATAACCCGTGTTAGCGAATCTGGTTGAGCAAAAGGAATAAATTTCTCACGACCTCCGCGAACAATTTTCTTTACATTATCTCTTTGCTCCGCAGACATCGCGCCAAAAACTAGATCAAGGGATGAGACTCCTTCAACTGCAGTGACAGCTTGGGTGATATCTGTACGCAATCGGTCTTGCATTGGACAGCCGGCAATTGTGAGAAGAATCTTGACGCTGGCTTTTCCTTTATCAAAGTTAATCGACTCAACCATTTCAAGTTCAGTAAGTGAGCGATGAAGTTCAGGATCTTGAACTTGTGAGAGAGCATGCTTTATTGCATCAATACTCATAAAAGGTCTGGATCAATCTTTGGCTCTTGCTTTGGATTATCAACTTCTTCTAAAGCGCTGGCTATCTGCTTCTTAACAAAAGTCTTTGGGTGTAAATCAGATGGTTTTAAATCTTCGAAGCCTGGTCCTAAATTTTCACGAATTTCAGCTGTCGCTGTATTTGCTAGGGAGCGAATCTTTTTTACAAGTTTTGCAACATCGACAGCAACTCTCGGAAGGCGATCTGGTCCTACAAGAATTATCGCGATGACTGCAAGGCCAAGGATCTCACCCGCGCCAAAATCAAAGAACATGGCTGGATACTACTGGGCTTAGCGGAATTTTACTTATTTGCTAACTGAGAGCACGAGTGTGACTTGATAGCTCTTGCCTTGGCGAAGATAAGTAAGATGAACTTTGTCACCAACGCTTTTTGCGCGGATTGCAACAATGAGTTCATCTGCGGCTGCAATTGTTCGGCCCTCAAATTTGGTAATAATGTCTCCGGCTTTTAAGCCAGCCTTAGCTGCTGGACCGTTCGGCAATATTGCATCCGCTGTAGTTGCGACTTTTGCACCTTCACCTTGATATTGCATATCAAGTGAGACTCCCATAACTGGATAAGTTGCTTTTCCATTCTTAATTAATTGCTCCGCAGTCTTTCGTGCTTGGTTAATCGGAATCGCAAATCCCAATCCAATAGATCCACTCTGAGATCCAAACGCGGATCCGAGAGTTGCAATTGCGGAGTTAACTCCAATGACTGCCCCTGTTGCATCTACAAGTGGCCCCCCAGAGTTTCCAGGATTTATTGCTGCATCGGTTTGAAGGGCGTTAATAAATGAGTTCTGGCTACCAGTTTCTCCAGCCGTTACTGCTCGATCTTTAGCGCTGATGATTCCAAGGGTCACGGTGCCCGATAGGCCAAGTGGAGAACCAATTGCTATGACTGAATCTCCAACAACTACTTTATCGCTATCGCCAAATGTGAGTGCAGTTAAACCTGATGTTGAAATCTTTAAAACTGCTAAATCGTATGATGCATCGCGACCAATGACAGAAGCGCCAAATTTGCGTCCATCGTTAAGTTGGACTTCGATTTTGCCGCCACTTGTCACGGCATCTGCTACAACGTGATTATTTGTAAGAATGTAACCGGCGCTATCAATAACAAATCCTGTTCCGGTCGATCCGTTTGAACCGGTTTTTGCAGATATAGAAACCACAGATGGGATTACTCTCTTAGCAATATCTGCAACTGAGCCAGGTGGACGTTCGATGGCTGAAGAAACTGAAGAGAGTTTTATTGAATGTCCAAATAGAGATCCCGAAGAAGAAGCGCCAAAGACTCCACCAATAAGACCAGCAATTACTGCGAGGATAACTGCGTTACCGCGGGAAATGCCTGAAGTTTTATTCTGCCCCGATGCAGGAATCCACCACGGTCCCGATGAATGCATATCGCTCATGTGTGTATCTTCCTACAACTTAGTTGCAAGTAACAAACCATCGCCGACTGGTATGAGTGAAGTCACCCAATGTTCGGAGTCATTTTTAATAAGTTTCCCAGCATCGCGAAGGGCAACAGTCTTTGGATCTCGCTGGGCAGGATCAGAAACTTTTCCTCCTCCAAAAAAGTTGTCAATGACAAATACTCCACCGCTTCGAAGGATTCTGTGCGCTTCATTTGCGGCATAAGAAATATCTTCTGGGTTATGTCTAAAAATCACTAAGTCGTAAGCGCGATCAGTGAGCTTTGTCATTACATCCATCACCGGATTTGTTATGAGGCGAAACCTTGATTGTGCAATGTCGGCATCTTGAAAAGCCATCTTTGCTGCGTTGCTATGTTCCATTTCATCATCTATGGAAGTCAAGGTGCCACTTGTCATCATTCCTTCAAGAACCCATAGAGCCCCAACACCTGAGCCTGTGCCTATTTCGACAACCGATTGTGCGGAGAGAATATGCGCTAGATGCTTTAAATACGCACCAGTTCCAGAACTTGTATCCGTAACACCAATTTCTACTCCTCGCGCACGTGCAGATTGCTTGACTTCATTTTCAACAATGAAGGTTTCTGCATAGGAATGCGGATCGATAATCACGAGAGCGATGTTATCCAGTCAATGAGCAAACGGACCCCAAAACCGGTTCCGCCTTTTGGATTTTCTCCCGTGTCGCTTTCACTTCGTGCCGGACCTGCAATATCGAGGTGAACCCAATTTCGTTCTCCTACAAATTTTTCGAGGAAAAGAGCTGCGGTTACAGATCCTGCAGAATAGTCACCTTTATTAGCTGTGTGATTCAAATCGGCAATGTCACTTTCCAACGCATCGCTGTATTCGTCAACAAGAGGCATATGCCAAACTCGATCACCGTTTAATTCACCGATTGAATGCAGCACCTCTGCCAATTTGTTATCTCGCGTATACATAGCTGCATATTGGCGGCCGAGGCCAAGTGTCGCCGCTCCCGTAAGTGTTGCCAGATCGAAAAGATAATCTGGATCTAAATTTAAATCTGCATAAGCTAAGGCATCTGCCAAAACAAGTCTGCCCTCGGCATCGGTGTTAATAACTTCAACGCTCGTTCCTCCGTAATGTTTAATGACATCGCTTGGCCTTTGAGCACTACCTGAAAGCGCATTTTCGGCAAGTGCCATTAATACTGTTACTCGAACCTTTGGTTGTAATTCTGGAAGCGCGCTTATGGTTGCAAGTGCCGCCGCCGCACCAGCCATATCGCTTTTCATTGCAGTCATATTTTCATATGGACGCTTAAGTGAAACACCGCCCGTATCGAATGTGATTCCTTTGCCGACGATCACCACGTGTGGGAGCAAAACAGATGAACGCTTCTTGCCCGCTGGCTCATAAGATATTTTTACGAAGCGAGGCCCTGGTTTTGGAGATGATCCGCCTACAGCGCGAATTCCACCGAATTCTTTTAACTCTCTTCCCGCGAAAACTTCAATATGCAAATTATTTTCTTCTGCAATTTTACTCGCCTCATCTGCTAGCCACTTTGGATTCTTTATATTTGATGGCGTATGGATTAAATCCCGTGCTCGAGTAATTGCCTTTGCAATCGTTGCTGCTTCTTCTAAAAGTTTAGATTCTCCTGTAACCACTGAAAGTGCAGGTATTTCAATTTGTGCGCCAGTCTTTAAGTTCCACTGATACGTTCCAAGATTTAGGGCAATCGCAAATGTGCGAACCTTTGATTTGGCTTCCACACAAATCGCGGCGAGCTCGACAGCTTTGCCTCGAACTTTTCTGCCAAGTGCTGAACCAGCACCTCGAAGCGCACTTTCACTTTCATCACCAAGGCCGACCAAATAAATTCGATCTAATGCATATTGCGATGACGAAATTGGAATTTCAAATATTTCGCCAACTTTTCCAGTTGCGCTAAAAAAATTTAGTTCATCTCGAAGCGATACATCAAAGGTGGCTTCTAGATTCTTAATCAGAGATTTGTGGGCAGGAAATTCGAAAAGAGAGTCGTTTTTTATAAATCCGATTGCAATTAAATCTGCTTCAAAGAGCGCTTCTTGTGAAGGCGCCAAGGCAGCGAGAGTGCTCACGCGCAGATAATTTACTTCTTGATAAGTTGAACAGCGGCTTCAAGTGCAGCGCTGAGGTTGTTTGCTTCTTGAGCGTTGAGCTCTACGACTAGGCGCCCTCCGCCTTCTAGTGGAATTCGCATAACGAGTGAGCGTGCTTCCTTAGTGACTTCCATAGGTCCATCACCGGTACGAGGCTTCATGGCTGCCATGGGGAACTCCTTTTATCGTCAAACTTTGGTCGCAAACGAGGGATAAGTATCTCGCATTTACCCGCTGAGATGAAATCGAGGCTCTGGCTACAGACCTAGATGGGAAGTCAGGCGTGCTTTTCCTGCCGCAATTACGACGACAACTGACCTTTCAGGGACTCTGAGTAACTCTGCAATTTGCGAACTTGATAATGAGCGAAGGTAATGCAAAGTCAAAATTATTCGCTCCTCTTCAGGAAGCGATGCAATTAATTCTGCAAGCGAGGTTGGATTACCGCCGTTCGCTTGCTTGCCCTTTGCACTCACAAGACGAGGTTACCCGCGTTAGGCCGACATTGCTTTCTTCCGCAAGCGGAGTAGCGAAATTATTACGCCAATCTTTACCGCCCAGAGCAGCGGGATGGCTAAAAATAGAAGTGACTTTGGGAATATCACTGTCTCTGACCAATTAAATCTAGTTTCATTTGGTTCAATCTCAACAAGTTCAAAAGTGCCCGTACCTTTAATTATGGCCCCTGTATGTTGGACATCGCACGAGTGCGGCGGATTCCATTTTGTAACCGTCATGAGATCGAGTAATCCCAACTTAGAAAACTTTGGATAAAACTTATATAGCGGACCGGTAAATGCTTCAATCGAAGTTCCAACACCTTCGCGAATTGTTGATGTAACCCAGACTTTAGTTTGAAGCATCCAATCGCCTTGACTCTCCCAGTCTGCGACAAATGACCATAATTTAACTTTGCTCACTGGAATCGTGAGCGTTACGTTAATTGTTCGTGTGAGATTCAACGACGGAGAGCGCTTCCTCGATTGATGTTGTCCAGTGCAAAATATCTATCTGCCCAGGTCGTAAGAATTTTTCTTGAGCAAGATGTGAAACTAACTCTTTGAGTGGTTTGTAGATTCCAAATGAGTCAAGAATAATCACAGGCTTATCGTGAAATGAAAGATATCTCCCCACCCAAATTTCAAAGAGCTCTTCTAACGTGCCAGCGCCACCGGGTAGTGCAATAAAAGCATCAGATAGATCCTCCATCATCGCTTTACGAGTTCTCATGGAATCGACGATATGAAGTTCATCGCTACCGTGGTCTGCATATTCAATATCAACCAACCTCTGAGGAATCACACCGATTGTGTGACCGCCTTTTGAGCGAGCGCCTTTGGATACGGCGCCCATAGATGAAAATTGGCCACCACCTGTAACCAATTCCCAACCGCGACTTGCTATTTCTACACCCAACTCGAACGCCTGCTCGATATAACGAGAATCTATTTGCTGCGATGACGAGCAGTAAACGGCGATACGCATGCACGAAAGAATAGGGGTTAGGCTTAGCGCATGTCTTCACCAATCACAGCTTCAGGTCATGGAATTGCAACACTCTCAGGCAGCACAGTCCTTGATGTCTGGTTTCCCGCACCAATTCTTGGTGGACTAACAAAAGAGGTGCCACAAGTACTTAAAACTCTTGTCGGCAAAGATGAAATTAGAAAAGTTAGTCGTGAGATCGTTTCAGTTGAAATTGATTTAAGCGCTGCACCTACTGATGCAAAAGATGCATATCTTCGTCTTCACTTACTTTCCCATCGATTGATCAAGCCACATGGACTCTCTGTCGAAGGAATCTTTGGGCTTCTTGCAAATGTTGTTTGGACCTCGGCTGGCCCATGTGCTGTTGATGGTTTCGAAGAAGTGCGTGCAGGATTAAAAGCCAAATACGGGCATGTAACAGTTCTAAGCGTTGATAAATTTCCGCGAATGGTTGATTACGTTGTTCCATCAGGTGTTCGCATTGCAGATGCAGATCGCGTTCGTCTCGGTGCTCACCTTGCTTCAGGTACAACAGTCATGCACGAAGGTTTCGTAAATTTCAATGCGGGAACACTTGGAACCTCAATGGTTGAAGGTCGAATCTCTGCTGGTGTGACAGTTGGAAATGGCAGCGACATTGGGGGTGGTGCTTCAATCATGGGCACCCTTAGTGGAGGCGGGAAAGAAGTAATATCAATTGGAGAAAATTGTTTGCTCGGCGCAAATTCTGGCCTCGGAATTTCACTCGGTAATAACTGCGTTATTGAATCCGGAACTTATATAACCGCAGCTGCCAAAATTAAGCTCCCGGATGGTGAAATTGTTAAAGCAAAATCTCTTTCAGGTGCAAGCAACTTACTATTTCGCCGCAACTCACTCGATGGCGGACTAGAAGTGGTTATGCGTACAGGCACATGGGGCGGGCTTAATTCAATTCTTCACTCAAACTAAGTTAAACCAGGCTGAAGGAATCTTTGCTCGACTTCTAAATATTTCTCCGCGAAGCACGGAAGTTTTTCCGGAATTAGAAGTCGCCTGAATCTGACTAACTGTTCCAGTTGCATTTCTATTTAAAATCTCTAGTTCCACAACATTAGGCAATAGAAATGCTGCGGCGAGAACTTTCTGATCAACTTTGGCAGACCAGGTTGCATACCTTGGATTTAATGTGATGTCTGCACTAGAAGCATCTGGAACGCTTAGTGAATTAGGAGTCGGCGTACCCCATGCATTTTCTACAGTCTCAGTTACTCCCCCGGTTGAAGAAGTGAAATACGTTGTCATAAGTGCGCCGTTAAATGTAATTACTTGACCAGCAGTTCGATCGACCGCCGCTTTCCAAAGAGCCCCGTAGATGGGTTCATTTTCTTTTGAAAATCCTGCATAAGTTTGATCTGTGATGCTCCCGTATAAGTTGCAATCGCAGGCTGCGCGAACCTTTGCGCCTCGAGTGAGCGCATAAGTACGTGAGGCAATGACTTGTGCATCCAGCATTGCTGCAGGCCACGATGAGGGCACCTCGCTCACTCCGTAGAGATATTCGTCTTTTAATCTGAGGGTGTTTGTTACTTCAATTCGGTTACCCAAAATTTTATCTTTAACAACTTTTGCCTGAATCTGGCCATGTCGATACTTAACTGTTGATGTCCCAGAAGTGAAGGCAATGAGTGACGGAGGTCCATCTAGATTTCTAGTTCCACTCCACCTGAAGGTAAAACTCTTTGCAGTAGATACGGGAGTCACAACTTTGCCTACTCTTGATGTGAGCGCGATTGAGGCTCCTGATAATTGAAGTTGAAATATTTGGCGGGGTGCATGAACCATGATGGGCTGCGCGGTTTGAGTTTCAGTTAAATACCCCTCATAGACATTTACTGAGCCACCAATTGAATCGGTGCGCAATTTTGCCGAAGTCAATAAATGTCCAATATTGATTCGCATGGTTTGGGTTTCATCTGAAATTCCAATTGAACTTCCTGGAAAGTAATAACTGAGTATCGAAGTACTGGTCTCACCAGCAAGGGCCTTTGCCCTACCGCCAATCTGACTCAAACCAACACCGTGCCCATAGCCTGAACCGGTAAATGAAAAAGATGCAGGAGCCGCATCATCTGCGATTGCGTGGCTAGCGGTTGAGAGAAGTAATAAGCAAGCTAAAAGTAGAGGCTTAAACATCCTCATTTGATGAAGCGCTCTTTCCTACATTCAAGAATTCTTTATACGCGGCAACAACTTCTTCTGGCTTTCCGCGCATCATGATTTTTCCCTTATCTAACCAAAGAACCTCATTGCAAATTTCTTCAATAGTTGCAAGGGCATGGCTAACCAAGATGAGTGCGCGATCGGCACTTCTTAACTCTTTTATTCGGTTAAGGCTTTTCTCTTTGAAATGAGCATCGCCGGTACTGAGAGCTTCATCAATAATTAAAATATCCGGTTCCACTGTTGCTGCAACAGAAAATGCTAAACGCGCGTACATTCCAGATGAATATGTGCGCATCGGTGCATCGATCGAATCTCCTAGTTCAGAAAACTCAGAAATCGCTTCGAATCGACTATCGATTTCTGATCGAGTCATTCCGGCAGCCAGTCCACCTAAATAAACATTGGACCTACCAGTCATAGAAGGATTGAATCCGACACCGAGCGCCAGCAAGGTGCTCACACTTCCGTGTACTTCAACTTTGCCTTGTGTAGGCGGAATGATTCCAGAAATAACACGCATCAGAGAAGATTTGCCAGCTCCGTTTGAACCAATGACACCAAGAACAGATCCATAATGAACTTCTAGGTTTACATTGTTGATTGCATTTACAACTCTCGTGTGTTTTTTCCCACGTCCAATGCTCTTAAGCCGAGCTTTAAAAGTCGGTCGCTTTGAAATCGAAGTTTTATATATGAGACTCAGATTTGAGATCGAAACGGCTAAACCATGCTTTGCATGAGTGCTGTTCTGAGAATTTGATTTAGAGACGGACAGCGAAATCACGCTCCCTAGATAAGAAGAAATAAGTTCCAAATAAGAAGATTACAACCGCCCAGATCAGACTCTGGAGGAGTGAATGCATATCAGGTGCGCTGGCATGAACCACTGCCTTTGACCATGAATCAAGGAGTGAGAATAAAGGATTAAACATTTCAAATTTCTTTAATCTTGGTGAAAGAGCGGAAACCTCAAAAAGTATCGGAGAAAGATAGAGAAGGCTTCGAATGATGTAAGGCAGAAAATTCGCAATGTCTCGGAAATAAACGTTTATGCAGGAAATGGTTATAGCCATACCAAGTCCCATCAAAAGAGCAATCAGAAGTATTGGAACTCCCCAAAGCATCTGCCAGGAATACGGGAGTCCGAGTGCGATACGAAGAACGAAGAAAACAGCAAGTGTTGGAATGAATTTAAAGAGAGCAACAACAGTTGCTGAAATTGGGAGCATCACTCGCGGGAAAGCAGTATTCATGATCAATCTTTGGCCTGATGTAATTGACTTTACTCCACCACTCAAACTGTTTCCGATTAAATAAAAAAGGAAAAGACATGCTGTTAAGTGTGCATACCTGGTCGAATCGCTACTTCCGCGAATTATGTAAATCAGTAAGAAATAAACACCTGACAACAAGAGTGGGTTTAAGACAAGCCAAAGTTGGCCAAATACTGAATCAAAGTTCTGCTCACGGAGTTCTGCTCGTGAAAACTCGGCGATGAAAGTACGGCGAGACCAAAGTTGGCGAAGGTATGCGCCAATTGGCGGAAGACCTGCGCGAAATGGTTCGTAAATTGTGACTTGCGTACTCATATGCGTAAAGGTTACCCCATTGGAACAATTGAACGTGGAGAAGTGATAAATCCCGCGCCCCATGAAAAATGCATGACGGGCAAAATAATGAGAAGTAAGAAAAAATCAAGCAAACTCTTCGAAATAAGTACCGACCCAAAAATTATGAATGACGCATAAATAAATGCTGGGAAAAATAAAATTGGTGTAAAAATCATTCCCAGAGCCAAAGATGCACAAACTCCAATCAGAGTTAGTGGAGGAGCTAGATAGCGAAAATTTATCGTTCCCTTATGTCTTCTGGATACAACTCGTCTCCATCTTCCATATTCGAAATATTGTTTAGCGAGTTTTCCTAAATTCGGACGTGGGCGATATGTGACTTCAAGTCGTGGATCAAAATACACGATTCCGCCATTTGCTCGAAGGCGATGATTGAGCTCCCAATCCTGTGCGCGAATAAATCTCTCGTCGAATCCGCCAATGTCTACGAGGGCGCTACGAATGAAAGCTCCAAGATAAACCGTATCTACTTCACCAGCGCTTCCACCAGTATGAAATCTAGAAGCTCCAACTCCAAGTGGACTTCTCATCGCTCCCGCTACGGCTTTTTCAAAATTTGTAACTCCGACCGCAGCCATTACTCCACCAACATTTACTGCGCCGCTTTTTTTCAAAACCTCGACGACTAGCGAGAGATAATTCGTAGGAATTTTTGCATGCCCATCAACGCGCACAATAATTTCATTTTCTGATTTTTCCAGCGCAGCATTTAAGCCTGCGGCAGTTTTTCCACTTGGATTTGAAACAAGCACAACTCGGGAATCTTGGGCAGAAAGATTCTTAGCAATTTCAGAAGTTCTATCTTTGGATGGCCCTATAGCCAATATAACTTCAAATTTTCCGAGGTAATCCTGAGAAAGAATTGCTCGGATCGCTTCTTCTAGATGAAGCTCTTCATTGAGCACTGGCAGGATGACGCTAATCGCCGGTGAGGCAGATAACGAATAAGTTGATGTCGCCATAACGCCTCCACGCTACCGTGCAAGTAGGCTTCGCACGTGAAATCGACTCGAGCTATCCGAATTATTACATCGCTCTCAGTAGCTGTTGTTGTGATGGCTTCGGTTTCCTGGCTCGGCCTTGGCCAAGTAAGCGGAAAAATTGCTCGCATTGATGTCTTTAATGGCTTAGGCAATCGCCCAGAGAAAACATCGCAGGCGCTTAATTATTTACTTGTTGGTTCGGATACGCGCGAGGGTCTTACCAAAGAACAGATGCGCCAACTTCGAGTGGGCACAACTGCTACTGCTGCAGGTGGGCGTTCGGACACAATGCTTTTGGTTCATATTAGTAAGTCACGTGATCGCGTTTATCTCATCTCACTTCCGAGAGATTCACTTGTAACTCTTCCTGAGCATGTAAGTAGCTCTAATAAAAATAAAATAGTTCCTGAAAGTCAGGCAAAGCTAAATGCCGCTTTTGCTTATGGTGGGCCGCCTCTGCTCATCCGCACGATTGAAGCAAAAACAAATTTAAAGATTGATCACTACGTTGAGATTAGTTTTGCGGGATTCGCTGGAATGGTTGATGCTCTTGGTGGAATAGAAGTTTGCTCCAAGGTGGATATCGATGACCCAAAGAGCCACTTGGTGATGAGTGCCGGCGTACACACCCTCGGCGGAATTGAAGCGCTGAAGTATGTACGCACACGTGATTTTGATGGACGCGGTGATATTGGTCGTATGCAACGACAGCAACAATTTATGAGTTCTGTTTTACGCAAAGCAACTAGCTCCGGTGTCCTGCTAAATCCAATTAAAATGGTGAATTTCATCAATGCATCACTTGCAAGCGTAACTATGGATTCACAATTGAATTCAAACGATCTTCTAAATCTTGGTAAGCAAATGCGAAGTCTTGCTTCCGGTAACGTACGAACTTTGACTGTTCCTCTTTCAAATGCAAATGGAAATGTGCCGGGGATCGGTTCTGTTGTGGTGTGGGATGAAACTCTCACAACTGAGCTTTGGCAAAGACTGCGTGATGACCTTCCTATCGTCGATGAAGTTACGCCATCTCCTTCAGCGAGTTCCTCAAAATCAGCTTCTCCTGTGATGGTTGATAAATTTAAGACGCGCACCGCGGATGAAAATCCATGCGGGGCAATTAAATAACTCTATTTAAATAGCATCTGGCATAGACTCCCCCTCATGTCGAAAAAGCTCTCTGTAATTGGATGCGGTTATCTCGGTGCGACTCATGCCGCCTGTATGTCTTCCCTTGGCTTTGAAGTTGTTGGGGTCGATACAGATCAGAGCAAAGTAGATTTACTTTCCAAGGGCGAACTCCCCTTCTACGAACCAGGACTGGACACACTTCTCGCACAAGAAGTTAAAACCGGCCGACTAACTTTTACAACAGATTTTTCAGCTGTTGCAGACGCTGATGTTCACTTTATTTGCGTAGGAACTCCACAGAGCAAAGATGGTTTAGCAGCCGACCTTACTTATGTAAAAAGCTCTGTTGCCGCAATCGCACCATTCTTAAAAGATGGTGCGCTGGTAGTCGGAAAATCAACGGTTCCAGTCGGAACGGCGCAAGGGCTACGAGATCAATTAGCGTCATCTGCTCCGCAAGCAGATTTGGCATGGAATCCAGAATTCTTGCGTGAAGGTTTTGCAGTCGAAGATACGCTGACTCCAAATCGTTTAGTGGTCGGCGTTGCAAATGATCGCGCAGAAGAAATTTTAAAAGAGGTTTATAAACCTGTTATTGATCTTGGTACACCATGGATTCGCGCTGACCTGCCAACGGCAGAACTCGTAAAAGTTGCAGCAAACTCATTCCTTGCGACAAAAATTTCATTTATAAACGCAATGGCTGAAGTGTGTGAAGCAGCTGGTGGCGATGTCACAGTGTTGGCAAAGGCAATCGGCTACGACCCTCGCATTGGAAATCGATTCCTTCAAGCAGGAATTGGCTTTGGCGGAGGTTGTCTTCCAAAAGATATTCGCGCATTTATGGCTCGCGCACAAGAACTCGGGGCTGATCAAGCTCTGGAATTTCTTCGCGAAATTGATGCAATTAATTTACGCGCGCGCCAAAGAGTCATCGACGTAGTTCGTGCAGACTTATCGGAGGATTTAACAAAATACAAAATCGCCGTTCTCGGCGCGACTTTTAAACCCGACAGTGATGATGTACGTGATTCCCCGGCGCTAGATATTGCTGCACAGCTACAAGCAGCAGGTGCCAATGTCGTAGTGCATGACCCGAAGGGAATCGAGCCTGCTCGGAAAAGATTCCCAAACTTGGACTATGCAGAAAAAGTTACTGACTGTGTAAAAGGTGCAGATGCGATATTGCATTTAACAGAATGGAAGGAATATCGCGAGTTAGACCCAGCAGTTATTGGGCAACTTGTGAAATCCAAGTTCCTTATCGATGGTCGTAATGCACTTGATCGCTCAAAGTGGCGCAGCGCAGGCTGGCGCGTGCACGCACTTGGCCGAACCGATTAAAAGTTAAAAACCAGTCTTCTGATTTCTGCGTGCTGTTAAGTTTGCGCCTTTTGCTTTAGCTTCGGCGTTTATTTCTTGAAGACCTTCTACAACTTTTTCTGAAATCTTTGAATCACTTACTCCAAGAATTCGAGCCGCAAGTAGCCCAGCATTTTTAGCATTTCCCACGCCGACCGTTGCCACAGGAATACCTGCTGGCATCTGAACAATAGAAAGTAAAGAATCCATTCCATCTAAGTTTTTAAGTGCGACAGGAACCCCAATTACTGGAAGCGGAGTAAGAGAAGCCACCATGCCTGGTAAATGCGCCGCGCCACCAGCGCCAGCAATAATTACCTTAATTCCACTCTCTTTTGCCTTTTGCGCGAATTCAACCATTTCAAGCGGCATGCGATGAGCAGAAACAACTTCAGCAGAATATGAAATAGAGAGCGCGTCTAAAACTTTGGCGGCTTCCTCCATGACTGGCCAATCGGAATCTGATCCCATGATGATTGCAACGTCACTCATCAATTTCTCCACTCATATAGTCACGGGCATGTTGAACTATCTGAGTCAATTCTAGAAGATTTTCTCCGATGATATTTACATGCCCAATTTTTCTTCCAGGGCGAACTTCTTTCATATATTGATGGAATTTCAGCTCAGGATTTCTCGCCATCAGATGTAAATATGGTCGGTACATATCTGTTTTTTCACCGCCCAAGATGTTGCCCATAACTGCATGGCTGGCAACGAGTGAGGTATCACCGAGTGGCAGATCCAGAATCGCGCGTAAATGTTGTTCGAATTGGCTCGTCTTTGAACCTTCAATTGTCCAATGACCAGAATTGTGGGCGCGCATTGCAAGTTCATTCACATAAAGCTCATCGCCTTTAACGAACATTTCTACAGCCATAACCCCGATAAGTCCTACCTCTTGGGCAATTTCTAGCGCAAGTGCTTGGGCACGTTCGGATAATTCATCACCAAATATTGGCGCCGGTGTAATTGTCGAAGTACAAATTCCTTCTTCTTGGATAGTTTGTGTGGGGGCCCAACTTGTAGCTTGCCCATGTGGGGATCTAGCCACCATCACTGCAACTTCGTAATCAAAATTTATGAGCTCTTCAACAAGAAGTGTTGGATTACTTTTCAAAACTTCGACTAATTCGTCCTCGCTCTTTATCTTCCAAACTCCACGACCGTCATAGCCTCCGGAAATTTTTTTGGCGACAACCGGGAACTCGGAGACTGCTGATGCATCTGAAATAACTTCTGACTTTGGTCCAGGAAAGGAGGTAAGGCGCTTCCTCATCGCAGCTTTATCTTGTGAAAATTCAAAAGAGGTTGAAGTCGGGTAAACACAAACCCCGGCCGCTTCCAACCCTTTAATAACCGAAAGCGGAACTAGTTCATGTTCGAAAGTAAGAACATCACATTTTTCTGCAAAAGATTTAAGTTGGTTGAGGTTTTTATAATCTCCGACAACGTGTTGACAGATTTGCGCTGCGCTATCTTGGGGAGATTCTGCAAAGAGAATCAGATTAATACCTAGTGCAGCTGCTGGAGCAACGCTCATACGAGCAAGCTGGCCTGCTCCAATAATGCCAACCGTTGGAAAACCTTTGCTCACTGGCTCATCTTAGATGAATTACATCTCCTACCGTAATTCGCTCTCCGCTTTCCAGAATTAATCCACCGGCAGGATCGATATCCATGGCTCTTGACTCAACCACTGTGCCATCAGGGCGATGCACCCGTACTGATTTTCCAAGGGTGGAAGACACCTCTCGGTAACGATCAACGAATATTTCTCCGCTATCCCATGAAGTTAGCGAAGTTTCAATTTCGTTAAGAATCTTGGAGAGAATTTTATTTCGATCAAGGTTTGAGGAACCCGAAATTGAAAGCGATGTCGCACTTTCAACAGGCAGCTCCTCTTCATTCATTTCTACATTTATGCCTATGCCGATTATTACTGAGCTGCCCTTTACTTCAGCAATTATTCCTCCAAGTTTTTTATCGCCTATAAGTAAATCGTTTGGCCATTTAAGTGTGACTGGAGTTTGGCCTTTAACAAAAGTATTTAAAGCTCGCGCCGCAGACATTCCTGTAATAAGTGGTAGAAATCCCCAATCACTTTGACTTCGCTTTGGTTGAAAGTTAAATGAGAATAGAAGAGCAGAATATTTCGGAGCTTGGAAAGTTCTATCTAATCTTCCTCGACCGCTACTTTGGAATTCTGCAACAACTACTTCATTATTTATTACTGACGAGTTCGAAATTTTCTGTGAAATTTCATCTTGTGTAGACGTGGTGAGATCAACCACGCTTACCCGCCAGTACTGCGAAAGTTCGCTGGTGATAGCGCTTTGATCTAGTGGCGCTCTTGGCGCATTGGTGCCCACGACTAGTACCGTAAGGGCATGAGCCCAGATCTGCATACAACTTCAGGAAAAATCGAAGATTTACGCCAACGTGTTGAAGAAGCCGTTCATGCCGGTTCTGCCAGAGCAGTTGAAAAGCAGCATGCCAAAGGAAAGCTCACTGCTCGCGAACGCATTGAATTGCTAGTTGATGCAGAATCTTTTACCGAAATTGATGAATTCGCTCGCCACCGATCAACGCAATTTGGAATGGAAAAAAACCGTCCTTACGGTGATGGAGTAGTTATTGGAACTGCAACAGTTGATGGGCGTCCGATTGCTCTGTATTCGCAAGACTTCACAATCATGGGTGGAAGCCTTGGAGAAGTTCATGCTGAAAAGATTGTAAAGATTGCTGAGTTTGCACTTAAGAGTGGGATTCCACTCATTGGAATAAATGACTCTGGCGGCGCTCGTATTCAAGAAGGTGTCGCCTCTCTTAATGGCTTCGGAAAAATATTTAGATTAAACACAAGATCATCGGGTGTAATTCCTCAGATCTCACTCATTTTGGGTCCATGCGCCGGCGGATCTGCTTACTCGCCAGCACTTACAGATTTCACAGTGATGGTGAAGGAAACTTCGCACATGTTTATTACCGGTCCAGATGTGATTAAAACTGTGACTGGCGAAGATGTTGGAATGGAAGAACTCGGCGGCGGTCTAACACACAACACTCGATCTGGAAATGCTCATTACCTTGCCGATAGCGAAGCTGATGCTATTGATTATGTAAAAGCACTTCTTTCATATCTGCCATCAAACAATATGGATGGCGCGCCACATCTACCACCAACGCAAACACTTGAAGAATCTCCAGCAGATGTCGCACTCAACACTTTGATTCCAGATAGCCCAAATCAGCCATATGACATGAAGGTTTTGATTCAAGCTCTAGTTGATGAAGGCGAATTCCTAGAAGTGCATGCCCTTTACGCACCAAATATTGTTGTTGGATTTGCGCGCATAGAAGGCGAATCTGTTGGAATTATTGCAAACCAACCATCACAGTTGGCTGGAACTCTCGATATTAATTCAAGCGAGAAAGCGGCGCGTTTCTTGCGATTCTGCGATGCCTTCAACATTCCAATTCTTACTCTTGTAGATGTTCCTGGATTCTTACCGGGCACCGAACAAGAATGGAACGGAATTATTCGCCGCGGTGCAAAGTTGCTCTATGCATATGCAGAAGCATCAGTTCCGCTTGTAACCCTTATTACTCGCAAGGCTTATGGCGGTGCTTTTATAGTCATGGGATCGAAATATCTCGGTAGCGATATCAACTTCGCTTGGCCTAGCGCTGAAATTGCCGTTATGGGCGCACAAGGTGCTGTAAACATTCTTTACCGAAAAGAGCTTGCGGAGGCAAAGAACCCTGAAAAAGTTCGCGCTGAATTAATTAAGGATTACACCGAAACACTTTCAAATCCTTACGCAGCTGCAGAGCGCGGAACGATTGACACGGTAATTGAGCCACATCAATCACGCGCATACATCACTAAAGCTTTCAGAACACTTAAGACAAAGCGCGATACATTGCCAGCACGCAAACACGGAAATATTCCTCTCTAATGGAATTCAACGTAACTTCAGGTAATCCCACCGATGAAGAGCTGTTAGCGCTCAAGGTTGCTATCGCTGGACATAAAGTCCAGTCACTGGCTCCCGTCATCAAGCGCAGTATTTTTGGTGCTCCACAGTTGCGTCAGCCATTACCGCATCAGATTAATTTCGGCGCCCGCAAGAGCTCTTAAATATGCCAACAATTGTCCTGGCTTCACAATCAACCTCGCGCCTTCGATTATTAGAAGGCGCTGGGCTAAAGCCGAAAGTAATTGTGAGTAGCGTTGACGAAGAAACAGATTTCTTCAACGAAATGAATCCTGAAGATATGGTGATTGCACTTGCAATCACAAAGGCACATACGGTTTTAGAGAAACTCGATTATCCAGCAATCGTTATAGGTTGCGACTCAACATTTGATGTAGATGGAGTTTCATTTGGTAAGCCTGGTACCCCAGAAGTTGCGAAAGAGAGAGCTAAGAAAATAAGTGGTCGTTCAGGTTTACTTCATACCGGACATTGCGTTATTGATAGCTCCACAGGTAAAGAAATTGCCGACCGCATAACTACGAAAGTAACTTTTTCAAAAATGTCAGATTTGGAGATCGATGACTATGTCGATTCAGGTGAACCACTTCATGTCGCCGGTGGTTTTACTCTCGATGGCTTTGGTTCGCCCTTCATCCCTGTGATTGAAGGCGATTACACAAACGTTGTAGGAATTTCAATGCCATTTATTCGAAGTGCAATGACCCAACTTGGATATTCTTGGCCCGAGGTAAAGGAGATGCGATGAAACGCGTACTGATTGCTAACCGTGGAGAGATTGCTGTCCGCGTAATTCGCGCATGTAAAGACCACGAAATTGAGAGCGTAGCCGTTTACTCCGATGAAGATCGAGATGCAATACACACACAGAGTGCAGATTTTGCATTTTCACTGCAGGGATTAACTGCTTCAGAAACTTATTTGAATATTAATAAATTGATTGCAGCAGCAAAAGAATCTGGCGCCGATGCAGTTCACCCTGGTTATGGATTTCTATCTGAGCGAGCCGATTTCGCGCAGGCTGTCATAGATGCTGGTCTCATATGGATTGGACCGCCACCCGCTGCAATTAGCGCGCTCGGCGACAAAGTATCTGCACGAAGAATTGCCGCTGCCGCCGGTGCTCCTCTCGTAGCCGGAACAAAAGATCCAGTTAAAGGCCATGAAGAAGTTACTGCATTCGCTAAAGAACATGGACTTCCGGTTGCAATTAAAGCTGCATTTGGTGGTGGAGGACGCGGGTTAAAGGTTGCGCGCACTATGGAAGAGATTCCAGAGTTATTTGATTCAGCTGTGCGCGAAGCAGTGGCAGGATTTGGTCGCGGTGAATGTTTTGTTGAGCGTTACTTAGATAAACCGCGACATGTTGAAACACAAGTTTTAGTAGATAAGCACGGTCATGCAGTAGTTGTAAGTACGCGCGATTGCTCATTGCAACGTCGTCACCAAAAACTAGTTGAAGAGGCTCCGGCGCCATTCTTAACGAAAGAGCAAAATGAAGAGCTCTATCGTTCGAGTAAAGCAATCATGAAAGAAGCTGGATACATCGGCGCAGGCACATGCGAATTCTTAGTTGGTAACGATGGCACTATCTCATTTCTTGAAGTTAATACGCGCCTACAAGTTGAACACCCCGTAAGTGAAGAAATCACAGGCATCGATTTGGTGCGCGAACAATTTCGCATCGCGGTGGGTGAGCCACTTGGATTTGATGACCCGGTTATTCGCGGACATTCACTTGAATTCCGAATCAACGGTGAAGATCCAGGTCGCTCATTCTTGCCAGCACCCGGTCGAATCACCGAATGGAATTTGCCAACCGGGCCTGGTGTTCGTGTAGATGCTGGTTTTAGAAAAGGTGACACCATCGGCGGAAACTTTGACTCACTTCTTGCCAAACTCATTGTTACCGGTGCAACTCGCGAACAAGCAATTGAGCGAGCTCGACGCGCTTTAGCGGAATTTAAAATTGAAGGGCTAGCAACTGCGCTAACTTTTCATAGAGCAATTCTTGAAGACCCTGCTTACACAAAGAACTTCAAGGTCTACACAAGTTATATTGAGAACGAATTTAAGAACGAAATTCCTGCTTATCAGGCCCAAGCAGCTGAAGTCACAACGAGAGTTGCAGCTGAGCATCTTGTAGCCGAAGTAAATGGCAAGAGATTCGAAATCAAACTTCATACTCCAGAGCCAGTTGTGAAACGCCATCGAGCCAAGCAATCAGCTGCAGGTGGCGCAGGTGGTACTTCTCTTTCGAGCCCGATGCAGGGAACTGTTGTGAAAGTTGCAGTTGCAGAGGGTGCAAAAGTTGAAGTTGGGGATTTGATCATTGTCCTTGAGGCGATGAAGATGGAGCAGCCACTGAATGCACACAAGAGTGGTGTGATTAAGAATCTAAAAGCTGTTATTGGAGAAACGGTTTCGAGCGGAACTGTTCTCTGCGAAATAGCAGACGCATAATCTTAAAGAACTAGCCCCAAATTCTTGTAGGTACCTTCCAACGTCTTAGATGCCACGGCTTGTGCTTTAGCAGCACCTTCGTGCAAGATCTTTACAAGGTGCGCTTCGTCTTCTAAGAGTTCAAGTGCCTTAGAGCGAATCGGGCGAAGATACTCGACAACCACTTCAGCCACTGCTGATTTAAAGTCGCCATAACCTTTTCCATCGAACTCATTTTCTAGTTCTTTGATAGTGCGTCCAGATAGTGCGCTGTGAATGGTGAGAAGATTGCTAATCCCTGGTTTATTAACGGAGTCAAAAGTTACTTCGCGGCCTGCATCAGTTACCGCGCTCTTAATCTTCTTTAAATTTGTTTCGGGTGAATCCATAATCTCAATGAGACCTGCGCCAGTACCTGAGGACTTACTCATCTTTGCTGTTGGTTCGGCTATGTCGTAAATCTTTGCGCCCTCTTTGAGAATGTATCCCTCTGGCACAACAAAAGTTTTTCCATACTTTGAATTAAATCTCTCAGCAATATCACGTGTGAGTTCGATATGTTGGCGTTGATCTTCACCAACCGGAACTAAATGTGTCTGGTAAAGCAAAATATCTGCCGCCATCAACATTGGATACGTGAAAAGACCAACTCGTGTTGTGTCTGTGCCTGACTTCTGTGACTTATCTTTAAATTGAGTCATGCGACTTGCTTCGCCGAAACCTGTAAGACACTCCATAATCCAACCAAGTTGGTTGTGTTGTGGAACCTGAGATTGAACAAAAAGAGTTGCCTTCTCAGGAGAAATTCCGAGCGCCAATAACTGAGCAGCTGAAATCAGTGTTCGCTTACGCATCAACTTAGGATCGGTTTCGACTGTCAGAGCGTGTAAATCAACTATGCAGTAAAAAGCATCATGCCCATCTTGGAGTTCGACCCATTGTTTAACCGCACCAAGATAATTTCCTAGATGGAACGAGTCACTAGTTGGCTGAATGCCAGATAAGACTCTCTTCAATGTCATGGGCGTAATTCTCGCATGAATCAGTAGTTACGAGAGATTAATAACTGCCCTGCGCGTTTTCCTTCCATTGTAAGGACGGTAAAGCGGACACCATTAATGCTTACAACATCGTGTGCCACGGGGATTCGACCTAAATAATGCATGACAAATCCACTTGCTGTCTCATAGGGCCCATCTGGAATCTCCACACCAGTCTTTTCTTTAAGATCCTCAATTGAAATTAACCCATCAATTTCAAAATCACCGGTACGCGACTTCGCAGAAACTTCGCTTTCATCAGCGTCGTATTCATCTTTAATGTCACCGATTAGGCACTCAACTAGATTTTCTAAGGTCACTATTCCATCAGTGCCTCCGTACTCATCCAAGACAATTGCCAGATGTTGCCTTTGGTTTCTCATTTCAGTCAGAGCCGGCAATACGCCTTTTGTGCCAGGCAAAAACATAATGTTTCGCACTAATTCTTGAATCTTTCCCGTGCTATTAACAAGTGAAGTATCAAGCAAGTCACGTACGTGAATAAATCCAATTACTTCATCCGTTGATCCACGTACAACTGGATATCGCGAATGAGATTTTTCAACGGCAAGTGCAATGGCCTTGCTGATAGAGAGGGAGGCATCCATGAAATCAACTTCGGTGCGAGGAACCATAATTTCATGAACTTCACGTTCAGATGCGTTAAATACTTCTTCAACAATGTCGCGCTCTTCATCTGTGAGTGCTGAGTGACCGGTAACTAAATCTAGAAGCTCTTCTTCAGACATTTGGCTACGTTGTTCTTTTGGATCTATTCCAAAAATTCGCACGACAATATCTGTTGAATGTGAAAGCAACCAGATAACTGGACGGAAGAACTTTGCCAGTACATCAATTATTCCAGCGCTGGCAAGTGAAATTTCTTCTGTGCGATAAAGAGCTAGTCGCTTTGGAACTAGTTCTCCAAAGACAAGAGAAAAATAAGCGATAACGAGTGTGACGCCAATGAGGGAAACCGTATTAGCTGCCTCGTCTGTTAGGCCAAGTTTTACTAACTCAGGAATTACATATATTCCAAGTCTTTCAGCACCAAGTGCTGCAGAAAGAAATCCGCAAACAGTTACTCCAACTTGTGCAGCAGCTAAGAAACGATTTGGGTTTTCGGCAAGTTTTGCAACACGAGCGCCACGTTTTCCTTTTAAAGCGAGCTGGCGAATCTGACTTTCACGTAATGAGATGAGTGCAATCTCGGCTGCTACGAAAAGTGATGCGACGAGGATCAGGGCTGCAACAGTGGCTAAATTGCCAAGAAGTGAGCCAATCGAGTGAGACTCCATGATGGTTTAAGTCTAGCCCTTGCAATTAAAAGCTCGCGTGCCCTAGCCTTCTACCGCTAGCCAACCGGCTAACACCTTCATCCTTGGACCGTCGGGCACGTACCTGCCCGGAGAAGGAGATTTACGCATGGCATCAGTAGTTTTCGAAAACGCTTCACGAATTTATCCAGGAACTGCGAAACCTGCAGTCGACAAACTCAACCTCACTGTTAAAGACGGTGAATTCCTTGTGCTTGTTGGACCATCAGGTTGCGGTAAGTCAACATCACTTCGAATGTTGGCGGGCCTTGAAGAAATTGATGGCGGACGAATTTTAATTGGCGATCGCGACGTAACAAATGTCGCTCCAAAAGATCGTGACATTGCAATGGTCTTCCAGTCATATGCACTTTATCCGCACATGACTGTTGCAGAGAACATGGGATTCGCACTTAAGATCGCCGGAACTCCAAAAGAAGAACGCGATCGTCGCGTAAATGAAGCAGCTAAGTTGCTCGACCTTGAACCATACCTAGATCGCAAGCCAAAGGCTCTTTCAGGTGGACAGCGTCAGCGCGTAGCTATGGGTCGCGCGATTGTTCGCGAACCTCAGGTATTTCTTATGGACGAACCACTTTCAAACCTTGATGCGAAGTTGCGCGTTGCAACTCGCACACAAATTGCAGCTCTTCAGCGTCGTTTGGGAATCACAACTGTTTATGTAACTCACGACCAGGTCGAAGCGATGACGATGGGTGATCGCGTTGCAGTTCTTAAAGATGGACTACTTCAACAAGTAGATACACCTCGAAATTTGTATGACAATCCAGCGAATGCATTCGTTGCAGGATTCATTGGATCGCCAGCGATGAACCTTCTCAACGCCTCAGGTTCTGGAGGAAAAGCGATGCTTGGTGATCTTGCAATTGATGTTCCAGCAAGTGCAGGTTCATCGGTAACTGTTGGCATTCGCCCAGAAAGTTTCACTCCAGCTTCATCTGGCTTCCACGTACAAGTGGAAGTTGTGGAAGAACTCGGAGCAGATGCATTCGTCTACGGAAAGCCGGCAGATCCGAACGTTAAGTTTGCGAACTCATCGGATGAGGCTGCACAAGTTATTGTTCGCTGGGATCCAAAGAATCCACCTATGCCGGGAGACAAAATTACAGTTGGCGTTAACCAATCAGCTGTTCACCTCTTCAATGCATCTACAGGAGAGCGCATTTAGTATCGAATTAATAAATATCCCTA
>WLNK01000049.1 GCA_009699795.1 Actinomycetota bacterium | reverse complement strand
TCACGATTATCTAGGTTGCGACACATCCACTCAATTGAATCCGCATAAACATTTGGTGTTGCCATTTCAACAGTTGCTGGAAGATTCATAATCGTCTTCCACTGTGGCGTTGGCTTCCAGATTGCGTTTACAGCGTTACAAACTTCAACAGCAAATTCAAGTTCGGTTCCTGTGTATGACTCAGGTGAATACTCAAAGGAAACCTTTGTTTCCGGAATCGTTTTAACAAGATCTAAACAAAGCTGGGCTCCATCGGTTGCAATCTTCTTGATGCCCTCTTTATCCAGACCAAATACAACTCTTCGCTGCAAAGTAGAAGTTGCGTTGTAGAGGTGGACAATCGCCTGCTTTGATCCAGCAATAGCCTCATAGGTGCGACGAATGAGCGGTTCGCGAGCTTGAGTTAAAACTTGAATGATTACATCGTCTGGAATCAAATCTTCATCAATAATCTTGCGTACGAAGTCGAAATCGGTTTGGCTCGCACTTGGAAAGCCAACTTCGATTTCTTTGTAACCCATCGCAACAAGCAACTTAAACATAGCGAGTTTGCGAGGTGTATCCATCGGATCAATAAGTGCTTGATTGCCATCGCGTAGATCAACCGATGACCACTTTGGCGCTTTTGTCATGCGCTTGTTTGGCCATGTGCGATCGCCTAAATCGACTGGATGAAATGGCACATATCGATGCACTGGCATCTTTGAAGGCTGTTGCTTTGGAAAATTCATTTGCTGCTCCTAATTTTTACTTAGCGGGATTTGTTTGTTTACCGGCAACAACAAACTCCGCGGCGAGAGGTCCGGTTATTTGGCCTCGCCACGGCGGCTAAGTAGGAGCGCCTTGTGCATGGGTGAAAGTGTAATACGCAAGAGTTATTGAATCAAGGTCGAAGCGAAAATCTGCCATGCAAGGGCTGATTTTGCGATGAGTGAAAGTGTTATGTACGTCTTTTCACCACGTAAATACTCCGACCACTTGCCAACCTTCTTGTATTGCAAGAATTGCACTACGGCGAATGTGTTGAACAGCACGAAGAGTGAAATAACAATTCCGTATACAAATGCTGGAGCTTTTGTATCTCCTGGACCACCAATTGCAAAAATGTAGAAAACCAACGCAACCCAAGGAATTATCCCTGCGATGCAACCGAAAATAAATGGCAACCATCCACCATTTCCCGGATTCTCGTATTTTTCTTGCAGCCAACCGAAGAGAATCATTGAAGCATTGACTCCAAAAATTGAAACTAGTGCTGCAACATCTGAAATTCCGCAAATTTGAGCTATCAAAACAATCATTACTGAAGAGCTAATCGAATATTCAACCCAACGGAAATAGTTTCTATTCTGAGTAAGCCCGTTGCTATAGCGGCTAAAGAATTGTGGGCTTGCTACTAGGAAATGGAAAAACGCCGATAGCCCTAAAAAGATAGCGACAGTTAAACCCACTGGAGTATTTAAAAGAGTAATTGGCTCGGCAAATGTACTTCCCGGAGGGCCGGCCATATACCTGGCCACAATTGGAAGAGAAAAATCATTTGCAAGGATCAGTACAACAACCATCTGAGCAAGATGGAAAAATCCAGCGATGAGGTTGTAGTTGCGAATCTTCTTAGCGTTAATTTCTTTAGCCATGATAAAAAGGTTACAGCAGCGCCTCTTACAAAACGGGTAGGTAACGGTCCAATTCGTATGCACTTACCTGGCGGCGATAGTCCTGCCACTCAGCACGCTTATTGAGAAGTACGTACTCAAATACATGTTCGCCTAGCGTTTCTCTCACGAGTTCACTCTTTTCCATATGTGAAATCGCTTCCATGAGATTTGCTGGAAGAGGGGCTGGATTCTCACTCTTCTCAAGAACATAACTATTTTCAATTCCTTTAAGGCCGGCTGCAAGCATTACCGCAAATGCGAGATATGGATTTGCAGCTGCATCAAGTGATCTAAATTCGATACGCGTTGAATTCTCTTTATTTGGTTTGTATTGCGGAATACGAATAAGTGCACCGCGTGCACTTTGACCCCAATTAATAAGTGCGGGTGCTTCTCCCCCGCCTTGTAAACGCTTGTAAGAATTTACCCATTGATTGGTAATTGCAGTTATTTCTGGTGCGTGCTTTAGAAGTCCGGCAACAAAAGAACGTCCGACGGGAGATAAATTAAATTCAGCGCTCTCATCATGAAAAGCGTTCTTCTCTCCTTCAAAGAGTGAGATGTGCGTATGCATTCCACTTCCAGGATGTTCGGTAAATGGCTTTGGCATAAATGATGCGTAGAAGCCTTGCTCCAGTGCAACTTCTTTAATTACATGGCGAAATGTCATGATGTTATCGGCGGTGCTTAGAGCATCTGCATAGCGAAGATCGATTTCTTGTTGTCCTGGTGCACCTTCATGATGGCTAAATTCAACTGAGATTCCCATCGCTTCTAGCAAGGTAATTGCTTGACGACGGAAGTCATGCCCAACTACTGCAGGCGTGTGATCAAAGTAGCCACCTTGATCTACAGGCTCTGGCGCAACGCCAGGCTTTGGTTGTGATTTAAATAAGAAGAATTCAATTTCTGGATGCGTGTAACAGGTGTAACCCATCTCGGCAGCTTTATTTAATGTTCGGCGCAGTACGTTGCGCGGATCAGCTGGCGATGGATTGCCATTTGGAAGAGTGATGTCACAGAACATACGCGCAGCCCCTGGTGCCTCTGTGCGCCAAGGAAGAATTGAGAATGTTGCAGGATCTGGTTTTGCCAACATATCGGATTCACTCGTTCGTGCAAAGCCTTCAATTGCCGAACCATCAAAACCAATTCCTTCTTCGAAGGCGTTTGCTAATTCGGCAGGTGCAATTGCAACGGACTTTAAATATCCGAGTACGTCGGTAAACCACAAACGAATGAAGCGAATATTTCGCTCTTCAATTGTACGAAGCGCGAAATCTTGTTGCTTTGACATGTTCTCTTGCATGGGCACATCGTGCCAGTGGCAAGTTACGCCCGTGTTACAGAATTTACGCCTAATACAGGCTTCAACTAGCAGTTTTAAGCGATTTCACTATTCTTTACACGCCCGCAGTAATTTGATGAAAAATAGCTTTAAAGGAGATGGTTATGACTACTGATAGCAAATGCCCTTACGTTCCTGGCAAGCAAGGCAACGAGGCAAGAACAAATCGCGAATGGTGGCCTAACCAACTAAACCTCAAAGTCTTACAACAGAACTCTCCTGCAGCAGATCCCATGGGCAAAAAATTTGATTATGAAAAAGAATTTAATTCACTAGATCTCAAGGCTCTCAAGCGCGATGTCGAAAAATTAATGACCACATCGCAAGAATGGTGGCCAGCGGATTACGGTCACTACGGACCATTCTTTATTCGCATGGCATGGCATAGCGCTGGTACATATCGAACTTCAGATGGTCGTGGTGGTGGCGGTGCAGGAATGCAACGATTTGCACCACTTAATAGTTGGCCAGATAACGTCAACCTCGATAAAGCGCGTCGCCTACTTTGGCCAATCAAACAAAAGTATGGAAAGAAAATTTCTTGGGCAGATCTCATGATCTTTGCTGGTAACTGCGCAATTGAATCGATGGGACTTAAGACTTTTGGATTCGGCGGAGGTCGCGTCGATGTGTGGGAACCAGATGAGACTTATTGGGGCAAGGAAGCAGAGTGGCTTGCAGATGAGCGCTACAGCGGAGATCGTGATTTAGAGAACCCACTTGCAGCAGTGCAGATGGGTCTTATCTATGTAAATCCAGAAGGCCCAAATGGAAAGCCAGATATTTTGGCTTCGGCAAAAGATATTCGCGAAACTTTTGCGCGCATGGCTATGGATGATGAAGAGACCGTTGCACTCATTGCAGGTGGACACACATTCGGTAAAGCACATGGTGCTGGCGATCCAAGTAAATATGTTGGCGCAGAACCAGAAGGTGCAAGCATCGAAGAGATGGGCCTTGGTTGGAAAAATACTTTAGGCAAAGGAAATGGCGCAGAAACTATTTCAAGTGGACTTGAAGGTGCATGGACACCAACTCCAACAAAGTGGGATAACACTTACTTCAAGACTCTCTTTGCATACGAATGGGAACAAACAAAGAGTCCAGCTGGTGCAACGCAATGGGTTCCAAAAGATGGCGCTGCAACAAACGCTGTTCCAGATGCGCACATTAAGGGCAAGACTCATGCGCCAGTTATGTTTACAACTGACCTCGCACTTCGCACAGATCCTGCTTACGAAAAGATTTCTCGTGACTTCTTAGCAAATCCATCGAAGTTTGCAGATGCTTTTGCGCGAGCATGGTTCAAGCTCACTCATAGAGATATGGGCCCTGTCACTCGCTACCTTGGACCACTTGTTCCAAAGGAAGAGCTCATTTGGCAGGATCCAACTCCAAAGGCTCCAAAGAAACTTGTTGGCGATAAAGATATTGCGGCACTGAAGAAGAAAATACTTGCAAGTGGCCTCTCTATTTCACAACTCGTAACAACTGCATGGGCTTCTGCCTCAACATATCGTGGAACAGATAAGCGAGGCGGTGCCAATGGCGCCCGTATTCGCTTAGAGCCACAACGCGGTTGGGCTGTAAATAACCCTAAGGAACTTGAAAAAGTATTGAAGGTATTTGAAAAAATCCAGAAAGATTTCAATAAGGGTTCAAAGCACATCTCACTTGCAGACCTCATCGTTCTTGGTGGATCTGCTGCAATTGAGGAAGCTGCAAAAAAGGCTGGCCAGAAAGTAACGGTGCCTTTTGAACCAGGTCGCACTGATGCAAATCAAAAGCAGACTGATGTGAATTCATTTGCAGTACTTGAGCCAAAGTCAGATGGTTTCCGCAATTTCTACAACGATGCACACAAGACTCCTGCTGAGTACTTGCTCGTAGATCGCGCGGCCCTACTCACTCTTACTCCACCAGAAATGACAGTACTTGTCGGTGGACTTCGAGTCCTTGGCGCAAATACCGGCGGCTCAAAGCTTGGAGTTCTAACTAAGAAGTCAGAGATACTTACTAACGACTTCTTCGTGAACTTGCTAGATATGAATATCTCTTGGGCTCCAAAAGATAAGAACGCGGAAGAATTTGCCGCTCATGACCACAAGAGTGGCAAAGTTGTCTGGAACGCAACTCGCGCAGATTTGGTCTTTGGATCGAACTCACAACTTCGCGCAATTGCTGAGGTTTATGCAAGCAGCGATGCGAAGAAGAAATTCGTTAAGGACTTTGTAGATGCGTGGGTAAAGGTGATGGAGCTAGATCGTTTCGATCTCGTTTAATCAGAGTTGCCCTTAGGAGTTTTCGCGCCACTTACTAGTCATTGGTAGTCGGCGATCTTTACCGAAAGCTCTGACGGAAACCTTTGTGCCAGGTGGATATTGGCGGCGCTTGTATTCGGCTTTATCAACAAGGCCGATTACCCGCGTGACTAATTCTCTATCGAAACCTGCTTCGACCAATGAATCAAAGCCCATATCTTGATCAACGTAGGCGGTAAGAACTTTGTCGAGTTCGATGTAATCCGGAAGTGAATCTGAATCTTTCTGATCTGGGCGAAGTTCAGCACTTGGCTCTTTTTCGATGGAGTTAACAGGAATTGGCGCGGGTTGGCCGAGCTTTGCAGCTAACTCATTTCTCCAACGAGAAAGCGCCCACACATCTGTTTTGTAAATATCTTTAATCGGAGCAAAGCCGCCGACGGCATCGCCATACAAAGTTGAATATCCAACAGCTAGTTCGGATTTATTTCCTGTTGCCAGTACTAAATGTCCCTCTTGGTTTGAGATTCCCATAAGAGTTGTTCCGCGAACTCGCGCCTGCAAATTCTCCTCCGCTAATCCGCGCAAAATTAAATTGTCCATATAGGCATCGACCATTGGTGCAATCGGCACTGTTCTAAAGTGAATACCGGTTGCTTTGGCTAACGCTTCGGCATCTGAAATTGAGTGGTCGGATGAATACTTGCTTGGCATCGCAACACCATTGACGCACTTTGCTCCAAGGGCATCAACTGCAATTGCTGCAACAAGGGCCGAATCAATTCCACCGGATAACCCAATGACAACACTTCTAAAACCATTCTTGGCAACGTAATCACGGAGACCAATAACCAGCGCCTGCCAAATCTCTTCTGCATCTGGCAACCGCTCTGCAATTGCTGCAACGACGCTTCCTCTCACAACGGCTGGAGCCTCAGATAAAACTAAATCGCTATCGCCAGTATTTGTCGCAACATCGATATCAACGATTGCTACGCCATCTTGGAACTGCGGAGTGCGAGCAATGACTTGGCCATCTGCGCCAACAACGATGCTGTCGCCATCGAAAACTAAATCATCTTGTCCGCCGGTCATATTTACATAGACCACAGGAGCGCGAAGTTCGAGCGCGCGCTTTTGTACAAGGGCTAGGCGCACATCATCTTTATTGCGCTCAAAAGGAGATCCATTTGGAACGAGGAGCAGTCCTGGATTTCTGCCAGCAATGTCGCTTGTGATTCCGCCGTCTTGCCAAATATCTTCACAGATCGCAACGGCTACATCTACGCCATGAATGCGAACAAGAAGTGGTTTGTTGCCCGGGACAAAGTTTCGGTACTCATCAAAAACGCCGTAATTAGGTAGGTGCGATTTAACGTACCGCGCTTTAATCACGCCGCCAGAAATAACTGCCACCGCATTTTGTGGTCGCCCATGCGCTTCATCCAAATAACCAACGACTGCAGTCATCTCGCCATGTCCATCATTTGCTAGCGCCGCAGCTAATTCGGTAATCACTTGGTGGGAAGCGCGGCGAAATGATTCACGAAGGGCTAAATCTTCAACCGGATATCCGGTAATCGTCATCTCGGGAAATACGACGATATTGGCGCCAGCATCGAAGGCGGTTTTTACGTTGGCGCGAATAAGTGCCGCGTTACCCGCAAGATCTCCCACAGTGGGATTGATCTGCGCGAGCGCCACTCTCAACTTCAATTCCGACTCCGTTTCGTCCAGCCTCAACTTTAGAGTTCAAGAGTAATGGATTACCCTTACTCCGTACCCGGGGACTTCGTTTTGAAGCTTCGAGGCTGGAGATAAATATGAGTAGCAATAACGGCACCTCTTTATACGGTGGTGCAACCCATCGTCGCGTCAGCATTCATGATCTTCGCGATGCAAAAGCGCGCGGTGAAAAATGGGCGATGCTCACTTCCTATGAGCAAATGACTGCATCGATTTTTGATGAGGCAGGTATTCCTGTACTTCTCGTAGGTGATAGCGCCGGCAATAATT
>WLNK01000048.1 GCA_009699795.1 Actinomycetota bacterium | reverse complement strand
CTTATCTTTAAATACATCTGGAATGTACTTAAACATAAAGCGTTCGCCATTTGAATTGGTGAGAATTCCACCTTCACCACGAACTGATTCAGTTACTAAAATTCCGCGAACTGATGGTGGCCAGACCATTCCTGTTGGGTGGAATTGTAAGAACTCCATATCGACCAAGTTTGCGCCAGCTTTAAGTGCTAGCGCGTGGCCATCTCCTGTGCCTTCCCAAGAGTTAGATGTAATTTTAAAGGTCTTTCCGACTCCACCGGTTGCAATAATTACAGCTGGCGCTTCAAAGAGAATTTCCTCTCCGTTTTCACGGCGGTAGCCATAAGCACCAGCGATTTTTCCATTCTCTTTAAGAATGTCTGTAATTGTTACTTCAGCAAAAACTTTAATGTTTATTTGTGCATCGCCATACTCTTTTGCATCTTTTTGTTGTAGAGCGACAATGCGCTGTTGCATTGTGCGAATGAGCTCAAGACCCGTGCGGTCACCAACGTGGGCTAGGCGTGGATATTCATGTCCACCGAAGTTGCGTTGAGAAATCTTTCCCTCTTTAGTGCGGTCAAAGAGCGCGCCCCACATTTCAAGTTCCCAAATGCGATCTGGGGCTTCCTTCGCGTGAAGTTCAGCCATTCGGTAATGATTAAGGAACTTTCCTCCACGCATTGTGTCGCGGAAGTGAACCTGCCAATTGTCATTGTCATTAACGTTACCCATAGAAGCAGCAGCGCCGCCTTCAGCCATAACAGTGTGGGCTTTTCCAAAGAGTGATTTACAAATGATTGCTACACGAAGTCCAGCTTCGCGTGCTTCAACTGCAGCGCGAAGACCTGCTCCACCTGCACCGATAACTAATACATCGTATTTGTAACGTTCTTGTGCGCTCATTATTTCTCCACCGAATCCGATTCGTTCTTAGAAGAACTGGAAGTTTGTTATGGCACCTGACGCAACGGCGCGGACATATACGTCACTCAAAGCAACTCCGAAAAGTGAAATCCAAGCAAAAGTTGGGTGGTAATGGTTTAGAACCGAAACCCAAGACCAGAACTTGTAACGTATTGGGTGTTTTGAGAAATGCTTAAGACGGCCACCTACTGTGTGGCGGCATGTATGACATGAAGCTGAGTAAAGCCAGAGAAGAGTTGCATTCATAA
Source organism: Actinomycetota bacterium (assembly GCA_009699795.1). GTDB lineage: Bacteria > Actinomycetota > Actinomycetes > Nanopelagicales > Nanopelagicaceae > Planktophila. The sequence continues at coordinate 6,390 of WLNK01000048.1, read as the reverse complement.
GAAGCACAAGAGATCCGACGCTCATGTGGCCCCATTCGCCTTCTGGATTACGGAAAGCTAGAACGGCATCAACTGTTAGTAGCACGTTAAAAATTAAACCTGCATAGAAAAACCATCGATGTGCGTTCTGCAAAATAAGCGGCGCACGAGTTTCGCCTGTGTACTTTGTGTGAGGCTCTGCAACAGCACATGCAGGTGGTGACATCCAGAATGCTCTGTAATAAGCCTTGCGGTAGTAGTAACAAGTCATGCGGAAACCAAGAGGGAAAATCAAAATTAATAGCGCCGGAGAAAGTGCCATCCCGAAAATAACAATTCGTCCAAATGGCTGTCCGATAAGTGATGAGCCTTCAACGCATTGCGTTGATAAACATGGTGAATAGAAAGGTGAAACGAGGGGTTCTACGAAGTAATACTTATTTTCAAACGCGCGAATTGTTGCGTAGATTATGAACGAAACAAGAACGACGACTGTTATCGCTGGTTGTAACCACCATCGATCAGTTCGAAGTGTGCGTTCTTTTATCTTGGCACGTGTTGGCGAGAAGACTCCCGACATTGCAAACCCCTTTGGTTTTTTTAGAACTAGGGAGAAGTGTGCGCTTGATTGAGATAAGTCGCTAGGTAAGTCAGCGCATAGAAGATATGAGGTCAGCCACAAATTTGGCGGGTGGGTCAACCTTGTTAATCAAATCTGGCGGAGGGCGTGGGATTTGAACCCACGAGGCTTTCACCTGCCGGTTTTCAAGACCGGTGCACTCGGCCGCTATGCGAGCCCTCCGTGGGAGAGGTTACTAGAGAAAAGCGATTGCTAAAAATTGGCCCTACGCGGGTAAATCAAGCAACTCTTCAATAATTTGAGCGACGCCATCTTCATCGCAAGGCGGAGCTACAAACTTTGCATATTTACGGCCTTCAGGATGGCCATCTTCCATTGCATAAGATCGTGCACACCATTCGAACATTGAAAAGTCATTCGGATTATCTCCAAATGAAACAGAATCTTTTGCATCTATTCCCATTCGTGCTGCCATTTTTGCAAGTGTTTCACCTTTTGAAATACCGACTGCAGACATTTCAAGTAGCGATGCGCTACCCGCAGAATGTGTAACGGTGAGTACACCGTCTAAAAGTGGTTGTGCAATTGCAAGTAACTCATCCGCGCTCATGAGAGATTCATCAACACGAGCAAGTATTTTCAAAATTTCCTTATCGAAAATATCCTCAATTGATTGCACGCCGATATTGTCTTGGCCAATATCCCACTTCGGCACATAGGCCTTTTCGCGATGAAAGCGATCTTCGGTTTCAACTGCAAAAGTAACGGTGGGAACCACGCGTCGTAATTCATTTACAGCATTTACTAAATCTTTTTCAGGGATGGGGAATTTCTCTAGAACTTTTTCGTTGCGCAAATCGTAAATAATTCCGCCATTGCAGCAGATTGCGCTACCCATGGAAAAGGTTTCAGTTATTTCACCCATCCAGCGTGGAGGTCTGCCTGTGACAAAAAAGATTTCTACACCTAAATCATGCGCGCGATTAAATGCGGTAATTGTGCGCTTAGAAATTGGATTTACGTGAGGGACAATCGTTCCATCAAGGTCTGTTGCAATTAACTTTGGTCTGCGACTACTCACACAAGCTCAAATCGCTTCATACCCAAGAAAGGTTGAAGTGCAGCAGGAACAGAAACAGTGCCATCAGGGTTCTGATGATTTTCAAGAATTGCAACGATCATGCGAGGAATTGCAACAAGAGTTCCGTTAAGTGTTGCGACCGCCTTTGTGCCCTCGGAATCTTTGTAGCGGATATTTAGTCTGCGTGCCTGGAACTCGGTGCAATTCGATGTACTTGTTACTTCTCGATAGGCGTTCTGAGTTGGTACCCAGGCTTCAATATCAAACTTGCGTGTAGCAGAAGAGCCTAGATCGCCAGATGCAACATCAATTACTCGGTATGGAATCTCCATGGCGTTGAGGAAATCCTTTTCCCATTGCAACAAACGCTTATGTTCTGCCTTTGCTTCCTCGGGTTTACAGAATGAAAACATTTCAACTTTATCGAACTGATGTACGCGAATAATTCCGCGAGTATCTTTTCCATAAGACCCCGCTTCGCGTCTAAAGCAAGATGAATAACCCGCATAACGCATTGGCAATTTATCTCCAGGTAATACTTCATCCATATGAAATGCTGCAAGTGGGACTTCTGAAGTTCCGACTAAGTAGTAATCATCTTTTTCAAGATGATAAACATTCTCAGCTGCTTGGCCCAAGAATCCTGTGCCCTCCATTGCTGGTGGTTTTACAAGTACTGGCGGAATTACAGGAGTAAAGCCAGCTTTAAGCGCGCTTTGAATGGCGTAATTAACAAGTGCGAATTCAAGCATCGCACCAACACCAGTTAAATAGTACGAGCGAGATCCTGAAACTTTTGCGCCGCGCTCTGTATCAATTGCACCAAGAAGTTTTCCAAGCTCGACATGATCTTTTGGTTCGAACCCTTCTTTCGAAAAATCACGCGGCGTGCCAACGTGTTCAATAGTTACAAAATCTTCTTCGCCACCAATTGGTGCCTCTGGATCGAGAAGGTTTGAAAGCTGCATAACAACAGCGTTTGCTTCCTCCTCAATCGCTGCACGTTTTGTATCCGCTGCTTTAACTTTCTCGGCAAGCGACTTGGAATTAGCAAGTAGGGCGGCTTTCTCCTCGCCCTTAGCTGCGCCCACCGCTTTTGAAAGTGTGTTCTGCTCAGCGCGAAGTGTTTCAAATTCTGTAATTGCTGTGCGCTTCTTCTCGTCAAGTTGCAGGACTTTATCCACGATTGTTACATCTTCACCGCGACCCTTTTGTGATGCACGAACTGCATCAGGGTTTTCGCGCAGAAATTTAATATCAATCATTCTTAACGAGCCTCTCGTGGATATGAACCTAAGAATCTAATGTCGTCGCAGATCTCTTCAAGATCCTTAATTGATTGACCAACGCCTTGATCATCAATATGACCTTCAACATCAATGATGAAATGGTAGTGACCTAGCTCGCGACCAGTTGGGCGACTCTGAATAAATGTCAGGTTTACTTCATATTTTGCAAAAACCGAAAGGATTTCTAGGAGCGCTCCCGCATGGTCTATGTCAATGAAGACGGCAAGGGATGTGCGGTCATCACCAGTAGAAGTTGTCTTGACCCCAGGTTTTTGAACCAGCACAAATCGCGTTACCGCTCCATTGTTATCACCGATATTTTCTGCGATAACTTCAAGACCAAAATGTTCAGCTGCCGCACTTGATGCGATCGCTGCATCGAATTCACCACGAGATATCGCCTCTGCTGCAGCAGCTGTTGAAGCTGTTGGGATTAACTCTGCATGGGGATAATTCTTAGCAACGAATGAGCGGCATTGTGATTCAGCATGCGGATGAGTTGCGATGCGTTTAATTTCTTTATTTCCCGGACGGACCATTAGCGCAAAGGAAACTGGAAGTGTTACTTCGCCTGCAATAACAAGTGGATCACCAGTTGCGAGTTCATCAAGTGTTCGGGCAACTACGCCTTCAACTGAATTTTCGATTGGCACCAGAGCGTAAGTGGCTTCACCTTTGCGGACTGCATCTAGGGCTGCAGTCACATTGGCATAAGGAACACGGGTGTCTGAGCCTTTGGTGATTTTCTTGAGAGCCGCCTCTGTGAAGGTACCAACTGGTCCTAAGTAGGCGTACGTGCTCATTGGTTAAGGATAGCCGAGTGAGTCATAGCCATGCGCCGTCCCCAAAATTGCCCATTACCCTTGGCGTTATGAGTCGATACTTTTTCGCAGCATCATCGCGATCCGCCGTCGGCCTTGTTCGAAATGGCAATGAAGATTCTGCTCTTATTGATTCACGAGTAATTGCAGTTGCAGATGGAATGGGCGGACATGCAGGTGGTGAAGTTGCTTCAGCCACGGCTATCAATACTCTTGCAAAGATAATTCCAGTTATTTCTTCTGATGAAATTGATTCAGATTCCGCAGAAGATCTATTTCTAAACTCTCTCTATTCTGTAGACGAACAAATCAAAATCGTTGCAGATGAAGATCCTGGGCTCTCTGGAATGGGAACAACACTGACAGCGCTCTTTCTGCAAGGCGAAAGTGTCGCGCTTTTACATGTTGGTGACTCTCGTGCTTACCGACTTCGAGGAAGCTCGATTGAGCAATTAAGTGCCGACCACACTGTTTTACAAGAATTAATTAGTAAGGGAGCCATCTCGATATCTGAAGCTGCTGATCATCCTCAACGCTCAATACTCACACAGGCTCTTATGGGAGAAGGAAATCTTGAAGCAGCCCTGCAGCTTTTTAGCGTTGAGGCGAAAGACCGATACTTACTTTGTAGCGATGGCTTGACTGGTGTTCTGAGCGAAAAAGAGATTAAATCTTTAATCAAAGGCAAAGATCGGGATGAGGCTATCTCGGCGTTAATTGATGCAACTTATATAAACGGTGCGCCGGATAACGTCACTGTTGTTATTGCAGATGTAGTGGAAAGCCCAGAAACCAAATTGAGAAAGTTTGGAGCAGCCGAAGCATGAGCACGCTACTTGGCAATCGCTACCAACTTGGTCAGATGATTGGTACCGGCGGAATGGCCGATGTTTATCTTGCGCAAGATACGCGACTCTCTCGTGAAGTTGCGGTAAAACTTTTACGCAGTGATTTGGCAAAGGATCAAACATTTGTTGCGCGATTTAGAAAAGAGGCGCTAGCTGCTGCAGGGTTAAGTCATCCCGGGATAGTTGCAGTTTATGACTCTGGCGAAGAACCAGCGCCATACATCGTTATGGAACTTGTTTCTGGCCACACTCTCCGTGAATTAATTCATGGCGGTGAACGACTACCTCTTGATCGCGCACTTCAAATTGGAATCGGCGTATTAGAGGCTCTGGAATATTCACATCAACGTGGAATTGTTCATAGAGATATCAAGCCAGCGAACATCATGATTACATCTCACGGCGATGTAAAGGTTATGGATTTTGGAATTGCGCGCGCGATGGATGATCTTGGTGCAACTCTTACAAGTACTTGGAATATTGTTGGAACGGCGCAATACCTCTCGCCAGAGCAAGCTCTTGGTGATGTTGCAGGTGCACAGAGTGATATCTATTCAGTCGGATGCTTGCTCTTCGAACTCTTAGTTGGGCGTCCACCTTTTAGCGGTGAGACACCTGTGTCAATTGCCTATCAACATGTATCTGCAACTGCGCCTCTTGCTCGTGAAATTGCGCCAGAACTTCCAGAAGGCGTAGAAGTTGCACTCGCAGTTGCACTAGCTAAGCGCCCTGAAGATCGATATCAATCCGCACAATCGATGCTTGAAGATCTTGTAAAAATAAGAGCTGGGCAAACAATCACAACAAAGGTTGCTAAGAAACCACTTATTTCAAGAGGTAGCGCACTTATTGCTGCAGGCGTGCTTATCTTTGCCGGCGCAGCTGCAGTACTTGCACTCAATTTAACTAGCAGTGTCGAATCGATTACAAACCAAGTTCCTAACGTTGTTGGGCTAACTGAATCGGAAGCTCGCGCAATTCTTGGCGATTACAAAATAACAATTCAGCATGCACACGATCCTGCAATTCCTAAGGACCGCATTGCAAGCCAAATTCCATTGGCTACATCGAGTGCGCCAAAAGGATCTGCTGTTGTGTTAACAATTTCTGACGGTCCAGGTGATGCAATTGTTCCTGACGGACTAATTGGTATCTCACTCATTGATGCGCGCGCTGCTCTTGCTGCAGAAGGTTTGGTTATTGCGCGGACGGAGGCTGCTCCATCTGAACAAAGCCAAGGAACTGTTTTAAGTGTTACCCCGGAAGCCGGCTCAACTATTACCGCCGGATCTGGCGTCATTCTCACAATTGCAAGCGGTGAGGTTGAAGTTCCAAATCTCATCGGTATCGAAGCAATTCAAGCAAAAACTATTTTGATTCAAACCGGCTTCTTGGTAAAAGAATTTTTTGACTACGATTCCACTCAACCAAATGGCGTGGTTATCCGCCAAGCGCCAGAAGCTGGAACAACTCAAACCATTGGTAAGTCAGTAACAATTACTATCAATAAGCCTTAAAGAAATTTAACCCTTACGGCCTACAACAGGTGATAGGCCAACAGCACGACTAGGTGCATCTTTGTCACCACATTGCACAAGCCAATTTGCAAGCATCTGATGCCCATACTCTGTCAGAACAGATTCTGGATGGAATTGCACGCCTTCAATTGGCAAACTCTTATGACGAAGCGACATCACGATTCCTGATTCAGTTGCACCGGTAACTTCCAAGACTTCTGGAACTGTATTTTTCTCAACTGCCAGTGAGTGATAACGCGTTGCAGTAAAAGGTG
>WLNK01000047.1 GCA_009699795.1 Actinomycetota bacterium | reverse complement strand
TGCACCAACTGCGTGGCTTGCATCCCAAAGTAAGAAAGCACCGTAGTTACGAACTAAATCAGTGAGTTCCTTAATATTGTTGCGCGCACCTGATCGGTATTGAATTACTTCAAGAGTTACAAGTGCGACGTCCTCGTTCATATATTTTTCAAGAAGTTCTGGAGATATTAATTCGTTCTCAGAATTTTCAGAGTTTTCGTTATCGATAATTACAAGATTTAAGTTGAACTGCTTTGCGATCCCATCAAGTATGTAACGATCCGTGGGAAAATTTGCAGCGTCGGTAATTATTGTTTTACGTCCAGGGCGCGCATGAATCGCAGCTAGTGCCAATTGGTAGAAATTAACTGAAGTTGTATCGCAGGCTAGAACTTGTCCTGGTCCTGCTCCAAGTGAAGATCGTCCAATTAAGTCACCTGTTGGTTGCGCTTCATCAACCCAGTGGCTCCATCCGGCGACAACTTCAGGACCCCATTCTCCGGTCATAAATTCATTAACAGCCATGACTGTTGAATGTGGAAGTCGACCAAGAGAATTTCCATCTAGATAGCAAACATTTGGATCTGAATTCACAAATTGTGTGCGAAATTGTGCAAGTGGGTCGCGCGAATCCAAATCTAATGCGTATTCACGGTCAGTTACCTTCATGGTTGAAAGGTACGCTCTCCTACCGTGGCGCGCAATATCGTGAATATAGAAGAGGTAAGCAAGGCTTTCGATATCAATCCACTTTTAGAAAAAGTTTCACTTGGTGTATCTGAAGGTGAGCGCATTGGAATTGTCGGGCGTAATGGGTGTGGCAAAAGTACCCTGATGAAAATTATCGCGGCCGTTGAACCCGCAGATAGTGGGCGAATAACTAAATCAAATTCAGTAAATATCGGTTTACTCTCGCAAGTTGATAAAGAAGATCCTTCAGCGACCGTAGGTGATGTCGTTTTAGGTAAGAGAGAGAAACATGAATGGGCAAGTGATGCTTCAGTCCGTGAGATTTTTACAGGACTATTTGGCGGCTTTGATGATCATCTCTTTGAAAGAAATTTTGCTTCGCTTTCGGGTGGTGAAAAAAGAAGAGTTAGCCTTGCAAAGTTACTTATCGACGATCTCGATTTAATTCTTTTAGATGAGCCCACAAACCATTTAGATGTTGAAGGTGTTGCATGGCTAGCAGACCACTTAAATAAAAGAAAATCACTTGCGGTACTGGTAATCACTCACGATCGATGGTTTTTGGATGCAGTAACCGATCACACTTGGGAAGTTGTAAACGGCAAAGTCGAAGAGTATGACGGCGGATATTCAGCATTCGTTCTTGCTAAAGCCGAGCGTTCTCGTCAGGCAAACGCTATGGATGCGCGGCGGAATAATTTAATTAGAAAAGAGTTGGCCTGGCTTCGTAGAGGCGCTCCTGCACGAACCACAAAACCTAAGTTTCGAGTTGATGCAGCAAACGAACTCATCGCAGCAGAACCAGCTCCTCGCGATAAAGGTGAGCTTCTTAAATTTGCACTCAATCGTCTTGGCAAAACCGTTTATGAAGCTCATCATCTTCAGATTAAAGCCGGAGATAAAGAACTAATTGATGATCTTTATTGGAACATTGGTCCAGGAGATCGCATCGGAATTGTTGGAATAAATGGAGCTGGCAAAACAACTTTGATGCGTGCGCTAGCTGGAGAGATACAACCTTCGGCTGGAAAATTAGTAACGGGAATAACAGTCAAGTGTGCATTTCTTACACAGCACTTAGATGAGCTTGATCCAACCTGGCGCGTTTTAGAAGCAGTTGAAAAAGTAGCTAGCCACATTGAGATTGGCGGAGGTAAATCACTTTCAGCCTCTCAACTCTGCGAGCGTTTAGGTTTTGACAGAGACTCACAGTGGACTCCTGTTGGAGATTTATCTGGTGGCGAGAAACGCAGATTGCAATTAACTCGACTTCTTATGGGATCCCCGAATGTTTTGCTCCTTGACGAGCCAACCAATGATTTTGATATTGAGACACTTACAGAATTAGAGGATTTACTTGATAGTTATGGTGGAACTCTCATAATTATTTCTCACGATAGATATTTTCTCGAAAGAGTTTGCGACAACTTTGTTGGCTTGCTCGGAGACAAAACTTTACGAGATTTACCTCGCGGGATAGATCAGTACCTCGAACAAAGACTTGAAAGTCTAAATAACTCTGATAAAGCTACTCTGGATGCAAAGCCACAATCGAGTGCAGCAGAACAAAGGCAATTGAAAAAAGATTTAACGCGGCTAGAAAGGCAAGTCGGAAAACTAAAAGAGAAAATCCAAGAGTTGAAAAAAGAGCAAGATGAGCAAGCGTTTGACTCTGGCAAGCTCCTGGAAATAAGTAACGCCCTACAGGAAGCAGAGGCCGAACTCGCCCTTCGTGAAGAAGAATGGCTAGAAGTCACGCTTGCGTTAGAGCCCTAGGTTAGAATTTTCCTATGAAGCAAATTGTTCACATCATCGAAGTGATTCTCTTTAGATCTCGCTGGCTATTAACTCCTTTGTATTTGGGTTTGGTTGGAGCACTTGCTCTACTTTCTTACCGCTTTGCAATCGATTTCGTGAGCGTTGCCAGACATATTGGTGAAGTAGAGGCGCACACATTTACCCTCGAACTTCTTGCTCTCCTAGATTTAACGCTGTTAGCAAATTTAATTCTGATGGTTATTTTTGCGGGTTACGAAAACTTTATTTCTAGAATTGATATCGCTCAAGGTTCCCAAGATCGCCCACACTGGATGGGAACGATTGATTTCAGTGGTCTGAAAATCAAATTAATTGGTTCTCTCGTTGCTATCTCGGTCATTGAACTCCTTAAAGATTTTATTGAACTCTCAGGTCAAGAACACGTTGGCGAAGGCACAAAATGGCGAATATTCATTCACCTTACATTTGTTGCTTCAGGAGTTCTGTTCGCGCTTATGGATTGGATTGCAGATAAGCGAGAGTTCCAGGGAACTCATCCTTAATTCTTAGCGAGTACGGCGTCGATAATTTATAAGTCCAGAAATTATTGAAGCTACGATAAAAAAAGTGGCAATTGCATACGAGGAGCTCTTAACCCACGGAAGCGTTGCTGCGTAAAAGCCGGCGAGAGTAATTCCAACTCCCCAAAGCAAAGCGCCAAGCACGTTGGCAGATAAGAACTTGTAGTAATTCATTTTCGCAGCGCCCGCAATTGGCGGTACAAATGTTCGTATCCACGGGAAGAAACGTGCTGCAACTACTGCCCACCAACCTGTGTGCTCGTAGAAATTTTCAGCGCTGGCAATCATCCGTTTGATTCGCGGTGATTCTCTTTTATCGAGATAAGGACGACCAATTACTCTTCCAAGTACAAAGCCAACTTGATCGCCAAAGAAAGCCGCAATAAAAATTACAGTCACTAGAATCAAAATATTTACATTATCTTGAGATGCTGCGACCAAACCGGCGCTGAAGAGAATCGAATCTCCTGGCAAGAAGAAGCCGAAAAGTAGACCAGTTTCGATAAATACAATTCCAGCAGCGACTAAATAGAAAATAAATGGCGCGAGAGTCGAAAGCTGTCCATCAAAACTTGCAGCAAACTCCATTTACACAACACCGTATAAGCGATCACCGGCATCACCAAGGCCGGGGACGATATACCCGTGTTCGTTTAGTTTTTCATCGAGAGCTCCAGTTACGAGAGTAATTGGCACGCCGGCGTTAACGAATGCTTTTTCCAGCGCCGCAATTCCTTCTGGAGCAGCGAGTATGCAAATTACTGTTATATCAGTAGCACCACGTTCGATTAAGAAGTTGATTGCAGCAACAAGAGTTCCACCAGTTGCAAGCATTGGATCAAGAACAAAACATTGACGTCCAGCTAAATCATCAGGAAGGCGGTTTGCATAGGTACTTGCCTCAAGAGTTTTTTCATCTCGAACCATTCCGAGAAAACCAACTTCAGCCGTTGGTACAAGTCGAGTCATCCCTTCTAACATTCCAAGGCCTGCACGAAGAATTGGCACAACCACCGGAGTTGGATTCGCTAACTTGATTCCTTTTGTCTGTGTAACAGGAGTCTTTATTGTCACTGACTCGGTTCGCACTTCACGTGTTGCTTCATAGGCCAGGAGTGTCACCAGCTCTTCAACAAGGCGACGAAAAGTCGGTGAATCAGTTCTTTCATCGCGCAAAACAGTCAATTTATGGGAAATAAGTGGATGGTTTGCTACGTGAACTTTCATGGCTCATACCTTACAGGGCTTTCTTTCCAATCCAATGAGTGCCAATATGGCGTTGTGACAGAGGCGCGGATTGATGATGTGGACATTGCGGTAGCCGCATGGCACGAAGATGGTCGCTGGTCACTTTCGCAATTACCAGATGCGCAAGACCTGCCTGGAGTGATTGATCGATTGAAATCATTACAAACAAATGGTGGTGCAATAGCGCTACTTGCCATAGATGAAGAATTCTTTATGGTTATCCGTGTACTTGGATCGCATATAAAAATGTTATTGAGTGACATCACTTGTGCGCTCGATTATGAAGTTGCTGCTGAATTTCTAGAGCTTTGTGATCTTGATGCACCTGAAGATGATGAAGAGCCTCTTCCCGTCGGGCATCTAGATATTTTGGCAGACCTCGGAGTCAATCAAATGGAAATTGCAACGCTATGCGATGATGCAGAATTATTCCCAGATGAACAACTCGAAGCCATCGCAAGCCGATTAGGTTTTGGAGAACAATTCACCGAACTATTGGAGTTGTAAGAATTTCAAAAGAACCAGATGAGTTAATGCGCGAAGCAATTTCAATCGCGAAGTCAGCTCTATCAACCGGAGATGTGCCAGTAGGTGCAATTGTTATTAATCGTGATGGCGTAGTAATTGGCAAAGGCTTTAATGAGCGAGAAGCGACAAATGATCCAACTGCACATGCCGAAATCGTTGCCTTGCGTAGCGCCACAGCGAGACTTCAGAATTCTCGACTAGATGGCTGCACGCTCATAGTCACGCTTGAACCATGTGCAATGTGCGCAGGTGCAATCGCACAAGCACGGATTTCACATTTAATTTTTGGTGCCTGGGATGAGAAGGCTGGTGCTGTTGGCTCTGTATGGGATGTGATTAGAGATCCACGTGCGATTTATAAAATGGACGTCACTTCAGGAGTATTAAAAGATGAATGTGCGGAGTTACTGCAGAATTTTTTTGGAGAACAGAGAAAAGGTTAAACGAGCAGCTCGTACGAAGGATTGAGAATCGTAAGCACACCTTCTTCTTCGCCGACCATTCCTTCTGCGCGAAGTTTTGATCCCACTTCGAGGCCAGCAATTTCTCGGCGCCCAAGGAAGTGAAGTGTGACGCCACCGGTTTGATCCCAAACTTCCACTTCAAGAAGTGGAGCACCACCGCGCGGAGCAGTCTTAATAGAAGTTACTTGCCCCTGTACGTGGGCGCGCTTTCTCCATTCAATTTCACCGATGGGAGTTACGTTGGCTTCGTAATGGCTAACTGGTTCAACTTGACGAGTAATTTCTTTTATTTGCTTAACCGCTACAGGTTTTGGTTTTTCGGTAATTCTCGAATCATGTTTTTCATGCAGAGCAACTCGATTTCCAGAAGTAATTTTATCCACGTCAAAAGGGACGATTGTTGCTACAACTCGTTGAAGCTGTGAAATCGGCGCCGCAATTTCTTCAGCGGTTTGATCATGTAACAAACGACCAAGGAATGGTGAATAAGAACGGCGAGGTAGAAGCAAAGTTAATTCCACGTCGCTTCTTTCTGTCATGCGAATTGCGTAGTCAACTGCTGAATTTGCAATGCGTCGATCTGGACAGTCAATAAGTTCTAGAGTTACGTCATCGAATGCATCTGAAGTTGCCCAAGCACGAGAGATATCTTCTGCGTGACGATCATCTATTACAAAGTGAACCGCGCTTAAGTTACGAGGCTTCAAGCTTCGCGCATAACGAATTGCGCCCAGAGTCGCTAGGTCGACGTTATCAACCAGAACTGTTACATCGTGACGAACGATTGCTGTTGCTCGCTCTTGTTCTTGGCGTACAGACAAGGCCTCAACTTCACGTGTGTACTGACGACGAAGTCGTAAAAACGATGCAACCAAAATTGGTGCAAGGAGCAGAACCATCCATGCGCCCTCTGTGAATTTAACGACTGAGAAAATAATTACAATTGCAAGTGATACCGAACCAGCTGTTGCATTGACTACAACTTTTAAGCGCCAACCCTTTGGTTTATTACGAAGTGAATGCTTAGTCATTCCAAAACCTGCAAGCGTGAAACCAGTAAAGACACCAAGGGCATAGAAGGCGACTAAGTGCTCAACAGATCCAGCTGTGATTAAAACTAACAAGAGTCCGCCACCAGAGAGAAGCAGAATGCCATTTGAGAATGCCAGGCGGTGCCCACGCTTTGTTAATTGGCGCGGTAAATATCCATCGGATGCAACGAAATTACAGAGCAATGGGAAAGCGCTGTAAGTCGTGTTGGCACCAGCAAAGAGAATAAGCATTGTTGCGAGCTGGACCATGATGAACATGATGGATCCAAAAGTTCCGGTACCAACAGCTGCTTTAGCAATTTGAGAAATTACCGTTGGTGTTCCAGATTCGTAAGGCATTGCGTGAATGTGGTGCGCAAACCATGAAACTCCAAGGACCAGTGTTCCAAGCAACGAACTCATAACGACAAGTGTTCGTTTTGCATTTACATGCTCTGGCTCGCGGAAGAGCGCAACTCCATCTGAGATTGCTTCAAGTCCTGTGAGTGAAGATCCTCCGTTTGCAAAAGCACGAAGCAAAATAAAAATCGAAGCGAAGGTAAGAAGTCCTTGTGCCTCTCCAACATGTACAGCGCCAGGTAAATCAGTTGCCAAGACCGGGAGAGTGCCTTGTGAAAGTCTCCACATACCCATACCGAAAACAATGAACATACTTCCAACGAAGAAATATGTAGGGAAAGCGAAAGCCTTGCCAGCCTCTTTAACTCCGCGGAGATTGCCATAAGTTAAGAGAGCGATGACAGCAAAAATCATCGGTAATTTCCACGGATCTAGCGATGGAAAAGTAGAAATAATTGCAGCAACTCCGGCAGCGGACTGAATTGCGACTGTGACTATGTAATCAAGCATCAGAGCTACTGCTGCAATCTGTGCAACAACTGGCCCGAAGTTATCTCTAGCAACGATGTATGCGCCGCCTGTTTTTGTATAAACATCAATGACGTTGCGGTAAGAAAGAGTAATGATTGTAAGAATGATGAGTACTACAGCAGTCATTGGCATCAAAATTGCAAATGCAGCCAAACCAAAAGCAGGCAGCAACGCAATCAAGATTTGTTCGCTGCCATAAGCAGAAGAAGAGATGCAGTCAGAGGAGAGAATGCCTAGGGCGTAGCGCTTACTTAAACGTTGGTGGCCAAGAGAATGTCGGTTTAGTGGGCCACCCAAAAGTCTGCGCTTAATTTTGTAGCTAAACGAATCTTTCAGATGTGCATGATCTTGAAGTGCAACAGGCTGTGGAGCACCATCTGTCCAAGATTTTGG
>WLNK01000046.1 GCA_009699795.1 Actinomycetota bacterium | reverse complement strand
TAGAGATTTTGCGTGCAATCGTTGATGAATACGTTGCGACGCAAGAACCTGTTGGCTCTAAGGCAATCGCCGATAAGAGCGCGCTAGGTATTTCTCCTGCGACGATTCGAAATGAGATGGCCGTCCTTGAAGAAGAAGGACTTATTACTCATCCGCACACAAGTGCTGGGCGAATTCCAACAGATCGTGGTTATCGAGTCTTTGTAGATAAGTTAGCAACAGTGAAGCCACTGTCATCGGCTGAGCGCCGAGCAATTGAAACATTTCTAGAAGGCGCACTCGACCTTGATGATGTCGTGATGCGTACTGTGCGATTACTTGCTGATGTAACAAAGCAAGTAGCCGTTGTGCAATATCCATCAATGGTGAAATCGCGAGTGCGTCACGTAGAGCTAGTTGCGCTTACTCCATCTCGCATCATGATGATTCTGATTACTGACTCGGGTCGCGTGGAACAACGAGTTCTTGAAATGACTGGTGATCTGCCTGAGGCCTTTATCGCTAGCCTTCGCGCTCAGATCAATAATGCAATTGCAGGTCAGCGACTTCCAGATGTTGCAGACCGCATCTCAGGAATCATGGAGAGCTACTCCACTCGCGAACGTAAAGACGTTGCGATAGTTATTTCAACAATTATTGAAATGGCTATGGAACGAGCTGAAGAGAAAGTTGTTCTGGCCGGAACGGCTAACCTTGCCAGATTCCGTGAAGATTTCAGCACAACTATTCATCCAGTACTTGAAGCACTTGAAGAGCAAGTTGTTTTACTTCGCCTCCTGGGAGATGCCAATGAGAATGTTCAAGTACGAATTGGCCAGGAACAAAAAGAAGATAATTTACGTACAACTTCACTTGTAACAGTGGGGTATGGAAATGAAACTTCTCCACTTGGAGCACTCGGTGTCCTTGGGCCTACTCGTATGGACTATGCGGGATCTATGTCTGCAGTCTCTGCTGTTGCACGATATGTCGGTCGATACATAACAGAGGGAAGTATTGGCTAATAATGTCTGATCACTACCAAACTCTCGGTGTACCGCGCGATGCAAGTGCAGATGAAATCAAAAAGGCTTATCGCAAGATTGCACGCGAACTTCACCCAGATGTAAATCCAGATCCAGAAGTTCAGGAAAAATTTAAAGAAGTAACGGCTTCCTATGAAGTTTTAAGCGATCCGCAGAAACGTCAGCAATACGACATGGGCGGCAACGGTTTTAGTGGATTCGGTGGCGGATTCGGTCCTGGCGGATTTAGCGACATCATGGATGCATTCTTCGGCGGTGGTGGAACTCGCGGACCACGCCCACGTATGCGCCAAGGACAAGATGCACTTATCCGCGTTGAAGTTGATTTGCATGAAGCTTGTTTTGGAACAGAGCGAGATATCTCTGTTGAAAGCGCAGTTGTTTGTACTAAGTGTCAGGGAAGTGGTTGCCAAGATGGCGCATCTCCTGAGATGTGTCAGATCTGTAAAGGTCGCGGTGAAACACAGCACATACAAAAGAGTTTTATCGGTCAGGTAATGACTTCTCGCCCATGTTCGACATGTGGTGGTTATGGAAGCGTAATTAAGAATCCTTGTCGCGAATGCAGCGGTGATGGACGAGTACGCGCGCGCCAAAACATCAATGTAAAAATTCCTGCGGGAGTTGAATCCGGTAACCGAATTCAAATGGCGGGTCGCGGCGAAGTTGGTGCAGGCGGGGGACCCGCCGGAGATCTCTATGTAGAAATTGTTCAGGCAGAACACCCAACACTTCTTCGCGACGGAAATACTCTGCACATAGCAATTGAAGTTTCCTTCGTTTCGGCAACCCTGGGTTCTTCTGTAAAGATAGAAACTTTGGATGGGCCAGAAGAAATTCAAATAAAGCCAGGCACACAAGGTGGTTCAACAATTACCGTTAAGGGCAAAGGTATGACTCGCCTTCACTCAAACCATCGTGGAGATTTAATTGTGCACGTTGAGGTGACGACCCCACACAAACTCAAGAAAGATGAAGAAGAGTTACTTCGCAAATTTGCAGAGATGCGTGGTGAAAAACCAGGCGAGGTTCAAATCAAGGGACACGAACAAGGATTCTTCGCAAAATTCCGTGAAGCCTTCGGTCGCTAATGCTGACACTCTTCTTCGTTGATGACTTACCCACAGAAAAGGGCGCAAAGTACGAATTCAATAACGAAGATGCGCTCCATGCCATTCGTGTATTACGTGCCCAGATAGAAGATGTCTACGCACTCTCCGATGGAAAAGGCGCATGGTCAAAGGTGCGCGTCCTAAGCGTTGCCAAGAAAGCTATGCAGGTGGAAGTCCTAGAGAGTGGAATTGAAGAAGCGCTCTCAACGCAATTCACAGTTGTGCAAGCAATTCCAAAAGGTGATCGCGCAAAAGAATCTGTAGAGCTACTCACAGAGGGCGGTGCGGATCGGATTGTAATGTGGGCATCTGCCAGATCAATTGGAAAAGGAAGCGAGAAATTGCAGGTGACTGCTCGCGAGGCAAGTAAGCAATCTCGCCGCTACAGAATTCCAACTGTTTCTGGCGCTGCAACTACCGAGAACGTCATTGATGAAATAGCTAAGGCAGACCTTGCGATTGTTTTCCACGAGAGCGCTACACAAAAGATTTCAGAGATTGCTTCACCTGGCGCAAAGAAAGTTGTAATCATCATTGGGCCAGAAGGCGGACTTACCGATGAAGAAGTTGATCTCTTCGCTGGCGCGGGTGCAAAGGTTTCACATTTAGGTAGACCAGTTTTGAGAAGTGCACATGCAGGCCTTGCCGCTTTATCTGCCGTTTCAACAGCGATGAAGGTATGGTAATTGCCGTGGCGCTAAATCCAGATTGCATCTTCTGCAAAATTATTGAAGGCGATATTCCTGCTGACATAGTTTTTAAGAACGAAAACGTTGTGGCATTTAACGATCTAAATCCGCAGGCCCCAACACACGTGCTACTTGTGCCAACAGTTCATACTGAAAACGCTGCTGGCCTTGCAAAGATTTCGGGAACCATCATGGCGAGCCTTTTTAGCGCTGCCGATGAAATTGCCAAAGAACGTGGCCTTGATGGCTACAGAACTGTTTTTAACACCGGTGAAGCTGCTGGTCAGAGCGTATTTCACGCTCACCTACATTTAATCGGCGGGCGTGTACTCGCATGGCCTCCGGGTTAAAAGTAGGATTTCGCACATATGGAGCGCACACTAATAACGGTCCCAATAGCCATACCGATGGTTTCACTCGTCGGTGTTAACGATGCAAATCTCCTTGTAATCGAAGCGGCATTTCCATCAGTAAACATCACTGTTCGTGGAAATGAAATTACTCTTCGCGGTCCACACATTGAATGCATCGCACTTGAAAAATTATTTGCAGAGATGATGGTTGTTATTCGATCTGGTCAGGCGCTCACATCCGATGCAGTAAGTCGCAGCATTGCAATGCTCGAGCATGATCCAGTTGATCATCCTGCCGAAGTTCTCTCTCTTAATATTGTTAGCAATCGTGGCCGCACAATTAGACCAAAGACTGCGAACCAGAAGCGTTACGTAGATGCAATTGAAGAGCACACAATCACATTCGGAATTGGCCCTGCTGGTACCGGAAAGACTTATCTTGCAATGGCGAAGGCTGTTGCAGCCCTTCAGGCGAAGAAAGTTAATCGTATTATTTTGACCCGCCCAGCTGTTGAAGCTGGCGAACACCTTGGATTCTTGCCCGGAACACTTAGTGAAAAAATTGATCCTTATCTTCGCCCGCTCTTTGACGCACTGCACGACATGATTGATGCAGAGACAATTCCACGTCTTATGCAATCAGGCGTTATTGAAGTTGCCCCCCTTGCTTATATGCGTGGTCGAACACTCAATGATTCATTCATCATTCTTGATGAAGCGCAGAACACGACGCCTGAACAGATGAAGATGTTCCTTACTCGCCTTGGATTTGGTTCGAAGATGGTTATTACCGGCGATGTGACTCAGGTCGATCTTCCAAATGGTGCAAGCTCAGGCCTACGCATCATTCGAAATATTCTTCAAGACATAGAAGACATTGAATTTATGGATCTCACCGCTGAAGATGTTGTCCGCCATCGTTTGATTGGCGACATTGTTAAGGCATACGCAAAATTTGATGAGGCGAAACAAGCCATTCGCCCCGTCCGCAATTCATGAGTATTGATTTAACTAACAATTCAGGAGTACCCATCAAGGAAGATGAGGTCGACTCTTTGATGGCATACGCACTCAACTACATGGAGCTAAATGCAGAGTGCGTCATAAATGTAACGTTTGTAAATGAAGAAGAGATGACCGAGCTTCATCTTGAATGGATGAAAGAACCAGGTCCCACCGATGTTCTCTCATTTCCAATGGATCTTCCAGAGGTAACAGGGGAGGCTGTAACCCTTGGCGACATCATCATTGCGCCAACGGTTGCAGCGGCTCAAGCAAAAGTTGCTGGCCATTCAACCGAACATGAAATTTCAATTCTTGCAGTGCATGGACTTCTTCATATTCTCGGATATGACCATGCAGATAAAGATGAAGAGAAAGTTATGTTTGCCCTTCAGGAATCAATCGTAGAAAAGTGGGAGAAGAGATGAATCCGCTAGATGCGATAGCCAAATTCCTTATCGGAATTGGAAATCTACTTACTCCTGGAAAACCATTTGGCTCTGGTCGCATGACCAACGAACGACAGATGCGCGAGTTTGTTGATCAAGCTCAAGAGCGCGGACTTGTTGATGCCGATGAACACGAGATGATCAGCTCTGTTTTCGAACTCGGAGACACATTGGCTCGCGAACTCATGGTTCCGCGAACTGAAATGGTTTGGATTGAACGCGATAAAACTCTGCGTCAGGCGCTTTCCCTTGCACTTCGTTCTGGCTATTCAAGAATCCCAGTGGCGGGTGAAAACCTTGATGACATTATTGGAATTGCTTACATCAAAGATTTAGCTAAGAGATCACACGATCACCACGAGGCAGAAACGGTGGAAAAGGTAGAGCAGCACATTCGCCCAGCGGTCTTTGTGCCAGAGATTAAAAACGCAGCAGAGTTACTTCGAGAGATGCAGCGCGACCAGATTCACTTAGCCATCGTTGTCGATGAATACGGCGGTACAGCAGGGCTAATCACCATTGAAGACATCATCGAAGAAATTGTTGGCGAGATTGCTGATGAATTTGATGACGAAGTTGAGAATTTCATCTGGCTATCTGAAGACAAAGCCCGTGCGCGCGCTTCCTTTCATATTGAAGATTTGGCCGACGAGCTCAAATTTACAATTGAGAAAAATGAAGATGTAGACACTATTGGTGGGCTTATGGCCGAGCGACTTGGACGAGTACCAATTGCTGGAAGTACGATTTCACTTAACGGTTGGTCGATTACTTCAGAGCGGCCCATCGGTCGTCGCCGCAGGATTAGTAGCGTCATTATTGAACGTGAAAAAGATTTTAGAGAGGAAGACCATGAGTAACTTTGCAAATGCAGAAGATGCAAAGCTAGAAACTCTTGCAACTTCAACCCTAAAGCGCACAGGCGCAAAACAAGCCGCAGCTCTTCGCGATTCAACAGGGCGCACTTATGTTGCAATCAACATTGAATCACCAGCGCTTACTTTGGACGCTGTTGAGGCAGTCTTTACCGTCGCTATGGCTTCTCAGATTTCTGGAATTGAAGGCGTTGTTTGCGCCGGCGCAAAACCATCAAAGGTAAGCGTTATTCGTGAGCACTCACCGTCGGCAGCAATTTTTCACGTAGAAAGTGACGGCACAGTAAGCAATTTGTAACAAGTAAGATTGCCCAATGCGCATCGTCCGATTTTCACCAGGACCAGACTCCGGTCTTGGTACTGACCCACTCTTTGGTGTGGTCGAAGACGATAATCAAATTACAGTGATTTCGGGTGATCCGATTTATCACGGAGTTACCAAGACTGGTGCAAAAGTTGCACTCAATTCAGTTCGCTTACTAGCACCAGTAATTCCGCGTAGCAAAGTTGTCTGTGTTGGAAAGAATTATGCAGACCATGCAAAAGAGATGGGTTCAGAGCTACCTAAAGAACCAATTATTTTTATTAAACCAAACACAACTGTGATTGGCCCAGGCGACACAATTGTCTGGCCGCAGATGGCGCCGACAATCGATTTTGAGGCAGAACTTGCAATCGTTATCGGCCGCCTCTGCAAAGATGTTCCTAAAGAGCGAGTTAAAGATGTGATCTTTGGTTACACAATTGCAAACGATGTAACGTGCCGTGAGATTCAAAAGAGCGATGGTCAGTGGACTCGCGCAAAAGGTTTTGACACTTTCTGCCCACTTGGACCTTGGATTGAAACAGATTTCATACCTGGCACACAGCGCATCCATACAGAGATTAACGGCGAAGTAAAGCAAGATGCCAAAATCAGCGAGATGATTTTTAACGTAGAAGATATTGTCGTATTCGTTTCACAGGTAATGACTCTTCTACCTGGTGATGTCATCATCACAGGAACACCTGCAGGTATTGGCCCAATGCCAGAGCGCAGCACTGTTAGCGTTGGAGTCGAAGGAATCGGTGTTCTAACAAACAAAGTGAGTGCAAAGCCATGAGTGCGAAAAAAGTAAAGGTTCGTTTTGCACCATCTCCAACTGGAGATCTCCACGTTGGAAATATTCGCACAGCGCTCTTTGACTGGGCATACGCGCGCCACACAGGAGGCACATTTCTATTTCGTATTGAAGATACCGACACAACTCGCGTTACAGATGAGTACATCAACGCCGCAATTGATACTTTGAAATGGCTTGGACTTAATTGGGATGAAGGTCCTGAAGTTGGCGGCGAAAATGGTCCGTACTTACAATCACAACGTTTAGATATTTATGCAGAATGGGCGCAGAAGTTTCTTGATCAAAAGGATGCGTATCACTGCTACTGCTCACCTGAGGAGTTAGAGGCAGTTCGCGAAGCACAACGCGCTGCAAACGTTGCACCTGGATATAACGGACACTGCCGCGATTTAACTGCTGATCAAATTGCTGCATACAAAGCAGAAGGCCGAAGCGCAGTCGTGCGTATGCGTATGCCAGATGGCTCAACGACTTTTAAAGATGAGATTCGCGGCGAGGTTGTCTTTGATCATAAGTTTGTTCCGGACTTTGTTTTGGTTCGAGCCGATGGTTCGCCTCTCTACACGCTGGCCGTAGCAGTCGATGATGTTTTAATGAAGGTGACTCACGTACTTCGCGGAGAGGATTTGCTTTCATCTACTCCACGTCAGATTCGCGTGTATCAAGCGATGGGCGTAAAGCCTGAGGATTACCCAGTCTTTGCACACTTGCCATTCGTTATGGGCCAAGACAACGCCAAGCTTTCAAAGCGAAATGGCGAAGTCTCAATCGCTTGGTATCGCGAGCAGGGATATTTGCCAGAGGCGATCTGTAATTACTTAGCTCTGCTTGGATGGTCTCCTGGAGATGACCGCGAAAATATTTCGATGAAAGAGCTCTGCGAGCTCTTCACTGTAGAAAAGGTTCATTCATCCCCAGCCCGCTTTGATATGAAAAAGCTTGAAGCAATCAACGGCGACAAGATTCGCGCCCTGACCATTGATGAATTCTTAAAGTGGTCGTTGCCATTTTTAACGC
>WLNK01000045.1 GCA_009699795.1 Actinomycetota bacterium | reverse complement strand
GCTACGAAAGTATTGAGGCCAAGGCCGGTTGCGAGAGCTAGTGGGAAATTACCAACTACGCCCATCAAGATTGTAAGTACACCAGCAATCAAAGCTGTCATTGCAGCAACGAGAGCTAGATTTGGCGCATCTCCGCCGCCAATGAATTTTCCATCGGCATCTTTGGAGAGACCGATGATGAGTGGATTAAGCGCAACGATGTATGCCATTGTGAAGAACGTAACAAAACCGCCACGAACTTCTCTGGCAACGGTTGAACCGCGCTCTGAGATCTTGAAGTATGTATCGAGCATGACGAACCTTCCTGATTTTGGTATCGGGGGTGTTTGCGACCCCGTGTGAAGTGACGGCTCACAGGCCGAGGGAAGGTAGGTAAAAACTATCTTTAGGCGGTTGGCGATTTGGTTAGGCGCGCTACTAATCCGAGGAAAATTGCGATTGATTGCCCGATAAAGAGAGCGAAAATTGCTGTCCCAAGCCCTATGCGCCCACCGAGGCCAGCTCCCACGCTCATCACAAGAACCTCAATACCAAGGCGAACACGTCCGACTCGAACGCCAGTGACTCTATGTAAGCCGGTCATCGTGCCATCTCTAGGGCCTGGTCCAAGCGCGCAAGTTAAATAAAGGCTTGAACCAAAACCGACAAGAGCCACTCCAAATATCGCACTTGCTATGCCGGATATCAAACTATGTTGCAATGGAAAGTAGGTCACGCCAATTTGAATTGCAATTGCGATCAAAACAATATTTGAAAGAGTTCCAAATCCCGGTTTAACCTTCAGTGGTATCCAAAAAAGCATGACGGCAATACTTATGAGCCCAGTAGCAAGTCCAAGGGATATTCCAGAACGCTGGCTTATACCCTCGGCGAATACCGTCCACGGTGCATTTCCTAAGTTTGACTGCACCACGAATGCATCACCAAATCCGAAGATGATGAGTCCAAAGAAGAGAATTCCAACGCGCGTCAACGACAAATCCCAAAGAGAATTCGCTCTCCAAGGAGTAACTGGAATTGTTTTGTGAGGTTTCAGGGCCCGAATGAGTTCTTTCAAATGCATTAGGGGAGTGTAGCCCCAAGGTGTTTTAATAGGCGGGTGTTTATAGGTCTCGGAACCATCATCAATATAGCAACAATCATCGTTGGCGCCGCGTTCGGAGTATTAGTTGGCGGACGAATGTCACAGCGAACGAGATCGTTGATAACTGATGTCCTAGGTCTGATAACAATTCTCGGAGCTGCTTCGGCTCTCATTCCAATGTGGAGCAACCGTTATGTAAATGCACTTCCCAAAGGTTGGACGCTTCTGGTCATTCTCGCCTCACTACTTATTGGTGGACTTATTGGTTCGGCAGCTAAATTAGAAAATCGCCTCGATCAATTCGGTGAATTTTTAAGAAATAAATTTGGGGCGCACGAGAGCAGTACATTTTTAGAGGGATTTGTTTCCGCCTCACTTCTCTTTGCCATTGGCCCCCTTGCGATATTGGGTTCAATTAGCGATGGAATGTCTAATGGAATTGACCAGCTATTGTTGAAATCAAGCCTCGACTTCTTTGCAGCGATGGCCTTTGCAGCAAGTTTGGGTTGGGGAGTAGCAGCATCGGCAATTCCTGTTGGAATTTACCAAGGCGTATGGACGGTTATTGGGTTAGGACTCGGATCAATTATGTCTGGCTATCAAATCGATGCAATGACAATTGTCGGCGGATTGATGCTCGTTTCAATAGGTCTACGCCTACTCAAAATTAGAGAAATTGCAGTTGGCAATTTGCTTCCAGCGCTAATTCTGGCGCCAGTTTTTGCTGGCCTGCTTCACAACTTTGTTTAGGGGAACTTTAGAAAGTTGAAGCATCTATAACGAAGCGGTATTTAACATCGCTGGCAACTGTTCGATCGTAAGCCTTGTTTATGTAATCAGCTTTTATCACCTCAACGTCACTGACAATGTTTTTCTCGCCACAGAAATTAAGCATCTCTTGTAGCTGTGGAATGCCGCCTATCATTGATCCTGCCAAAGAGCGACGCTTGGCTAAGAGACCACCGGCTTCAACAGCATATGGCTTGCCTGGCAAACCAATTACAACAAGTGTGCCATCGAGTTTAATGAGATCAAGGTAGAGATTGATATCTAGTTCAGCGCTGACAGTATTCAAAATCAAATCAAAAGAAGATTTAAGTGGAGTGAGATTTGCAGGATCCTTCGTCACTACAAAATGATCGGTTCCCATTGCAAGAGCATCTGCTCTCTTTGATTCACTGTGTGAGAAGACGGTAACTTCGGCACCTAAAGCATGTGCAAATTTCACACCCATATGTCCGAGTCCACCAAGACCCATGACTCCAACCTTCTTGCCAGGTCCGGCCTTCCAATTCTTTAGTGGTGAGTACAAAGTGATACCAGCGCAGAGCAAAGGAGCTACTCCTTCCATCGGGAGATTGTTCGGAATAGTCACCGCGTAATCTTCATTTATAACAAACACATTTGAATATCCGCCCATTGCGGGAGTTTTTCCATCACGCTCTAATTGGTTATACGTTCCTGTCATCCCTTCGACGCAATATTGCTGCAAACCATCCTTGCAAGCCTGACAATTGCGACAAGAATCTACAAAAACACCAACACCAATTTTGTCTCCAACTTTAAATTTAGAAACTTTTGCGCCAACGGATGTAACGACTCCTGCTATTTCATGTCCTGGCACCATTGGAAATATTGCTGGTCCCCATTCTTCTCTGGCTTGGTGGATGTCAGAATGGCAAATTCCTGCATATGAAATGTCGAGTGCAACGTCATGTGCTCCAAGTTCACGGCGTTCAAATTCCCAAGAAGTTAGTGGAGCCTTAGCCTTCAATGCTGCATATCCGCGAACCTTCATTGCATCCTCTTTTTCTAGTATCTATTGCTGGGACCTAAATAATTCCATGTGCTCTAAGGGCACCCTCTAATCTTGGTGCCAAATGCTCACTCATGGCAACTGATATGTGTGACTGGTCTCTATATGCAACTAATTTCTCCACGATAGCGGGGCACTTGGCTGAACATAGCCACGGCGTTGGGTTAATTGTTAGAAATCCAGGGGGCGTCGTTGCATCAATGGGTATTGAACTATCGCAGAGACCTAGATCTCCTTTAGAGAGGCAGTCCGGAATATCAATCTGGGGGCGAGGAGTATCTGTTAAATACACTGGGAACTGTGTGAGTGCCTTTATTCGTTTGAGTAATTTTGATTCCCCTCGCTGCCACCACAATTTACCTTCGGTATTACCATCAGCTGATGCGAATAATTGATAGCTACTTGTTATGACCGCAGTGGGTTTTAGAGCGGAGATTCTCCTAATCGAATTGTCGCGAAATCTCTGACAGTCCGTTACGGAATATTGAGAGGAGAGAGGAAGGATTAACTCGGTAGCAGAACATGCAGATTTAGTTAGTGAAACTACCTTTATGTGATTCTTCTTCCCAATGATGTCAAGGGCTGGCAACCACTGCGCGGCATGTGAGTCACCGTAGAGCACGATGGTTTTGCGTCCATATGGATCCCCGTACTCGCACTTTGGCGATTTCGTTATTCCTCGATGAACATGACATCCGTCGATGTCATTAATGGGCTTGATTCGAACTTGATCGATTGAAAATTTCCCGACTCCAGAAACAGAAAGTGAATTGTCATACGAACTATAAATTCCGATGCCTACCAATACACAGAGCGCTGTAACCATGGTTGCGTTTTGCAAGGTTCGCCTTGGGTGCCATTTTCGATGCCTTAATGGCTCTTCAATAAATTTATGAGTTAATTCGCTCAAGAGAAGAATCAGAACAAGGGCGAGAACCTTCTCTACCGCTGTTAGCGAACGTCCAATAACGAGTGATGGAATAACTAAAACAGGCCAATGCCATAAATAGAGCGGATACGAAATTTCGCCAAGCCATTGAACCGGCCTGCTTTTTGCCAATGAATTAACCCTTGTAGGCCAATTCGCATGTCCTGCTACAAGAAGCGCTGTGGCTACTACTGGAAGTGCCGCCGCATAACCGGGGAATTTGGTTGTTTCATTGAATTTGAGCGTTGCATAGGCGACCACCAGAAATGAAGCCCATAAAACAATTCTATTTATTTTTGCGCGCGCGGGGAGAAAGACAAGAAGAGCACCTGTACCTAGTTCCCATGCCCGCGTTGGGAGAATATAGAAGGACCAGATTGGATGAAAATCTGTAAGTAAAATGGACGTTACAAAAGAGAGAACAGTAATAACGAGTATTCCAAAAAATAGCGCTTTACGCTGGCCAATTTTGTAGAGTAGTAAAAGAATGATCGGCCAAAAAAGATAGAACTGTTCCTCAACAGCTAAGGACCAGTAATGAATGAAGGGCGATGGCGTTGAATTGAGATTTTGATAATCGTTTTGCCAGAGCGCAAATAGGAAATTTGAAACATAGGTGGAAGCAGCGATGAAGTCCCGACCCAATGATCTACGCATGGAACTTGGCAGCAACAGCCAACTCGTAGTTCCGGTCACAACAACTACGATCAGCGACGAGGGGAGTAGTCGCTTTGCTCTACGTGCGTAGAACTTTCCAAAGTTAATCTTTTCTGTAAAGCGCAGTTCTGAAAGTAGTAATCCGGTTATTAAAAAACCTGAAATAACATAAAAGATATCGACACCAATGAATCCACCACTAACAAATTTCGCGTGGAAAACTAGGACCAAGGATGCGGCCAGGGCTCGTAAGGCCTGAATTTGCGGGATTCTAGTTTTACTCATATTAGGCTGTCGCTAAAGCTATTACCTGCACGTCTGGATGATCTCGAAGAATGCGTGCTCTTCCTCCTAAATCCATTATTTCAAGTAGTACGACAACACTTCTAAGGTTTGCGCCTGCGTCTTTTATTAAATTGATTGCGGCAGAAATAGTTCCGCCCGTAGCTAATACATCATCTACCAAAAGTACGTTTTTATGACCCGCAAATGCATCGGTATGAACCTGTATTACATCTTCTCCATACTCGAGTCCATATGAACGCTCTAGAACCGTGAAAGGTAATTTGCCGGCCTTTCTGATTGGAACAAAACCAAGCTCGGCGCGCGCTGCCATAGCACTTGCAAGAATGAAACCGCGAGCCTCGACGCCTGCGATGATTGTTTCTCCTGTTATTACTTTATTCATCTCGTCGATGATCACGGCAAGTGAGGATCCATCCGCGAGTAATGGCGTGATGTCTTTAAAGATAATTCCTGGTTTTGGATAATCTGGGATGGTTCTTATGAGAGATAAGGCGCTACCAAGGTTTTGCACTTGAATATCTTATGTACTTTTGCGTGTCCGAAAGGGGACTTGAACCCCTAATCCCTTGCGAGAACTAGCACCTCAAGCTAGCGCGTCTGCCAATTCCGCCACCCGGACGAGTAACTACTGCAACACCCCATGTTAGCAACGTGTGGAGTATGTAAGCAAAACGAGGCAGAATTGCATCATGGAAAACGAGCGCACCGCATTAGAAAAAGAAACGGTGCGCATCTGTCAAGAACTCATACGGATTCCAAGCGTCAATTATGGCGATGGTAAAGGTGATGAGAAGGCAATTGCAGATTATGTAGTAACTGCACTTTCTGAAGTTGGAATTGATTCGACCGTATACGAATCTGCCAAGAACCGTTGCAATGTAATCGCACGCATTAAAGGTAAGAATCCCAAACTTCCCGGTTTGGTAGTCCATGGTCATCTGGATGTTGTTCCCGCGAACGCAAGCGATTGGAGCGTCGACCCATTTTCTGCGGAAATAAAAGACGGTGCTATTTGGGGTCGTGGCGCTGTAGATATGAAAAATATGGATGCGATGATCCTTGCAATTGTTCGAGGCTGGTCACAAACTGGTTTCCAGCCTGAACGCGATATTGTTTTAGCATTCTTTGCCGATGAAGAAGCTGGAAGTCATTTCGGTTCAAGATTTATGAGCGCAAAACATCCAGAAGTTTTTAATGGATGCACAGAAGCGATATCTGAGGTTGGTGGATTCTCTGTCACAGTTTCTGGCGGAAAACGCCTCTATCTCATTGAAGCTGCACAAAAAGGTATTCATTGGATGAGACTCACAGCGAACGGTCAGGCTGGCCATGGATCAATGATCAACGAGGCAAATGCCATTACACGATTAAGTCAGGCCGTTTCTAAAGTAGGTAATTATGAATGGCCTCAGCGCTATACAAAAACCGTTAAGGAGTTATTTAAAAACGTTGCATCGGCTACGGGAAAAACTTATGACGAACAAGATTTACGACCCCTTCTCAAGGAAATTGGTGCTGCCGCGAGAATGATCGGTGCAACCTTGCAAAACACAGCCAACCCAACACAATTAGAAGCTGGATATAAAGCCAACGTCATACCAGGTCAGGCAAGTGCGGTTATCGACGGCCGATTTCTGCCGGGGTTTGAAGATGAACTCAATAACACAATGAAAGAAATCGTAGGGCCGGATATTCAAATCGAAACCATAACCCGTGACATCGCATTAGAAGTTGATTTTGATGGTGATTTAGTTGAGGCGATGTGTGCCGCGATAAAGGCACATGATCCTGATGGAATTCCCGTGCCTTACACAATGAGTGGCGGCACAGATAACAAAGCACTTTCAGAGTTGGGAATTAGGGGTTATGGATTTTCGCCTCTGCGTTTACCGGCAGATTTAGATTTCATGGCCCTATTCCATGGAGTTGACGAACGCGTGCCAATTTCTAGTATTGAATTTGGTGTCAATGTTCTTGCTGATTTTTTAGAATCAATGTGAGGAAACTTCGTCAAGAACCGACCTTACAACTGGCGGGAGAGAGATCTCTTCGCTCGTAAGTATTCCGCGCAATTGAGCACCCGTTCTTGCACCAACAATGGTCGATGAAACTCCTTCTGCATCTCTAACCCAGGCAAGGGCTACTTCAAGAGGTGAGAAACCAAGACCCTGCGCAGCAGTTACTACGGCTTCGACAATTCGCGAAGATTCTTGATTGAGAAAAGGTTCAAGGTAAGACGCAAAGTGCGGAGTAGCTGCTCTTGAATCTGACGGTATTCCGTTTCGATATTTACCAGTCAGCACGCCGCGCCCAAGCGGTGCCCAGGATAGAAAACCCACACCTAGGGAATTCGAACACGGCAATAGTTCTTCTTCGGCAGTGCGACTGAGAAGTGAGTATTCATTTTGAATGCTAATAATTGGTGCTTTGATCGAATTGTTTTGTTGCAGCGATATTGCGCGAGCACTTTGCCAACCAGAAAAATTTGAAAGCCCGACGTACCTTGCTTTCCCTGAAGCATAGGCGTAATCCAAGGCGGATAATGAATCCTCTAACGGTGTATTCGCGTCCCATGATTGCAATTGCCATATGTCTATATGGTCGGTTCCAAGCCGAGATAGAGACTTGTCTAACTGTGCAATTAGCGCGTTGCGCGAATTATCAATTGTGCGAATACCATCTGGGGAACTGATTCCAGCTTTTGTCGAGATAATTATTTGATCTCGTTCGAAAAGAGTTCCAATAAGCCCGCCTATAACTCTCTCGCTATCGCCATCTCCATATGAAGCAGCGGTATCAAAAAGGTTGCCGCCAGCTTCAATATAGGCGCGTGCTTGGTCGGCTGCTTCATGAGTGTCTGTATCGCGC
>WLNK01000044.1 GCA_009699795.1 Actinomycetota bacterium | reverse complement strand
CTCCACAAGATTTAATTGCCGAACAATCTGTTCTTGGTGGAATGCTTTTAAGCAAAGATGCAATTGCAGATGTTGTAGAAATTTTGCGTGAAAGAGATTTCTATCGTCCCGCTCACGAACTTATTTACGATGCAATTCTCGATCTCTATGGCCGTGGCGAACCAGCAGATGCAATCACAGTCTCTGCCGAATTAACTAAGCGCGGCGATATTGCACGCGCCGGTGGTGCGCCGTATCTGCACACACTTATCTCTTCTGTTCCAACGGCTGCGAATGCAAATTACTACGCGAAGATTGTTCGCGAGCATGCAATTATGCGCAGACTTGTTGAAGCAGGTACAAAGATTGTTCAGCTTGGTTATAGCGGTGAAGGTGAAGTCGACGATGCTGTTGATCAAGCGCAAGCAGAAGTTTATGCAGTTACAGAGCGCAGAACGTCAGAAGATTATGTAACTCTTGCAAGTTTGCTGCCCGAAGCTCTCGATGAAATTGAAGCGATCTCCAAAGGCGTCGGCATTGAAGGAGTTAAAACAGGATTCCGCGATCTTGATGCGCTCACTCATGGCTTACATCCAGGAAATATGGTCATCCTTGCAGCACGTCCTGCAGTTGGTAAGTCAACGCTTGGCCTTGATATTGCGCGGCATGCATCAATTCACGAGGGTAAGACTTCCGTCATCTTCTCTCTTGAAATGTCGCGCTCTGAAATTACGATGCGTATGTTGTCTGCAGAAGCACGCGTTGGTTTAAATAACATTCGCTCTGGACAGCTCAGTGATGATGAATGGGCAAAGCTTGCAAGGCGCATGGGAGAAATTTCAGCGGCGCCACTATTCATTGATGATTCACCTAATCTTTCAATGATGGAAATTCGCGCAAAGGCCCGTCGCCTAAAACAGCGCCATGATCTAAAACTTGTTGTAATCGATTATCTCCAGTTGATGACATCAGGAAAGCGCGTTGAAAATCGTCAGCAAGAAGTATCTGAATTTTCTCGTCACCTTAAGTTGATGGCTAAGGAGTTAGACGTACCAGTTATCGCGATTTCACAGCTCAACCGTTCGCCTGAACAACGATCAGATAAGAAGCCGATGCTCTCTGATCTTCGTGAATCAGGCTCTATCGAACAAGATGCTGACGTAGTTATTTTGCTTCACCGCGAAGATATGTATGACTCACAGAATCGTTCCGGAGAAGCCGACCTCATCGTTGCAAAGCACCGTAACGGACCAACCCGCACAATTACTGTTTCTGCCCAACTTCACTTTGCGCGCTTTACAGATATGGCGCAGCCATCTGGTTCTGGTCGCGACTACAGCGCTCCTGCAGATCCACAAGACGGCGCCTGGAACGAATAGCTATTTAGCTATCGCTGAGTTCTTAGTTTTATCTGCAATATAAATACCAATCAAAACAATTACCGCGCCGAGCAATTGAATTGCACTCCATCCTTGGCCGATTAGTACCCAAGCAAACAAACCTGCAAGAACTGGCTCGAGCATTCCGATAACGCTCGATTTAGATGCGCCCAGTATGCGCATTCCTCCAACAACAAAGAGATACGGAATCATCGTTCCGCAGATAACGATCCATGCAATTAATAACCAACCAGGCAGTGCATAGGCATCTAGCGCGCCCTCTAATTGAATTGTGGTTGTGAAGAATTTAAATGGAAAGTTCCAGATTGGAAAGAGAATGAGCCAGAAGAGTGATGCAAAACCAAGTCCCCAGACCGTCATTGCCTGTGCTGATCGCTTGACGCCTTGTCGTTCACCAACGAGGAAATAGATTGCAAGTGCAATTGCACTTCCGATAGAACCAGCCAAGCCAAGTAAATCGAGAGTGAGTCCATCCCAGACTTTTGCAAGAAGTGCTAAACCAATAAGAGAGGCAGCAATACCAGTCCACATATTTCTCTCAACGCTTTTCTTTCGCACAAATTTAATCCATAGGACAATCCAAATTGGTGCGGTGAATTCAAGGATCAAAACAAGCCCTAGTGGAACGTTTCGTGCAATTCCAACGAAATAACCAAGTTGCACCATCGCGTAACCAAAGATGCCGTAGAAAATTAGAACCGGAATTTCTTTCTTCTCGGCACGTAGTGATTTGCGGTCTTGAATAAAAGTAATAAGAAAGAGAAGAGTGAAAGCGCCTAGTGCGCGAACTTCAGCTAACCGAAACGTGCTCATATGCTTTAAAACAAGAGTTACGACGACACCATTAAATGAAAAAAATAGAGCGCCCAGTACGAGAAAGAGTTCTCCGCGGTGCTTGGTAAACATCAGGCAAGGTTAGCGAAGGTAGAGGCGCTGGTTTTGGCTCTGTGTCGCTTTTCGCTCTTTTCTGGGAGGTCGTATAGGCTCGCGGCGTGCTTTTAAGTGATCGCGATATACGTAAAGAACTAAGTGATGGACGCGTTGGCGTCGAACCTTTTGATGAGGCGATGATTCAGCCATCTTCAGTAGATGTTCGCCTCGATAAATTCTTCCGCGTTTTTGAAAATCATAAGTATTCAGTTATCGATCCATCAATCGAACAACCAGAGCTCACCCGTGAAGTGATTGCCGAAGACGGCGAGCATTTCATTTTGCACCCAGGTGAATTCGTACTTGCGAGCACATATGAAGTAATTACTCTTCCAGATGACATCGCTGGTCGCCTCGAAGGTAAGTCATCCCTTGGTCGACTTGGGTTGCTTACACACTCAACAGCAGGATTTATCGATCCAGGTTTTTCTGGACACATCACTCTAGAACTTTCGAACGTGGCTAACTTGCCAGTCAAACTCTTCCCTGGAATGAAAATCGGACAACTTTGTCTCATCAAACTTTCATCTCCAGCAGAGCACCCATATGGCTCAGCAATTTACGCATCTCGTTACCAAGGACAGCGCGGGCCAACCCCGAGCCGATCCTTTATGAATTTCCACCAAAGTAAGATCAAATAGCGGGAATAAGCCCCGCGCTATGGGGGTTAAATAAGTTATGAAGACAATCCTGGTACTTGGCGTTATCGCACTCATCGCACTCTTTGTTGTTGCGCAATACAACCGACTTATTCGCCTAAACATTCAAGCGAGTGAAGCGCTCGCACAAATTGAGGTTCAGTTAAAGCGCCGCGCTGACTTAATTCCTAACCTTGTCGAAACCGTTAAAGGTTATGCAAAGCACGAGCAATCAACTTTTGATGCCGTTGTAACAGCGCGAGCAAAGGCAACTTCAGCCACAACAATTTCGGATATCGCTGCAGCTGATGGCGCACTTACACAAGCGCTCCGTGGCTTGCTTGCTGTTGCAGAGGCTTACCCTGATCTCAAAGCCTCATCAAACTTTTTATCTCTTCAGGAAGAACTTTCCACAACAGAGAACAAGGTGGCTTTTGCTCGCCAGTTCTATAACGACACTGTTCGCTCGCTAAATACAGCGGTAAAAACAATCCCAACAAGTTTCTTCGCTGGGTTTGCAAAAGTTTCAGAGCGTGAATTCTACGAAGTTGAAGATCCACAGGATCGCAACGTTCCAAAGGTTTCTTTCTAACCAACAATGGCTGCGCAAAATTTTCGAGCAGCACAAGCTGCAAATAAAGGTAAGACTTACTTCTTACTTGCATCAATGGGACTGCTTACAGGTCTCGTTGTTTATGCAGCGCTAACTTATTTTGGAACCGGAACCACTTCTTCGATTGTTCCAATTTCTGTTGGCTTGGCACTTGTTGGTGTGTGGGGTTCTTACTATGGTTCAGACAAACTAGTGCTGACGATGACAGGTGCAAAACTAATAACACGAGATCAAAATCCGCAGCTATTTAATTTGATTGAAGAAGTTGTCGTAGCAAGTGGCTTACCTATGCCAAAGGTTGCAATCGTTGAAGACAGCGCACCTAATGCATTTGCAACAGGGCGAAATCCAGATCACGCACTCATTGCATTTACAACGCGAATTCTTGAAGTAATGGATCGCGACGAGTTACAAGGCGTTATTGCACATGAGATGTCGCATGTAGCCAACCGAGATACTTTAGTTTCTGCTGTTGCAGCTACGACTGCAGGCGCAATTGCAATTCTTAGCGACTTCCTGATGCGCATGATGTGGTTCGGTGGTGGCCGTCGTGACCGTGAAAGCAACGGCAATCCATTAACACTTATTGTTTCTCTCATTGTTTTGATATTGGCACCGATCGCAGCGGTGCTACTTAAATCTGCGATTTCACGTAAGCGTGAATCTTTAGCTGATGCAACTGCCGTTTCATTTACACGCAACCCTGCGGGGCTGCGAAAAGCTCTTGAGGTTCTTGCAGCAGACTCAACGGTTGTTCATCAAAAATCAAATGCCGTTGCACATATTTGGATTGAATCACCACTAGATGCAAGGGCTGCATCAAGACTCTTTGCTACACATCCGCCGATCGAAGAACGAATTGCAACTCTTCGTGCGATGGAGAGTTTAGGTAGCTAGTTTTTGCTGGGGAAGAAGAGCGTAAATGTTGCGCCTTCTCCAAGTTTGGATTCAACGCTAACTCTTCCACCATGCGCACGCATCACTGCGTCAACGATAGATAAACCAAGTCCGCTTCCTTCGCCGTCAGTTCTCTTGCGTGAAGAGTCAGCGCGATAAAAACGCTCAAAGATTTTTGACTGCACATCTTCAGATAAGCCAGGTCCTTTATCTGTGACAGAAATTCTTATGCCATCGCTATCTTGGCTAATTGAAACTGTAATTGGAGTTCCTGAAGGAGTGTGTGCTCTCGCATTTGCTAATAAATTAGCAACTACCTGGTGAATTCGGTCGGCATCACCGAGTGTGTAAAAATCACCACTTGGCGCATCAAAAGTTACAGGATGTTCTGGCCCTGCAGCGCGCGCAGAAATAACGGCATCCGTTACAACTTTTGCAAGATCAACAGGTTTTGATTCCATCTCTCGTGATTGATCTAAGCGGGCAAGAAGTAACAAATCCTCAACGAGTGAACCCATACGCTTTGATTCATTTTCAATACGACCAATAAGTTCTTTTGTTGGCGCACCTTCAGCAACGGCGCCTTGTCGGTGTAATTCAGAGAATCCACGAATTGCAGTGATTGGGGTTCTAAGTTCGTGTGAAGCATCGGCAACAAAACGACGTAATTTATTTTCACTTTCAGTTCTTGCGGCAAATGACTCTTCAATTCGCGCAAGCATTGTGTTGAGGGAAGAAACTAACCGACCAACTTCTGTCCCTGGCTTTGCATCAGGAAGACGCGCAGATAAGTCACCTTCAGCGATGCGTTCTGCGGTGTCCTCTACTGATGCCAGTGGATGTAGCCCAATCTTTACAACTGCGCGAGCAGCTATAGCAATGAGGGCTAGGAGTATGAAACCGATAAGCACAAATAAGAACTGCAGGCGGGCAAGGGTGCCTTGAAGATCGTTAAGTGATTGAGCTACAACAATCGAACCCACACCGTTGGGCAAAACCTTTGCGAGAACTCGGAATTTAGAATCCCCCGCCTCAATTGTGAATGGAGTTCCATTGTGTTTTAAAACTTCGGTAGATGTAAGACCACTTACATAATCTGCGATATTTGCTTTATTTAAATCGCCACCAATTGCTCCAACAATTTTTCCATTTACATCAAGCAAGGTAATTGAAGTTGATGTCGGAACACTTTGGAGTGGTGCAGGTGGTGCCTGCTTTAACGCACGCTTTGCCGCACGCTTTAACTCACGCCTAGGGTTGTCATCTTCTTCTTCAACTGGGCGCGGTGCAACACCGGCGCTTTGGACTCTTTGAATAGATCCGCCAACGACGTTCTGTAATTGGTCATCAATTTGATGTGTAAGAAAAGTCTCCAACATATTTTGCGCAGCAACATCTGAAGCAGCAAATCCAGTCGCGGAGAGAATAAGTACGCCCAGCATGAGACGACTTACCAAACTCCAGTGCGAAATAGGACTCTTCATCTTCACTTCTTAATGATATTTACTTTGCCGCTGGAATTCTCAGGCGGTAGCCAACGCCACGCACAGTATGAATAAGTGGAGGATCGTAGATATCAATTTTCTTTCGAAGGTATGAAATATAAGTTTCAACAATTCCAGCATCTCCGCGGAAATCGTATTGCCATACGTGATCAAGGATTTGCGCCTTTGAAACAACGCGATCTGCGTTAATGAGCAAGTAGCGGAGGAGTAAGAATTCTGTAGGTGACAAATCGAGTAAGTGTCCTGCTCGGCGAACTTCATGTGTCGCTTCATCTAATTCAAGGTCTGCAAAGCGAATCTTTTCTTCGTCAGTTTGAATTTCAGTCACACCTATACGTCGAAGAAGCGCACGCAATCTTGCGACTAATTCTTCAAGACTAAATGGCTTAGTCATATAGTCATCGCCGCCAATTGTTAAACCAGCGACTTTATCTTCCATTCCATCTTTAGCGGTTAAGAAAAGAACGCCAACAGTTAACCCTTCATTTCTAATTTGGCGGCACACTTCAAATCCATCAAGATCGGGAAGCATCACATCGAGAATTAGCGCGTGCGGTTTAAATTCTTCTGCAACAGTTAAAGCTTCTGATCCACTTGCAGCGGTGCGCACATCGAAACCGACAAAGCGCAGACTTGTAGAAATCAGATCACTAATACTTGACTCATCATCTACAACGAGAATTCGGTGCTGTGATTGGGGACTTTCAGTGGTTGCCATGAGAAGAGAATGCTCCCACTAACTGGGAGATTCCTGAGAATAGAACTAGATGACGCTGCGCTCTATCGCCATTTAGTGGCTAGACCGAACCCAATTCCAATAAACCCAAAGCCCACAAGCATGTTCCATGAGCCAATTGAAGGCACTGGGTACTTTGTCTGGGTCACGTAGAAAACGACGATCCAGAAGAGACCGATGAGGAAATTGGCGACCATGACAGGGGCCAACCACTTTGGGCTCTCGACTAGCTCGTGAGGTTCGGCTGAATGAACTTGCTCAACATGAGCATGGCTCTGCTGAACCTTCTTACGCAATTTTGACTTTGGCATAGCGCAAAGATTACATGCAATCGCGGCAAATACGCCAGCGCGCAGATGGGTGCTTATAGGCCAGAATTACGCCATGGCCCGCATCCTCGTCGTCGATAACTACGACTCTTTTGTTTTTAATTTGGTCCAATACCTTGGCCAACTTGGTGCGGATTGCACCGTGAAGAGAAATGATGAAGTGCAGGCAAGTGATGCAAAGGGATATGACGGCGTATTAATTTCTCCAGGACCTGGAACACCTGAAGAAGCTGGCGTAAGCATCGCGATGATTAATTATTGTGCCCAGAATTCAATTCCGCTTTTTGGCGTTTGTTTAGGCCATCAAGCCATTGCAGTTGCCTTCGGTGCAACTGTTTCGCGCGCACCTGAGCTATTGCATGGCAAGACTTCACAAGTAACGCATGAAGGCAAGGGTGTACTTAAAGATCTCCCATCACCTTTTACTGCAACGCGTTATCACTCACTGGCAGTTGAGAAAAATACAGTTCCAGAAGTCTTGGAAGTTACCGGTGCAACTGAATCAGGAATCGTGATGTCGCTTCGTCATAAGAGTTTGCCAATTGAAGGCGTGCAATTTCATCCAGAATCTGTTCTGACAGAGTATGGGCATCAGATGCTTGCAAATTGGCTTGTGCAATGTGGTGACAAAGATGCACCTAGTCGTGCTGTTGGCCTATCACCTGTTG
>WLNK01000043.1 GCA_009699795.1 Actinomycetota bacterium | reverse complement strand
TGTCCCGCCGTAAATCATGAATGGAACATCGCTTCCAAGTTTTGAGCCAAATTCATGAGTTTCTTCACGGGTCATTCCCAATTTATAAAGTGAATCAAGGCCAACAATTACAGCGGCGGCATCTGCGCTTCCACCAGCCATTCCACCAGCGACCGGAATAAGTTTCTTGATCTCGATATGAATATCCATATCGATGTCATATTCGCTAGCAATGAGTTCAGCTGCTTTCACTGCAAGATTTGTTGAATCTGCTGGAACTCCATGGGTGTGATCACCGATGACGCTGATCGTGATCCCATTTCCTGCATCGCTCTTTGAAATTGTTACATCGTCATAAATAGAAATTGCCTGAAAAACTGAGACAAGGCCGTGGTAACCATCTTCTTCTTTTGGACCAACAGAGAGTTGCAAGTTCACCTTTGCAGGAACTCGTACAGTTACCGAATTTGTTGCCACGCTATGACCTTAATCCTTGTTCTGCGATTTTGCAGAACGCGTGGATATCTAGCGCTTCTC
Source organism: Actinomycetota bacterium (assembly GCA_009699795.1). Classification (GTDB taxonomy): domain Bacteria; phylum Actinomycetota; class Actinomycetes; order Nanopelagicales; family Nanopelagicaceae; genus Planktophila. The sequence continues at coordinate 7,448 of WLNK01000043.1, read as the reverse complement.
CGCGAAGGGTTGGATCGATTCCTGCAGCTGTAAGTACAGCTTCTGCTGAAGCCGAACCACCATACATCGAAGAAAGTGCAGAGCGCAGCATCTTTCTGCGCTGAGCAAAAGCCAAATCGATAACTGCAAAAACTTTCTTGCGTAACTCTTCATCGCCTGGTGTTTGGCGACGAGTAAATGACACAAGCTTTGAATCAACGTTTGGCGCTGGCCAAAATATTGATCGGGAAACAGAACCTGCTCCGCTTACTTCAGCCCACCAAGCCGCTTTGACACTTGGAATTCCATATTCTTTAGAATTTGGTTTCGCCGCCAACCTGTCAGCAACTTCTGCTTGCACCATAACAACTCCTGTGCGAAGAGTTGGAAAAACTTCCAACAAATGCAGAAAAACCGGAACCGAAACGTTGTAGGGCAAATTTGCAACCAAAACTGTTGGATTTACCGGAAGAGAATTAACTGTGAGCGCATCTTGATTAATTACTGTTAGGGGCTCCTTCTTTTCACTGTGGGCAGCGGCAGTGATAGGAAGTTGTTTAGCTAGGCGAGGATCAATTTCCACGGCGATTACTTCTTTTGCAATTTCCATCATCGCAAGAGTGAGAGATCCGAGCCCTGGCCCAATCTCTAGAGCAATATCGCTAGATGTAACGCCTGCAGTACGGACAATTTTTCTGCAAACATTTGCATCGATAACAAAGTTCTGTCCAAGAGATTTAGATGGTTTTAAATCGAGAGCTTCGGCTAGTTCGCGAATCTCTGCTGCGCCAAGAAGGCTCATTCAAAAGACCCAAAGATGCGTTCTGCGTTTTTAGAAAGTTCGCCAGCAAGAGTTGCAACACTTTCATTGCGCTCTTCTGCCATCGCACGAACAATATTTGCAATCTGTGCTGGTGTATTGAGTGCGCCGCGATGAGGTGTTGGCGCCAAGAATGGTGAATCGGTTTCGACAAGTAATTGCTCGTACGGAACAAGTTTCACGGCTTCACGAAGAGCCGGAGCGTTCTTAAAAGTCAGAGTGCCGGCGAATGAAAGAATGTAACCACGCTCAATACATGTCTTCGCCATTTCTACATCTCCTGAGAAGCAATGAAAAACAGTCTTCTCCGGGGCGCCAACTTCAAGCAAAATGGAAAGTACATCATCATGCGAATCGCGATCATGAATCACGAGTGCTTTATTTGTTTTCTTCGCTAATTCAATATGCCACTTGAATGAATCTTGTTGGCGCTTTCTTAACTCAGGCGGTGTGCGGAAATAATCAAGACCCGTTTCACCAATTGCACGCACACGTGGATGCGTGGCAAGTTCTTCAATGATTTTCAAATCTGCTTCTAAATCTGCGACAACAGGTGCTTCATTTGGGTGAAGTGCCACTGCAGCTAATACTCGACCGGGGTAAAGACGGGCAAGTTCGGCGCACCATTTAGATTGTTCAGCTGAGTAACCAACTTGAACAACGCGATCTACGCCTACTGATTTTGCATCATCTAATACTTTTAAAACTTCAAGTGAATTGGGTGCAGCATCTGTAACTATTTCCAAATGTGCGTGAGCATCAACTGTTGGAACTGGAAGTGGTTTTGGAAGTGGTGCGGGTTGGCGATCAATATCGCGATTGTGGCGGTCAGCCATGAAAATTACTCTTTTGTCTCAAGTCGCGGAAATAGAACAGGTGTTTTTGTAACCGATGTGCCTTGAGGCAGCTGTCCCCATGTAGCAACGTCTGAAATCTTTTGAGTTCCAATTGAACCGATGGCTGAATTTGCACCGAGGCTCTCCCACAAAATTTCTGTCGTTGCTGGCATAACAGGATGAAGTAAAACCGCAAGCGCGCGAAGTGATTCCGCAGTGTTATACAAAACTTCATCCAGCACAGCTTTATTTGAAGGATCTTTTGCAAGGATCCATGGTTCTTTCTCAGTCACATAACCATTTACTTTCTTGCAGAAATCCATCACTGCGTTAATTCCACCTTGGAAATCAAGTGCAACCATTGCGGCATCTGCTTTTGCGACAGTTTCAGTGAGAGCGCTTTCAAGTGTTTTATCGCCACTCTTTGCGGGTAATTTTCCATCGCAATATTTTTCGACCATAGCGGCAAGCCTTGAGGCTAAGTTTCCAAAGTCATTTGCGAGCTCAGATGTGTAGCGAGCAGACATATCTTCCCAAGAGAAAGATCCGTCACTACCAAAAGGGATTGCACGCAGGAAGTAATAGCGGAATGCATCGACACCAAAATGATCGGTGATATCTGATGGTGCAATTCCTGTGAGCTTGCTCTTACTCATCTTCTCGCCACCAACTAGCAACCAACCGTGCGCAAATACTTTCTTAGGAACAGCAATTCCTGCTGCCATCAACATTGCTGGCCAAATAACTGCGTGGAATCGCAAAATATCTTTTCCAACTAAATGAACATCTGCGGGCCAAGTGGAAGCGAATTTCTTGCCGCCTTCACTATCGGGCGCATCAGTAAGTCCTACTGCAGTTGCGTAATTAAGGAGCGCATCAAACCAAACGTAGACAACTTGATCGGTATCCCACGGAACTGGAATTCCCCAGTCAAAAGTTGAACGAGAAATCGAAAGGTCGGAGACTCCGCCTTCTAGAAATGAGACCACTTCATTTCGTGCACTCTCTGGCTGACAGGCTTCAGGGTTTTCTTTGTAATGTTTTAAGAGCGGTTCAACAAAAGCCGAAAGTTTAAAGAACCAGTTATTTTCGTTAACAATTTCTACTGGCTTGCTGTGGATTGGACAGAGTTTTGCTCCATCAGAATCAATGAGATCTCCAGGTAGTTTGAACTCTTCACAACCAACGCAATATGGTCCTTCATATTTTCCTGCATAAATATGGCCAGAATCTTTAAGTGACTGCAAAAACTTCTGAACTCGTTCTGTATGTCGAGGTTCTGTGGTGCGAATGAAGTCATCGTTTGCAATGTTTAGCGCGGTCCAATTTGGTTTCCAAGCATCGGCAACTAACCGATCAACCCACGCTTGCGGTTCAACGTTATTTTCTTGCGCAGTGCGCATAACTTTTTGACCATGTTCGTCAGTGCCCGTTAAAAACCAAACAGATTCTCCGCGTTGACGATGCCAACGAGTAAGAACATCGCCTGCAACCGTTGTATATGCATGCCCAATATGCGGCGCATCATTTACATAGTAAATAGGCGTAGTTAGGTAAAAGGACTTCACGAGCCCATCTTATTAGCATCAACTACCGCTGCATAAACCGTTCGCTTTGGCAGGTCGAATTCATCAGCAACAGTGGCAATTGCGCTTTTGCGGTCCATTCCGGCGGCTTCAAATTCACGAACTCGAGCAACCATTTCCGTAGATGTCTTAGTCTCGGATCCAATTGTTGCGCCCTCAATTACAAGAGTTATCTCTCCCAAAATTTCATTTCCGGAAGCCCACTCAAGCAGTTCCAATGTAGTACCGCGAATAGTTTCTTCGTAAGTTTTTGTCATCTCTCGACAAATTGCGCCTTTTCTTTGCGCGCCAAAAACCTCAAGAATATTCTCTAGGGATTCTTTTAATCGGTGTGGAGCTTCAAAGAAAATCATTGTGCGTTCTTCAAAGCGCAGTCCCTCTAAAGTACTTTGCCTTGCACCGTTTGCGCGGGGCAAAAATCCTTCAAATGTAAATCGATCTGTTGGAAGTCCTGAAAGAGCTAGCGCCATTGTTGGCGCACTTGGACCAGGGATTACTCTTACATCAATTTTTTCTGCGATTGCATCTCTCATTAATCTAAAACCTGGATCGCTGATGGTTGGCATTCCCGCATCTGAGACAACTAATACATTTTTGCCTTCGCGAAGAAGCTCCAAAACTTCTTGAGTTCTTGCAGTTTCGTTACCATCAAAAAAAGATATAACCCGCCCCGTGAAAGTGACTTGAAGGTCAGAACAAAGTCTGTGAAATCTGCGAGAGTCCTCTGCCGCAATTATTTCTGCGCTTTCAATCGCACTCTTTAACCGTGGACTGGCATCTGCAGGATTACCAAGCGGAGTTGCGGCAAGAGTCAGGGCCATAGCGCTATCTTCTCAGTTTTTTGACTTAATCACACATACTCTTATCTCATGCAGTTTCTTTTTGTAGGAGTAATAGCTCTCTACTCATTATTGCTGCGGGTGATTAATTTGGGGCGCCCTAACTCCCTTGTCTTTGATGAAATTTATTATGTCGATGGAGCGAGAGATTTACTCAAGTATGGGGTTGAAGTTGATGGGGGTAAGCCAGAATTCATAGTTCACCCACCTATTGGAAAATGGCTTATCGGTATAGGTATTCAAATCTTTGGGGATAGTTCATTCGGATGGCGCATTGTTAGCGCAATTCTCGGCACTTTGATGATTGTGATCATTGCACTTATTGCACATGAACTTTTTCACAGCGCACCGCTAACCATCGCTGCGAGTGCCTTAATGTCACTTGATGGACTTGCCCTTGTTCATTCTCGTACAGCTCTGTTAGATAATTTCTTGGCGTTTTTCATTTTATTGGCGGCTTACTTCTTTATAAAAGAAAAATACTGGCTCACCGGTATCTCGTTGGGTATCGCGCTTGGCACTAAATGGAGCGCCCTTTATTTCATCCTGACATTCGGACTCATCGCCATTTACAGAGTCTTCACCAGTGGATCCGGTAAGAATCTACTGAAGCCGACTGGCAAAACAATTGCTCAGTTTGGACTTCTTCCACTCATGATTTATGTAATTTCCTGGGCCGGTTGGTTTAAGAGTTCACGAGGATGGGATAGAAATTGGTCAGCTAATCCAATTTCTTCATTCTTTTACTATCACAAGCAAATGCTTGGATTTCATACCGGTCTCACAGATAAACATAGTTACCAAGCAAATCCATGGAGTTGGCTCGTCATGGGGCGTCCTACTTCATTCTTTTATGAATCGCCAAAGGGGTGCAGAGTCGATGCGTGTGCCCAGGAAGTTCTAGCACTAGGTACTCCCCTTCTTTGGTGGTGCGCAACAATTGCTTTCTTTGTAGTTGCTGCAATGTGGGCAAAGTCTGTTTTCGTAAAACGCATTGATCCGGCGCTCACACTTATCGTAAGTGGAGTAGCAGCGGGTTATTTGCCGTGGTTCTTTTTTCAAAAACGAACAGTGTTTTCATTCTATGCAATCGTTTTTGAACCATTCCTGATTCTTGCTCTGATTTATTGCGCTTGGCTTTGGTTTGAAAAGGCAAAGAATAAAAAGGTTGCTATCTCAATTATGAGCGCACTTTTCATCGCTATAGCGTTAAATTTCATTTATTTCATGCCGCTATACACCGCAGATGTAATTACCTATGACTCTTGGCGCCAACACATGTGGCTGCCATCTTGGATTTAATTATCTACTGATTAGCGGCACGATTTTTGCGCATGCGATCAACGGCCTCATCAGCTAATTGTTGATCAAAGACTTCATCTTGAGATGGAGCTGCTGCTGCAAGTGCTTCACGTTCCAGACGCTCTTGCTCTTCAGTCCATTCACCAGGATTTGTTAAATCAATTACGCGCTTTGGAGTAACTGCCTTTGGCGCATTTACATATGTTGGAACCGGAACCGAATTTGGTTCCCATTCATTTCTATTTGCTGCTGCTGTTCCCTTTGGAAGAATTACAACACCTGAAAGTTCGCGTTCGGAAAGCGGAATCCAATGTTCGGTTGATGGCTTTGGAGCAACAACATCAGCAAGATTCGTTGATGAGATTCCAGAAGATTCGCGATGTAAATTTTTTACTCGGCGTTGTTGAATTCGCTCAGAGTTTTCTTGTCGTCTGACATATGCAATGTATAAGAAGAAGCTTGCAACTGGAAGAGCGATAAATGTATACGCCAAAGTTTGCATGATTGCACCTGCCATTGTCATGATTAATGAAAGTGTGATGATTGAAAAAATTATTCTTCGTCTCATTAGTCGCTGAGCAACTTTTGCTTCACGATCTAAATCGATATTGATGATTCCAGAATTTGAACTTCCACCTGGAGTTGAATTTGCAACAACTCGAAGAGCGCTCTTATATTTTTCGACGCTCTTACCTGAAAATTCATTTCTATCATGTACCCAGCGAGGCAAAAAATAGGCAACCCACATGCCGATTATTGCTAGATAGATAATTCCCGAAGCCATGATGAAACTAGATTAGAGGAGCACCCTCGAACCATCGTGGATTTCGGGGCCTAAATTGCGCTAAATAATTAGGTGATTTTCTTTTACATAACAATGGTGGTCACGCCATGCGCCGTCAATATGCAGATATCTGGGGCGAAGCCCTTCGAATACATACCCGGCTTTTTCGGCCACTCGTTTAGATGCTGCATTCTCAGGGCGCAGATTTATTTCTATACGGTGAAGTTTGAGCTCACTAAACCCAAACTGGGTAAGCAAAGTGACAGCTTGTGTCGTAAATCCGCGATTGGCGTAATTGCGATCAATCCAATATCCAATATGCGCTCCACGCATTGCACCGTAAATAACTCCACCCATTGTGATTTGACCAATTAAATTGTTTTCATGCCAAATCATCAGAGAGTATGAACGACCGTTTCTAGCTTCGTAATTAATTGATCTAATCATTTCAAAAAACGAAGGCAACTGCTGATCGTTTTCCATTCCGGGGACTCTAGGAAGAGTTGCCTCCCACTCAGTTAACCACTCTCGATTTTCGGCTCTTACATGCGACCACTTACGACGATCACGAAAGCGAAGTGGTTGTAATCTAATTTCATCGGAGCGAAGAATTACTGGCCAATGAGAATTCATTTAAATATATCTACGCTCAAGAACTACCACGGTGACTTCTTTTCCCGCCGCAATTTCGGTTTCTCCCTCTGGTACGGCAATGAAAGAATTTGCATCAGAGAGAGCAGCTTGTTCATCTTGAGCGCTTGAGCCCGTTTCATTTAATGGCATAACAGATTTTCCATCTTCAGATAAGACTGCCCGTACATATGAGCGAAATCCACCGGATGATTTAACTGGTTTTTCAAGTTTCGCTTTTACTGATGGTCGGTGAAGAGTGGAGGCACCAAGCATCGTGCGAATCATGGGACGAATCAGTAATTCAAATGAGATGTAGGCAGCTATTGGATCCCCGGGAAGCGTAACCACTGGTGTTTTATCCGGGCCAATGACGCCATAGTTGTGACGCCCACTTGATTCAATTGCTATATCGGCAATTTTTATTTCTCCGATGCGTGCAAGTGTTCGTGTAATTAAATCGAATGAATCATCATGGCGTTCGCCGCTGATGATGATGAGGTCAGCGCGCACCAATTGATCTTCAATTACTGCTTGTAGTTGTTCTTCATCGTCAGGAATTGTATGAACACGATAGGCAACAGCGCCCACTTCACGCACGGCGGTTGTGAGTAGCCATGAATTTGTTTCGTACTCCTCACCAATTTCTAAATCTTTTCCTGGTTCTACAAG
>WLNK01000042.1 GCA_009699795.1 Actinomycetota bacterium | reverse complement strand
GAATCGCGACCGTTACGTGTCGAGGAGACACCCTTCTTACTTGCCATTATTCAACCCCTTACTTAGCACCGCTGATTGCGGTGATCTTTACTCGAGTGTGCTGTGCACGAAAACCTTGACGACGACGGTAACCGGTCTTGTTCATGTAACGAAGGATGTCGATCTTTGGACCCTTAACTTCGTCAATGATTTCGCCAGTAACTTTTACACCGCTTAGAACTTTTGGATCAGTTGTAACAGCAGCGCCATCTACGACGAGTACGGCTGGAAAAGACACAGTTGAACCAACTGCTGAATCAATGCGATCAACAGTGATGGTTTCACCAACGGTGACTTTCTCCTGGCGTCCGCCAGCTTTAACGATTGCGTACACGTTCTGCTCCAGTTCGATTAGGCCAGTAAGTCCATCTAGTTCCTACGGGCAGACGCTAAGGGTACGGATTGCGTCCCCTTAGGGTCAAATTGAGGCGTGCTTAAGCGCCGTTCTGATTGGCCAAATTATTGGCCTGGGGTAATGACTCCCGAGCTAGCCGCGCGCCTGCGACGGCGACCACCCTTCTTCTCTTCTTTCTGTACTTCAATTTCTACATCTGAATCAGCGTTAAGAACATCGTGGAATTCGTGTTCCGTTGCATCGCTTTCATCTGCATCTCCATGTGAAGCAGATTGTGAATTCACTTGTGGTGTTGGCGCCTTGATCTTCACAGGATCCATATGAATATGAATACCGCGTCCATTACATGCATCGCATGTCGTCGAGAACGCTTCGATAAGTCCTTGACCAACTCGCTTACGAGTCATCTGAACAAGACCCAGGGAAGTAACTTCAGCAACCTGATGCTTAGTGCGATCGCGACCAAGGCATTCAACAAGGCGGCGAAGAACGGCATCGCGGTTTGATTCAAGAACCATATCGATGAAGTCGATAACGATAATTCCACCAAGATCTCGAAGACGAAGTTGGCGTGCAATTTCTTCCGCGGCTTCAAGGTTATTTTTCGTAACAGTCTCTTCGAGGTTTCCACCCTTACCAATGAACTTACCGGTGTTAACGTCGATAACAATCATCGCTTCAGTGCGATCGATAACAAGCGAACCACCAGAAGGTAGGTAAACCTTGCGATCGAAAGCTTTTGCAAGTTGTTCCTCAACTCGGTAATCCGCAAAGAGGTCGCCTGTGCCTGTGTACTTTTCAAGCTTTGATACGAGCTCTGGCGCGATGGAAGAAAGGTATGTACTGATCTCTTCCCATGCATCATTTCCTTGAATGATGAGCTTACGGAAATCTTCATTAAAGATATCGCGGATAACTCGCACTGCAAGATCTGGCTCTGAAAGAAGAACAGCTGGTGCGTGGAAGTTTGGATTTTCAGACTTCTGATAGATGTCTTCCCATTGAGCCTTAAGGCGCGCAACGTCATTTGTTAACTCTTCTTCGCTCACACCTTCAGCTGCTGTACGAACAATGACGCCAGCTTCTTCAGGAATGAGATTCTTAAGAATTGCCTTAAGACGGGTGCGCTCTGATTCTGGAAGGCGCTTAGAAATACCGCTCATTCCACCGCCAGGAACATAAACAACATAACGACCAGGAAGTGAAATCTGACTTGTAAGCCTTGCGCCCTTTTGGCCGATCGGATCTTTAGTGACCTGAACCAAAACTGGCTGACCAGTTTTAAGAACCATTTCAATTTTGCGTGGCTCTGATTCTGAAATACCGGCAGCATCCCAGTTCACTTCACCTGCATAGAGAACTGCGTTGCGGCCTTTACCAATATCTACGAACGCTGCTTCCATTGATGGCAGAACGTTTTGAACGCGACCAAGGTAGACGTTACCGACATAAGAAACGTTGGCATTTCTATTTACATAATGCTCAACCATGACGTTATCTTCAATAACGCCGATCTGAATGCGATCACCAATCTGACGTACAACCATTTCGCGATCAACATTTTCGCGACGAGCTAAGAATTCACCATCAGTAATAATGGTTCCGCGACGGCGATATGGTTCGCGGTATTCGCGTTGTTCGCCCCGATCTCCTCGTCCCCCGCGATCGCGACGATTGCGAGTTCCGCGTTCGTTACGTGCTGGACGCTCACGAACTTCGCGAACCTTTACAACTGTTGGTACGCCATCTTCATCGACGATTTCACCTGGAGTAACTCCGTCGCCAGTTGCACGGCGGCGTCGACGACGGCGATGTGTTGTTCCTTCGCCAGATTCATCAGTTGAATCTTCATCAGAATCCTCTGTTGAATCTACGTTCTCTGAATTCGCGTTATCTGATCCTGGTTTGCGGCGACCGCGTCCACCACGTCGGCGACGACGATTGCGTCCATTCTTAGAATCACTTTCATCGCTCTCAGCGCTTTCTACTTCTGCGGCTTCTTCTTTCTTTGCAGCAGATTTACGCGGAGTCTTTGCAGCTGCCTTTTCTACAGGCGCTGCTTGAAATACTGGAACAGGAATTGCAGGAGCCTTTTTAGACTTAGAAGAACTCTCTTCTGCAACATCGGTCGTTGTTTCTACAGTGCTTTCTTTAGCACCAGATTTTTTAGCTGCACGCTTACGCGGGCTTTTTGGCGAAATAGCCATTTTTCAAATCCTTTATCAAAACTTAGTTGGTAGTCCGCCGCTGGCTTTGTGCCGCGATAAGGATCGCGAGCCGCGCTGAACTGTTAGCCAAATATTACCGAAGCCTGGCCGATTTGCCTAAATTAGCCTCGCTGACGAGCGTGAACGTTCTGCAAAAGCCCAAAACCAATCATGTTCGCAAACATGCTCGACCCACCATAAGAAATAAATGGAAGAGGAACTCCGGTCATCGGCATTAAGCCAAGTGTCATGCCAATATTTTCAAAAGCCTGAAATGCAAACCAAGCAATTACTCCCGTACACACAAGCCTTCCGTAAGGATCTTGCGAGCGACGAGCGATTCCAAATGCTCGCATCAATACGGTGAGATAGAGAATGAGCAGGAATCCACAACCGAGGAAGCCTGTCTCTTCACCTGCAACAGTAAAAATAAAGTCAGTTTGTTGCTCAGGGACAAAGCGACCATTTGTTTGTGGGCCGTTAAATAATCCAGTGCCAATAAATCCGCCTGAGCCAACTGTGATGCGAGCTTGGCGAAGTTGGTAACCACTTCCCTGCGAATCAGAATTTGGATCTACGAAGGCTTGTAAACGTTTAACTTGATAGTCATTAATTACGCCAACTTTTACAGCGGTAAAACTTCCAAGAATTGCAACAATGATCAAACCGACGACCCAGCGAAGTGGCGCTCCCGATGCTCCAATGATCGTGACAACAGCAACGCTAATAATGAAGACTGTTCCCATATCCGGCTGAAGCAAAATGAATATGACGGGAATCGCTGCGACGAGAAGGGCTTGAATCACATCACGATGTGTAGGTTCGTCTTTGTCGTGGCTGCGTTCAGATAACAACATGGACATTCCAACAATGATTGAAATCTTTGCAAGCTCAGCAGGTTGAATCTGAAATCCACCAGGCAGTCCGATCCAAGCTTGTGCGCCGTTTACGGTGGAACCAATTCCCGGAATCAAAACTGCGATGAGCCCGAGTACGCCGATTCCCCAAACAATTGGTGTGTAAGCGCGAAGAAGTCGGTAATCAATAACCGTTGTTCCCCAAGCAAGTACAACGCCAATCAAAATATTAATTACGTGTCGCTTTAAGTAATACTGAGGATCGAGTCCGTTAGCTGCATACCAATCACGAGTCGCGGCATAAACAAGGACGGTTCCAAAAAGCAGTAAGAGGCCCACAGAGATTGTAAGAATGGGATCGAAGCCAGTAAAAATTGATTTACGGCTAGCACGGCGATAACTCACGCGCGAAGAGAGAAGACTCATTTCTCCCCCTTGTACTTTGTGTTCGGTGAAATTTTCGGAATAGAAGTTGGCGGTTGACCATTGAAATAAATCGCTTGATCAGGGTTAACTCTAGAACCATTAGTGCCAAAAAGTTCTTGATAAATCTTTCGAACTCCAACACCAGAAGTTGAGGCACCGAAACCACCTTGGCTCACCATCATGACAACGGCAAATCGCGGAGAATCACTTGGTGCAAAAGATGCGAACCAAGAAGTATCTGATTTAGCGCTTCCATTTGGGTTCTTGCCAAAAACTTGAGCGGTTCCGGTCTTTCCACTTACGGCTACGGGTAAACCACTAAATACTCCAGCAGCTGTACCACTTACTACTACTTCACGAAGAGCTGATTGAAGAAATTTTATGGTGCTCTTGGTTGCTGGAATCTCGCCTAGTTTTTCAGGTTCGATTTTCTTAATTACTGTGCCATCCGTTTTAACGATTGCTTTGGCAACGCTTGCCTTCCAAAGAGTTCCGCCGTTAGCGATTGCTGAATACATCTGAGCAAGTTTTACGGGTGTGATGACAGTGTCACCTTGGCCAATGGAGAAGTTAACGGCATCTCCGGCACGAATCTTGTCGCCATCTAAACAGTTTTCATAGGCAAGTTGGACTAAGAATGGAGTCTGCTGATTCTTTGGAGCTCTGGTTTTGTAGTTACAGTAAAAATCTTTATTCTGCGCATACCAGCGTGTGCGCCATTCACGATCGGCAAGTCGACCAGATGATTCAGAAGGAAGATCGATTCCGGTTTTAACTCCTACTTGGAATCCTTTTGCAGCGTTAAAGAAGTAATCATTCTTACTTGATTTCGGCTTTAATCCACCATCTCGAAGCCATTCATCGAATGCAATGCGATACCAAATCGTGTCACAAGAAACGGCCACTGCTTTCTTAAGGGACATTCGTCCAAGTGCGGCGCTATCGAAGTTCTGAAACTTACGATTACCAACTTCTACCTCTGATGGGCAGTCATAAGTTCCTTGCAAGTTATAGCCAGCATTTGCAGCTGCAACAACAGAGACTGCTTTAAATGTAGAGGCAGGTGCGAATAAACCTTGAATAGGTCTGTTGAGTGCAGGTACGCCTGCCTTCTCGCTGTAAAGATTTTTTGCTTCTTCGAAAGATAGACCAACTTCAAATGCATTTGGATCATAAGTTGGATATGAAGCAATCGCCAAGATTCGCCCAGTCTTTACTTCCATGACAACGGCCGCGCCACCGTCAGCGTAATTTCCACGTGACTTTGCACCACGTACCGCTTCGCCTAGAGCTTTCTCAACAGCTGCTTGCAGGCGAACATCAAGACTCGTAACGATGTGAGCACCAGGTACTGATTTTGTATTTTGTGCCGTGTTTGTAACTGCTTCTTTACGATCCACAATTACTGTTTTGATTCCGGGAGTTCCACGTAAATATTCGTCGTACTGCAATTCGAGTCCTGCTTTACCGATTGATTCTGATCTAAAGTAAGAACGACCATTTGCTCCAGATAAATCTTCTTCGGTGAGTGGACCTACATAGCCAAGTACGTGTGAGGCGTTGACGCCGGCTTTTTCGGGATAGTTTCGCAAGGCGATTGGCGAAGCGTTAATTCCCGGAAAGCGGTCTGAACGTTCAACAATTTGAAGTGCAAGATTTGGATCAGCTTCTTTCGTTACTGGAATTGGCTGAAAGCGAGAACCAGTCCAACACCCAGCTTTTTCACCCGCTGGCAGTTCACCACAAAGTCGAGTTTTTTGATAAACATCTGCGTACGGAATATTGAGAAGATCAGAGAGATTTCGCAATACGACGGCGCCTTTCTCAGGCAATTTATCAATCTTCGTTCGATCGACAGTAATTGCAATACCAACTCGATTCATAGCAAATGGGACTCCATAAGCATCGACAATCATTCCTCGAGTTGCCGGAGTTATGACATCTCTACTTTGAATTGAAAGCGCTGCATCTTTATATTTTGGGGCGGCCGCAACTTGTAGATAAAAGAGGCGCCCAAATAAAGCAAAGAGAAGTGAAAATATAAGTATCTGAATTACTACCAATGAAAGTCTGGCGCGCTGATTCATAGATTTGCGCCAGATTCATAAACTAGACCGTGCACTCTTGTAATAATCGGCACTAAGAGCGGAGCAACTACAAGTGCCCAAAGTGATTGCCCTATAAGTGAAGCTAGAACGTGCTGCAGGCTTCCCGCTTCATTTCCCAGCATGAGACCAACAACAAAATAAACAAGCCTTGCTAAAAAGACACCTATGACCGTCAGAACAATGAGCGAAATTGGACTGCTTCTAAAGTTATTGTCACCAAAACCCAGATAGGCAATTGCAAAGCCTGCAAGAATCATAATTAAAGTCCACTGCCCCATAGGGCCAGAAGAACTCTCTGAAAGATCCATCAGAATCCCGGCGCCAAAGCCAACCATCGCGCCTACTTCAGGTTCTGAGAGAGCACACCAAATAAGAGTAAAAATAAGAAAGAGTGAAAAGCCACCACCCGTTAAGCGAAGTTGGCTGACAAAAGCTTCTTGCAGAATATAAATAATTACAAAAATTGGCGCAGAGATTGCGAACTTACGAAGAAACATTTATGGCTTGACGCTCGTTGATGGCGATGGAGAGGCATAAACGGTCACCGTCGGTACTGGTGTTGGCCGCGGTGCTTGCGGAACTAGCGCATCACGCGGATCACCAGATGGCGTTCCAACAACAACGCTTACGATTCCTACGTTTGAAAAGTTTGCAAAGAATTTGATGTCTGCGCTCTGCGTAACAGAACCAGCCGCATTATCTGTGGAAATAACTTCACCGATTGGCACACCAGGTACAAAGGGTCTGTTGTTCTGAGATCCTCGAGCAAGAATGACATCGCCTTCTTTTACTGTCGATTCATTATCTAGAAGTTGAAGAAGTGCAGTGCGAGTACCTTGTCCATTTAAAATTCCGATTTGCTGACTTCCTGCAATACGCGCACCAATTTTAAAACCAGGATCTGAAGCAAGTTGAACAAGTGCGCTATGTGAATAGGCCTGCTTAATCACACCGACTAGACCAAGTCCACAAATTACAGTTTGGTTATCGCGAATGCCCTCGACTGTTCCAGCATCAATTGTGATTGTTTGCGAAAATGATGTTGTTGAACCTTGTGCAATTACACGAGCTGCCACAACTTTGTAGCCGGCTCTGCCCGCTAGATCCAGAGTTGATTTCAACTGATCTAATTCAGCATCGGCAGCTTTTCGATTAATTAACTTTGTTTTGAGGTTTTCGTTCTCAGCCTTAAGGCGTTCAATCTGCGAACGAGTACGGCCCAGGTGAGTAACATCGCCAAAGAAATTTCGACCAGGGGCAGTAATCTTTGCGCCAAATTTTTGAATTGGCGAGAATGCACTTTGAGTACCACTTCGAATTCCTGCAAGTAGCTGGACTCCGCGAAGATCAAGGGTGATTAGAAATAGCGAAGTTACTATAAGAATTACAAGTAAAAGGCGACCGCGATTATCGCCGCCGTAACGCATCTACTAATTCCTTATCGAAAACTTATCGACGTGGCTCAGAGATCAAGACCTTTTCAAGGACCTCAAACTCTTCAATGCACTTACCGGAACCTTCTACAACTGCATCAAGTGGACGATCTGCAATGTGAATTGGCATTCCAGTTTCTTTACGTAGGCGCTCATCGAGACCCTTAAGAAGTGCTCCGCCACCAGTGAGAACAACTCCGCGATCCATAAGGTCGGATGCAAGCTCTGGTGGAGTCTTATCAAGTGTGCTCTTTACTGCATTGATGATTGCATTAACAGGCTCTTCAAGAGCCTTACGAATATCAGCAGCAGAAACAATGATTGTCTTTGGAAGACCAGTTGCAAGGTCACGTCCGCGAATTTCTGCATCGTTTTCACCTTGAAGTGGGTAAGCAGAACCAATGGCCATCTTGATTTCTTCTGCTGTGCGCTCACCAAGAAGAAGTGAAAATTCGCGCTTTACCCAGTTAATAATCGATTGATCTAGTTCGTCTCCACCAACGCGAATTGATAGCGATGTAACTATTCCGCCGAGTGAAATAACCGCAACTTCAGTAGTACCTCCACCAATATCTACAACCATGTTTCCAGTTGGTTCGTGAATTGGAAGGCCTGCGCCAATTGCTGCTGCCATTGGCTCTTCAATGATGTAAACCTTACGAGCACCAGCTGCATAACCAGCATCTTTAACTGCGCGCTGTTC
>WLNK01000041.1 GCA_009699795.1 Actinomycetota bacterium | reverse complement strand
GTTGCTGGTTTGCCACCCCTTGAAGATGGAGTTTCTTCACTTTCATCAGCGCGTCGGCGAAATTAATACAGGCCAATAAATTTAAACAATGTCTGAAGAGAAAACGGAAGAGTTCGCCGAAGATTTATCTCTACCCACTGCTGTTCCTTTACTTCAACCAAGCGGTGGAACTCCCCCCGTTATTGATACGACGAAGGCGCTCACGCAAGCTATTTCAAATTTAGAAAACGGAAGTGGTCCCTTTGCCATTGATGCCGAGCGCGCATCAGGATATAAATACAGCTCTCGTGCCTACCTGATTCAAATAAAGAGAGAAAATGGAGGCTTGCACTTAATCGATCCGATTCCATTTGGTCCCGGGCACGAATTATTTCTAAAACTCAATACTCTTTTGCAGAGCGATGAAGTTATTTTGCATGCAAGTACCCAAGATTTGCCTTGTTTGCGCGAATTAGGAATCAACCCAACCAAACTTTTTGATACAGAATTAGCAGGACGGATTGCTGGTTTGCCAAGGGTCGGGCTCGGCCCCCTTCTCGAGTCACTCATGGGAGTTTCGCTAGCGAAAGAACATTCCGCTGTTGATTGGTCCCAAAGGCCTCTCCCCTTAGATTGGCTTACATACGCCGCACTTGATGTTGAACTCTTGGTTGAACTACGCAACGCAATGTATGAAATTTTAAACTCGCAAGAAAAGCTTGCTTGGGTAGAAGAGGAATTCCAATCAATATTGTTAGCACCGCCCCCTCCTGCGCGAATCGATCCATGGCGCAGAACCTCTGGCATGCATAAAGTTAAAAAACGAAATCAGTTAGCGGTGGTGCGAGCGCTTTGGACCACTAGGAATCAGATGGCGCAAGAAGCTGATATTTCACCGGGGCGTTTGCTCTCTGATACCGCAATCGTTGAAATTGCTCTAGCTGCGGGTAGCAAGCCTTTAGCTACCAAAAAGGATTTGGAGAGAATCCTTCGCCCTATTGGGCTGCGAGCGCGGTGGTTTGAAAACACCGCGACGTGGATAAGTACTGTTACCGATGCGATAGCACTGCCCGAAGATCAATGGCCAGAAGGTAGGGCTCATTCAGATTCACTTCCTCCAATAAAAATATGGCGTGAGCGCTTTGTAGATAAGTACGCGCCCTTAACGCACGCAAAGGCTCGTTTAGATGAGCGCGCAAAGGAGTTGGCAATCCCTCTTGAAAACCTCATCTCCCCCGAGGCTGTGCGTCGTATCTGCTGGAATAAGCCAATAGGCAACGTTTCCAGCGCCTTAGCCGCCCTTGGGGTGCGCCAGTGGCAGATTGAGATTGCTGCGCCGCTTCTGGAGGCCGCGCTCCTTGAAAATGAGCCTCTCATTACGCCAACTCCCGACGGCGTCGACGCCCCAGAAACCGAAGAGTGACGAATTACGCAACATAAAAGTTGCGTAAATAAGGAGGGCGTTTTAGGCTTTCTCTCATGCTCAGCACCTTGATTATCGCCCTACGAGAAGGCTTGGAAGCCTGTCTCATTGTAGGAATTCTTGTTGCCTACCTCGTTCGCTCAGAGCGAGTAGCCCACCTCAAAGCTCTTTGGAGCGGTGTGGCAATAGCGATTGCGGCCAGCCTTGGACTCGGAGCTGTACTTAGCATTACTTCATCTGAACTTAGCGATCGCAGCGAGAAAATCTTTGCGGGTACATCATCATTTATTGCAGTGGGGCTAGTTACGTGGATGGTCTTCTGGATGCAACGTACTGCACGAAGCTTGCGAAGTGATCTGCATGGAAAGTTGGATAACGCAGTTGCCAACGGACCTTTTGCTATAGGTCTCGTTGCATTCTTTGCAGTTGTTCGCGAGGGCCTTGAGACTTCGCTCTTTATTTATTCGAATTTCAAAACAGAGGACGCAATAATCCAATCAACCCTTGGACTAGTTTTGGGTTTTGCAATTTCAATCACTCTGGGCGTACTTCTCTATAAGCGCACTGTAAAACTTAATCTTTCAAAATTTTTCACCATCACTGGCGTTGCGCTCATTGTTGTAGCCGCGGGTGTTCTCTCTTATGGCATTCATGAATTCCAAGAACTCGGTTGGCTTCCAGGCGCCGATTTCTTTATTTGGGATGTCACTCATTGGATTGCAGCTGACTCAGTATTTGGAGCAGTTCTTGGTGGGGTAATCGGTTTTGATACAACAACATCATGGACGCAATTCATCGTGTGGGGTTGCTACCTCGTAGCGGTACTTATCCCATACCTTGGGAATTCAGCGCAAAAGAGTGCACCTGTAGAAAAGGTTAAAGCGGCTGCTTAACTAGCGGTTTTGATTTCGTTCGCTATTTTCGCGAACATCGAAAGTCATCTCTTCTCGTGAACTATTCCATTCAACAATACTGCGAGCGATGCTCTGGGCATTTATACCAAGGTCATTAAAAATCTCTTGACGCTTAGAATGCTCGATAAATGTAAGTGGGATTCCGATGGAATGTATTGGAACATTCAAGTTTTCTTCCCTAAAGAGTTCAGAGATTGAGCTTGCAATGCCACCATGTTTAATTCCATCTTCCAGGACTACGACGCTTTTATACCGCTGTGCCATGGTCACAAGCGCAGGATTTACAGGCTTTACCCAACGTGGATCAACAACAGTTACGCCAACGCCTTCTCGATACGCCATTGATGCAGCCTCGACCGCAATTGGAGCCATTGCGCCAACACTTACAAGCAATACATCTGCACTTTCCCCGCGATAGAGAACATCGATTCCATCGCGACGCTCGAATGCTGGAATATCTGCATGTACTTCACCCTTTGGAAAGCGAAGAACCGTTGGGGCATCACTTATATCTAGGGCTTCTCGCAAAATTTCTTTTAACCTTGATTGATCTCGTGGCGCACCAATTGAAAGGGTCGGAACAATTCCAGAGATTGCAAGATCCCAAATACCGTGATGTGAAGGGCCGTCATCTCCAGTAATTCCAGCACGGTCAAGAACAAAGGTCACTCCAGCTTTATGCAGTGCAACATCTAATAAAACTTGATCAATCGCGCGATTTAAAAATGTCGAGTAAACGGCAACGACTGGATGAAGTCCTGCAAAGGCCATGCCTGCTGCACTTGTCACAGCATGCTGTTCTGCGATGCCAACATCGACGGTGCGATCTGGGAATTCTTTTTCAAATAAATCTAAACCTGTCGGTCCAAGCATCGCGGCGGTGATTGCAACTACATCGCTGCGTTCGCGACCGATTTCCACCAACTCTTGTCCAAATACTTTTGTCCAACTCTTTACGCCTTTTGAAAGCGGTACGCCTGTTTCAGGATCGACAATTCCAACGGCGTGAAATTTCTCGGCGGTATCTTCAACGGCTGGCTGATGACCGCGTCCTTTTTCTGTAATTGCATGAACGAGAACTGGTTGACCGAAATTCTTTGCTGTCTCAAGAGCGCGCTCCATTGCAGAAATATCGTGACCATCGATGGGGCCGAGATATTTAAGTCCAAGGTCTTCAAACATTCCTTGCGGAGCGATGATGTCCTTAATTCCCTTTTTCATCCCGTGCAAAGTTTCAAAAATTGGGGCGCCTACTACGGGGGTTTTTTCTAGAACGCCTTTACCCCAATCTAAGAAGCGTTCGTATCCTTTTGTCATACGTAGTGTCGATAGGTATGTTGCAACTCCACCGATTGTTGGTGAATATGAGCGTTCATTGTCGTTAACGATAATGATGAGATTTCGATCCTTAGAAGCTGCAATGTTGTTGAGCGCCTCCCACGACATTCCTCCAGTGAGCGCGCCGTCACCGACGACAACTACAACACTTCGTTCTTGTTGGCCTTGAAGAGTAAATGCGCGCGAAATTCCATCAGCCCAAGAAAGAGCTGTCGAAGCGTGAGAGTTTTCAATTACATCGTGTTCGCTTTCAGAGCGATTTGGGTAACCAGCAAGTCCACCGCGTTGGCGAAGGGTTTCAAATTGGTTGGCGCGACCGGTAAGCATTTTGTGGACATATGACTGGTGCCCTGTATCAAAGAGCACTACATCTTTTGGAGAATCAAAAACTCGGTGAATTGCAATCGTCAATTCAACAACACCAAGGTTTGGTCCTAGGTGTCCGCCGGTCTTTGAGACAGCGGTGATAAGAAGCTGGCGAATCTCATCAGAGAGAGTGGCCAACTGCGCACTGTCTAGGCCCTTGAGATCGGCGGGGCCTTTGATGGATTCAAGCATGGTGCCAGTCTAGATTGCAGGCGCTTAGTTCGCGAGTAGAGATCGAAGCACGTACTGCATGATTCCGCCGTGACGGTAGTAATCCGCCTCACCTGGCGTATCAATTCTTACCTTGGCGGTAAATGTCTTGCCGTTGGCACCTACCGTTACTTCCTTTGGTACTCCCCCAGTATTGAGCGCAGTAATTCCTTCAATGTTAAAAGTTTCATCTCCCTTTAATCCAAGACTTTGAGCGTTCTCTCCATCGTTAAATTGCAAAGGTAGAACGCCCATGCCGATGAGATTAGAACGGTGAATTCGTTCAAAACTTTCAGCGATGACTGCACGAACTCCAAGAAGCGCCGTTCCTTTTGCTGCCCAGTCACGAGAAGAACCAGATCCATATTCTTTGCCAGCCATGATAACTAGTGGAACTCCTGCAGCTTGGTAAGCAATAGATGCATCATAAATAGTTGCTTGTGCGCCACCGTCTAAATAGTTGCGGGTGAAACCACCTTCAACTCCATCGAGAAGCAAATTCTTGAGTCGAATATTTGCAAAAGTTCCACGAATCATCACTTCATGGTTTCCGCGACGCGATCCATAAGAATTGAAATCCTTACGATCTACTCCGTGCGCCTCTAAATATTTTCCAGCAGGAGAATCCGCTTTGATATTTCCAGCAGGAGAGATGTGATCTGTAGTAACCGAGTCACCAAGAATCGCCAGAACTCGTGCGCCAGAAATATCAGTCACCGGCTTTGGTTGTGCTGGCATGGCATCAAAATATGGTGGCTTACGCACGTAGGTAGATTTTGGATCCCATTCAAAAGTGTTTCCTGTAGGAGTATCAAGTGACTTCCAGCGGTGATCACCATCAAATACCGTTGCGTAATCCTTCGTAAACATCTCGGATGAAATTGAAGAATCGATTACAGATTGAATCTCCGCCTCGGTTGGCCAGATATCTTTAAGTAGAACTGGATTGCCATCCTTGTCGTTTCCTAGTGAATCTTTTTCAAAGTCGTGGTTCATAGAACCCGCCAGCGCATATGCAACTACAAGTGGTGGGGATGCCAAATAATTCATTTTTACATCAGGACTAATTCGACCTTCGAAGTTTCTATTTCCCGAAAGCACGGCGGTCACAGCGAGATCATTTTCATTGACTGCTTTGCTAATCTCGATTGGAAGTGGACCTGAGTTGCCGATACAAGTGACGCATCCATATCCAACTAAGTTAAATCCAAGCTCTTCCATGTACTTAGTTAATCCAGCGCGATCGTAGTAATCGGTGACAACTTTTGATCCCGGTGCAAGAGTGGTTTTCACCCAAGGCTTTGAAGTCAGACCGCGCTCTACCGCTTTCTTAGCTAGAAGTGCCGCGCCAATCATCACAGATGGATTTGATGTGTTGGTACACGAGGTAATGGAAGCAATGACAACATCACCATTTTTAATAGTGGTCTCTTTTGCGCCAACATGGACAGGATAAGAACCTTTTCCAGTTTTATCTGTGAAGTATGTAGGAAGAATTTTTTCAAATGAACTCTTAGACGCACTTAGTGAGATGCGATCTTGTGGTCGCTTTGGTCCAGAAATTGATGGCACCACTGTCGAGAGGTCTAGTTCAATATGTTCTGAATAACGTGGAGAATGAGATGGGTCGTGCCACATTCCTTGGGCTTTTGCATACTGCTCTACTAGTGCGACCTGAGATTCACTTCGACCTGTTAAGCGAAGGTAACGCAAAACTTCTTCATCAATAGGAAAGATTGCGCACGTTGAACCGTACTCTGGACTCATATTTCCAATAGTTGTGCGATTAGCCATCGGTACAGAGACAACACCGGGACCATAAAACTCAACAAACTTTCCAACAACGCCATGCTTTCTAAGAATTTCAGTAATAGTCAGAGCCATATCCGTTGCAGTTGTTCCCACGGGAAGTGCCCCGCTTAACTTAAAACCAACAACACGAGGAATCAGCATTGAAACTGGCTGGCCAAGAAGTGCTGCTTCTGCCTCAATTCCACCAACGCCCCAACCAAGAACGCCAAGGCCGTTGACCATGGTTGTATGTGAATCTGTTCCCACAACGGTATCGGGATAAGCGCGTAAAACTCCGTCAACCTTGCGAGTCATTATTACTCGCGCGAGGAATTCAATATTTACTTGGTGAACAATTCCGGTTCCTGGTGGGACGACTTTAAATTCATCGAATGCCCCCTGACCCCATCGAAGGAAGCGATAACGCTCGCGGTTACGTTCGTACTCAACATCAGTATTTTGTTCAAAAGATGTATTGGTACCGAAGAAATCAGCGATTACGGAGTGATCGATTACAAGTTCGGCGGGTGCAAGGGGGTTTACCTTTGCTGCATCTCCCCCGAGATCCACAATAGCTTCGCGCATAGTCGCTAGATCCACTACGCATGGAACGCCGGTGAAATCTTGCATCACAACTCGAGCTGGTGTGAATTGAATTTCCGTATCAGGCTCTACTGATGGATCCCAAGATGCAAGGGCTTTGATGTGTTCTGCGGTGATGTTTGCGCCATCTTCAGTGCGAAGTAAATTTTCGAGTAAAACTTTAAGCGAGAACGGCAGAGTTGATGCACCTTCAATTTTAGAGATGTCAAAAATTTCAAATTCTTCTGAACCTACTTTCAGGCTCTTCTTGGCACCAAGTGAATTCTTGCTCATCGCGTCGCTTTCCTTATTAAGTGCATCATCGGCACTTTTATCTTGACGTCAAGATACCTTATTGGGTTCGAACAAGGCAACAGATTCGATGTGATGAGTCATGGGAAATAGGTCATACGAACGAAGGGTGCGCATCACATATCCCTCCTGGATTAAATATGAAGCGTCACGTGCAAGTGCGGCAGGATCGCAAGCAATGTAAAGAATCGCTCGAGGGTCAAGGGCAACCATCTGCTTAACTACCTCAAGACCGGCTCCTTCACGTGGCGGATCAAGAATGATGACATCTGCTCTGGAAAATCGCGGCAAAATTCTTGCAACATCACCCGTATGGATTTTTACATTTGGATTATTTACAAAATTTCTAGCTGCATCTGATGTTGCACTCTTACTACCTTCGACAAGATGAATATGACTTTCTGAGCCGAGAGTTTCGATAAGGGCAGAGGTAAATAAACCAACACCTCCATATAGATCTAAAAAGTGCTCCTCTGGTTTTGGTTGAACGCTTTCTAACACAGCTGCAATGAGAACATCGGGGGCAGCAGCATTGCTCTGCCAAAATGATCGTTGGCTAACTTCCAATTGGCGCGCGCCGATCTTGTAATGTCCAACTTCTGGTCCCTCAATGACTGTAGCTGCGCCTTCTTCGCGAGAATTGGCCGTTGCAATTGTGCGCTCCCCCGTATTTGAAACCGATACTTCTACCCGTAGATCACCTTGCCACCGCTTCTTTGAAAGCTCTGAATAATTAGCTTCACGAACCAGCACGCGACAATCATCAACTGGAATAACTTTATGGCTACGTGCTGCATAAAAACCAAGCGCACCATTTCGGGTTGTAACCGATGTGAAACGGGTACGCCAACCAAGTGCTGGCGAGACCTCCTGGACTTCAATATCTACATCAATTTTTGCGATACGAGCAAATTGTTCTTTGATTACATCGCCCTTAAGCGATCTCTGTCTTTGAATTGAAATGTGCTGAAAGTCGCATCCACCACAACCATCTCGTTTTGCATAGACACACGGAGCGGCCACCCGATCTGGTGACGGTGTAATTACTTCAACTACATCACCGCGATTAAAACTCGAACCCACGCTTGTAATTTCGATCATTACTTCTTCATCCGGAATTGCATGACGGACGAAAATCACTGCCCCTTCATGTCGGGCGATGAAGTGGCCACCATGGGCAATTTTTTCAATCTTTACGCGGAACTTTTCGCCTACTTGCAGACTCGCTCTCGCATCCTTTGCCATGTAGATAAGCCTAAGGGTGTAAGTTCTTCCTTGTGCACGTAGTCATTATGGGATGCGGTCGAGTTGGTTCGTCTTTGGCCCAAGAACTCGAAGCTTCCGGTCATTCAGTGGCTGTAATCGATCAATCAAGAGAATCATTTCGCAGACTTGGCCCAGATTTCAAAGGTCGTACCGTTGCAGGAATTGGCTTTGACCGTGACACGCTCATCGAAGCTGGGATTGAAACTGCGACAGCATTTGCCGCGGTAAGTAATGGCGATAATTCAAATATTCTGGCAGCAAGAGTTGCGCGTGAAACTTTTGGTGTTTCAAATGTCGTTGCTCG
>WLNK01000040.1 GCA_009699795.1 Actinomycetota bacterium | reverse complement strand
GACTTCATTATTGCTGATGCCAAGGATGCTGACATGGCATTTGGTTTGCAAGCTCCAGCAACTTACTCCGGAAAAGATTTCGGTTCCTCAGGACCTGGCGTTTATCGCACCCGCCAGGAATACATTGCACAGATGCAAACTCTCATCGAGCAAGGCGAACTCGACATTATGCTCACTTCAGTTTCAAATGCCGAGGCACTTGCTAAGAAGCCTGGAAACTCAAAGAAAATAACTTTAGGTTTTCGCGGCAATGATGCAAGCGATATCTGGAGTCAGCGCGGAACGCGTTACCCAGCTACAAAGTCACTTCCATTTAGTTCGGTAAATCTTAAAAAAGTTCGCAAATTTTCTGATTTAGCTCTGTACTCACTTACCTTCAATAACGACGTTGAGCACGATCTTCGTACGCTGGAGGATTACAAGCGCTTTCGAATCGAATCTGCTGAACTTGGAATTCGCCATTTCATGGAAGTATTCAATCCAAACGCTCCCGTAAATCTACGTGAAAGTGATTATGGAAGTTTCGTTAACGATCACATTATCCGAACTCTTGCTGGTGTCACCGAAGAAGAACGTCCTCTTTTTCTAAAAGTTGCTTATAACGGATTTAATAATCTTCGAGAACTTTCAGAGCACGATTCATCGCTGACTGTTGGCATCCTGGGCGGCTCATCCGGAACGACTCGTGACACATTCGAACTTTTGCATCGCGCTGAGCAAGCAGGATCACGCGTTGCAATCTTTGGTCGCAAGATTCAAAGAGCCGAATCCCAGACAGATATTGTGCGACTTTTCCGTCCAGTTATTGAAGGCAAATTGACTCCTGAGCAAGCTGTTGAGGATTACCACGCAGCACTTGCAAAGAAACAGATACCTTCGATTCGCTCTCTCACTGCCGATCTTAAAATTACGGACAAAATTCTCCTCGGTGAATAATGAATAAGGGAATCCTTTGCGTCGGCACAATAACCGTTGACTACGCGAAAAAAATTGATCGACTTCCAGTTTTGGAAGAGTTGGTCATCATTGATGAAGTTACATTTAGTAACGGTGGACCTGGTTTAAATATCGCTTTTGATCTTCGCCAGCTCGATCCATCCCTTGAGGTCGAAGCTATCGGCTGTGTTGGAAATGACTCAAATGGTGAGTACATCCTTCAACGAACATCGGCTATAGGTGTAAAGAATTCACGAATGCAGAAGAGCCTTAATAGTTTGACCTGCTTCACAGATGCAATGACTCTAAATGCAAATGGACGTCGAACATTTTTTCATCACCCGGGATCAAATAATGATTTAGATCTTGATTCAATCGATCTGACTCTCTCTAGTCCTCGTATTTTGCATGTTGGCGCACCGGGAATCCATAAGAAAGCTGACAGTCATCAACCCGGAGGGCCAAGTCAGTGGGTAAAAATATTGAAACGAGCTCGAGAATTAGGAATCGAAACCAATCTTGAAATGGTGCATCTCGATGCAGAGATAGAGAAAGAGCTAGTGCTTCCGTGTTTGCCGTATCTCTCATCGATTATTGTGAATGAATCAGAAGCAGGTTCGCTAGTTGACATGCCCGCGAAAGTTGATGGCGCCGATGCGAAAGTAGACTGGATTCTGTTGGAAAATATAGTTAAAGAAATTATCAAACGCGGCGTTTCCAAACTTGCTGTTATTCATAGTCCAGCGGGTGCGGTGGCAGCAGATGCCACTGGTATGACGTGGCGACAGGGCTCGGTAAAAGTTCCAACAAGTGACATAAAGGGAACAACTGGAGCCGGGGATGCATTCGCCTCCGGAGTTGTATATGGACTTCACGAAGGATGGGGCGTCCAAGAATGTCTCAAACTCGGTGTTGCAACGGCTGCGCAAAATATCAAATCATTTGCAACGGCCCAAGATGTAAAGCCGTTCAAGGAAACACTCGCCGAGGCCGATGCTTACGGTTACCGAAGCGTTAATTAAATACTTTCTTCTGCAGCAATCTTCTGAGTTAAGGAAATCCATTTCTCAAGCAGAGAATTGCTCGCTCCTGAATCAATGGCGGTAGTTGCTTTGATTAACGCCCTTTCAATTCTTTGATGCAGGGATAAAGAATCCTCTTTGTCGAATGCAGCTATCGCAGCGGCGGCATTTAGAAGTACGGCATCACGTGGCGCACCGCGCTCTCCAGCAAAAATTGCTCGAGTTACTGCTGCATTCTCATTGGCATCTCCCCCGACAAGGGCTGAAATCGGTGCATTTGCTAATGAAAAGTCTTTGGCATCAATTCGATCGCTGGAAATTTCTCCATTTCCTATAGTCAACACGGAAGTGGTTGTGGCCAGAGTTATCTCATCAAGACCATCATCTCCACGGAAAACAAAACCATCTACTCCCCGATCACTTAATACCTGTGCCATCACTAGATGCATACGATCATTGGCCACACCGATAGCGGCGGCTTTAGGTTTGGCAGGGTTGGCCAGTGGTCCGAGAATGTTAAATACCGTGGGAACTCCAAGTTCTTTTCTCGCTGGCGCAGCAAATCTCATCGCTGGGTGAAATTTTGGTGCAAAACAAAAACCGATCCCCAGTTCCTTAAAAGTTCGCTCAACTCCTTTGCCATCGAGATTGATTGCAACACCAAGAGCTTCCAATAAATCGCCAGCACCTGACTTTGAACTTGCGGCACGATTTCCATGTTTTACTACTTTTGAACCTGCTGCGGCGGCGATAATCGCTGCGGTTGTAGAAATATTTATTGTGTGAGTTCCGTCGCCTCCGGTGCCAACCGTATCTACTGCACGCTCATTAATTGATATAGGTGCGCTATGGCGATACATCTCGGCTACGAATGCGCCCACTTCTTCTGAAGTTTCGCCTTTTGCCTTTAGCGCTAAGAGAAATTCTTTAACACTTTCGGTTTCAGCCTTGCCCTCGAGAATCGTTGACATTACTTCTTGCACTTGCGTGGGATCGAGGTCAAGCCCCGAATTTAGGCGTTCGATATAAGCGCCCCAAGTCATGAGTAAGCCCGTTCGAAATTAAACGTTTGCAATAGTTGAAGAGCGCAATAAATCCGCAACGGTATTTGCCAAAGTAAATGGATCAACTGGATGGCTAACGCTTGCCTCTGCGCGAGACCAAGCAGCAAGCCATGCATCTTGCGGGCGACCAGTAATAAGGAGAATCGGAGGGCAATTAAATACTTCGTCTTTTAATTGACGAGCTACACCCATCCCACCTTCTGGTACCGCTTCACCATCAAGGATAAAAATGTCCGCCTTGAAATTGCCGTCAACACTTTTGCGGTCTACGAATTGACGCAAGGCAGGTCCAGTTGCAAACTCATGAACTACATGTTCTTGCAAATCCCCTGCAACTCGCTTTCCGAGAGCGCCAACGATTGCCTTACGCACAGAAGAATCATCGGAGTAAACGACGATTGATAACTTGCGGGTCTGGTCCATGGCGGTAAGTCTAATCAAGAGTTTTCAAATATCTGAACGATTTTTCTACCCTACAAAAACGCCTTTACAAGTGACCCGTTTCACCCCAGATTGCTTAGAAATTGACGCCTCCGAGGAGGGCACAAATAGGCCTTTGAGGGCATTTTCGGGAATACTTACCCGCATGACCAGCGCCAGCATTGCCAGCCCGCACAAGATTTCCCGACCTAACCTGGTCGCCGTAGGAACAATTGTTTGGCTATCAAGTGAACTTATGTTTTTCGCCGCGCTATTCGCAATGTATTTCACAACGCGTGCAGTGCAAGGTCCATCTATTTGGGCGCTCTCAACGGAAATCTTAAACATTAAATTCGCGGCAATTAACACAACAGTTTTGGTCTTATCTTCGGTAACTTGCCAGTTCGGAGTTTTTGCAGCCGAGCGTTTTCAAGCCAAGCGGACCGGGTCAATATTCAAAATGAAATCTTGGGGCATGCGCGAATGGTTTGCCCTCACATTTCTTATGGGTGCTTTCTTTATTGCGGGTCAGATCTACGAGTACGCATCGCTGACTGTCGAAGGCCTCACACTTTCTTCAGCCGCATACGGTTCAGTTTTCTACATTGCAACTGGATTCCATGGTCTGCACGTAACTGGCGGGCTCATCGCATTCCTTATTGTTTTGGTTCGCGTCGCTAAGGCGCGCAGATTTACACATCAACAAGCAACAACAGCCATTGTGGTCTCTTACTACTGGCACTTTGTGGATGTTGTTTGGATCGCTCTCTTCTCGGCAATTTATTTGATTAAGTGAAAGGAAATAAGTGAAGCGTCTATCTCGTTTTCGCCGACATAAAGCGGCGGGTCCACTCTTGCTTCTTTTTGCTCTTTTCACCATCGGTACAACTTTTCAAATTGCTGACGCAACAACTACTCCAGCGCTCACTGCTGAAGCTCGAACTGCAGCCATTGAAGAAGGTAAGCAACTTTTTCTAAAGGGTTGCTCTTCGTGTCATGGGTTAAACGCTGAAGGTGGAGCGATCGCGCCATCTCTAGTAGGTGTTGGAGCCGCTTCAGTTGATTTCCAAGTCGGAACTGGTCGCATGCCAATGGCTGACATGAGTACACAGGCAATGCGCAAGAAGCCTGTTTACAACGAAGAGC
Organism: Actinomycetota bacterium; assembly: GCA_009699795.1. Classification (GTDB taxonomy): domain Bacteria; phylum Actinomycetota; class Actinomycetes; order Nanopelagicales; family Nanopelagicaceae; genus Planktophila. The sequence goes on along the minus strand of WLNK01000040.1, from coordinate 4,013 downwards.
AAGTCCAAGCCCTTGCTTTATATGTTGCCTCCCTTGCACCGGGACCAGAAATCCCAGAAGCTGCCACATTAAATTACGAACGCGATGGCAGTGCAGCCGAAGGCGGCGAACTATTTCGCACTAACTGCGCAATGTGTCATAACTTCGCAGCACAAGGTGGCGCACTCACTCAGGGTAAGTACGCGCCAACTCTTATGGGCGTAGAGGCAAAGCACATATACGAAGCGATGATCACTGGTCCACAGTCAATGCCTGTTTTTTCAGATAAAACAATTACACCGCAAGAAAAACTTTCAATTATTAAATGGATAAAAGCTGCTGAAGCTGAACCGCAGTTGGGTGGAGCATCCCTTGGTCGAGTTGGACCAGTAACTGAAGGCTTACTTGTTTGGACACTTGGACTCGGACTGCTCATCGGTGTTGCAGTCTGGTTGGCAACGAAGGCGAGATAGCAAAATGTCTATGGAAATCGAAGCCATTAAAGATCCTGGTCTTCCAGCGCACGTTCATCGCGCCGCGGATACCGATCCAAAGGCTGCAAAGAAAGCGGAAAGACAAGTTGCAATTCTCTTCTTGCTCTCTGCTCTTGGAACAATTCTTCTGATCTCAACTTTCTTTTTTATCTCTGAAGACACTTTTATTTACTTACCTGTGCTCGGCAATACCAATGCTTATCAACTTTTTCTTGGACTCGGTCTTGCTGCTTCACTCTTCTTTATCGGAATGGGTGCAATTCAATGGGCTAGAACTCTTATGCCTGACGAAGAAGTAGTTGCAGAGCGTCATGAATTTCGCTCACCCGACGAAGATCGCGCTGACTTTGTAGCAACGGTTAAAGATCGGGCAGGTCAAGCAGGTCTTGGCCGTCGTTCACTTATCAAGCGTTCGCTCGGACTTTCACTTGGACTAGTAGGAATTTCTCCACTTCTATTGCTTCGTGATTTAGGACCTCTTCCAAAGGACGACTTAACAAAGACGTCATGGAAGGCTGGAACAAGACTCGTTACAGATCCTGGTGATCGCCCAATTCGTCCGGAAGATCTTGAAGTTGGTGCAGTAGCCCAAACGCTTCCAGAACTTGCATCCGGCGAGAAGCGCACTCTTAATAACATTGGAAAAGATGCGGTTCTGCTCATTCGTCTACGCCCTGAAGAATTCAATCTAGATGCCGAACGCCTTTCATGGACTCATGAAGGCATCATCGCTTTTTCAAAGATTTGTTCGCATATGGGTTGCGCTGTAGCTCTCTACGAACAGCAGACAAAGCATCTGCTCTGCCCATGTCACCAATCAACTTTCGATGTAACCCGCGCTGCAAAAGTAATCTTTGGACCAGCAGCAAGACCGCTTCCACAACTCGCAATCACTATTGATGCAGATGGTTACCTCGTCGCAAAAGCGCCATTTACCGAACCTGTTGGACCTAGCTTCTGGGAGAGATCATCATGACAGCACGCGAGCGAATTGCAGGCAATGTAGCTTCATACGTAGATGACCGCACAGGTGCGGCCAAATGGATGAAGAAGAATCTCACTAAGGTCTTTCCAGATCACTGGTCATTTATGCTTGGTGAAATCGCACTTTACTCATTCATAATTTTGCTTCTATCCGGAACTTTTTTAACTTTCTGGTTTGATCCTTCTCAACGCGAAGTTGTTTATGAAGGTGGATACGCACCTCTGGAAGGTTTAAAGATGTCTGCGGCTTATGCCTCAACTCTGCACATCTCATTTGAAGTACGCGGTGGTTTGCTTATGCGCCAGATTCACCACTGGGCTGCACTTATCTTTATGGCAGCAATCGTTGTGCACTTGCTCCGCGTTTACTTCACTGGCGCTTTCCGCAAGCCACGTGAATTTAACTGGATTATCGGAGTCGGGTTACTTACTTTAGGAATTGTTGAAGGATTTTTGGGTTACTCACTCCCTGACGATCTTCTTTCAGGAACAGGTATTCGTATCGCTGAAGCAATCATTCAAGCCCTCCCCCTTGTTGGTTCTTACTTAGCGTTTTTCGCATTTGGCGGCGCTTTTCCTGGTGAGTCATTTATTCCGCGTATTTACACAGTGCACGTACTTCTGCTTCCAGGTATTTTCTTAGCTCTCATTACAGTCCACTTAATGTTGGTCTGGTATCAAAAGCACACCCAATATCCAGGTCCAGGTCGCACCGAGAAGAATGTTGTCGGTTACCCATTAATGCCTGTTTACATGGCGAAAGCTGGCGGATTCTTCTTCATCGTATTTGGAATTACTGCCTTCCTTGGCGCTGTTGCATCCATTAACCCGATTTGGTTATACGGTCCATATACGCCCGGACAAATCTCTGCTGGTTCGCAACCCGACTGGTACATGGGATGGCTCGATGGACTTGTTCGTATGTCTCCTCCGCTTGAAACTCACGCATTTGGTCACACGATCTCGTGGAATATTTTGATTCCAGGATTGATTGTCCCTGGAATTCTTTTTACCGGAATGGCTCTCTATCCATTTATTGAATCATGGGTTACTGGTGATAAGCGCGAGCACCATCTATTGGATCGTCCACGCAATGCACCAAACCGTACGGCCCTTGGTGTTATGTCATTAACTTTCATGATTGTTGCACTCCTCAACGGCGGTAACGACATCATCGCAACCAATTTCCATCTGACAATTAATCAGATCATGTGGTTCTCACGCATTGCGATATTTGTTCTGCCACCAATTGCATTTATTGTGACAAAGCGACTCTGCCTATCGCTGCAACGCGCTGATCGAGATCTAGTCTTGCATGGACGCGAAACAGGTCGACTACTTCGCATGCCTAGCGGTGAATTCGTTGAAGTCCACGAACCAATCTCACCTGAAAAGGCATGGCTACTAACTCAACATGAGCAAAATCCACCACTTGCCCTAGAAGAAGTGGATTCACGCGGCGTTAGACGTCCCGGAGTTATCAAGAACAAGATCCGCGCACGTATTAGTAAAGCGAACGCAGAAGCTGTTCCAAAAGTCTCTGTTGAAGATCTCAAAGAGATTGAGCACCATTAGAAGCTAGTTTATTAAGGTAAACGCCCCTGAGAATTATCTCTTAGGGGCGTTTTTCTTACCCGTTACGAGCCATACTCCAACTACAGCAATGAATGTACCGAGCGCCGTAATAGGTGAAATCTTTTCATCAAAGAGTAGATATGCCATGAAAGCTGTAACGGCCGGAACTAAGTAGTAAAGGGATGAAACCTCGGCTGCGGTTCCAGATTTTAGAAGGAAGAAAAGTAAGAGAATCGCACCCAGCGAGAGCGCAAAGACGAGCCATAAAAGAGCAAAAAGAAATTGTGGCGTCCAGTCAATAAAAATGGGCTCACTAAAAAGCGCTATAGAACCAATGACAACTGCAGTTGCAGCATATTGATAAGTAGCGCCAGCGAGCATTGGAATTTCAGCAGCGAACTTCTTCTGTAATAGCGTGCCACTTGATCCTCCGATGAGAGCAATAAAGGCTGTGGCTATAGATATATTTGAAAGCTTGTCAGCACCGCTAATACGTGGAATTAATACCGTAATGACACCAATGAGACCAAGTGCCAAGCCCAGAACCGATCTTGCTCGCAGCTTTTCTTTTAAGAAATAACTCGCGGCGATACTGACGACCACCGGCTGCAAGCAAACAATGAGAGCAACGATTCCCGCACTCATCCCCTTGCTTACTGAATAGAAACAACCGCCTAGGTATGCTCCATGAAGGGTTACGCCAATTGCACTCGATTTAAGAATCGATGAAATGTCATGCGGAAAGTCTCTTGCGACGATCACCGTAATGAGCGCTAACAAGAGCGCGGCAATAACCATTCGAAGGGCTACAAAAATTAGTGGTGAAGAGTATGGGATTCCGTACTTGACGCCGATAAATCCGGTGCTCCATAAAAGTACAAAGCCAGCAGGTGCAAGCTTTGTTGCAAGATTTTTTATGGAAGTGGCTTCTCGTATTCGGTGACCATGCCAATAATGCTAATCACAAGAGATGCGACTGCG
>WLNK01000004.1 GCA_009699795.1 Actinomycetota bacterium | reverse complement strand
GGCTTGATACTTGTTTCTGGACTCGATACGCCAGGGATAACTAGCGCGATATTTGAAGCGCTCGAACCTTTTCAAGTCAACGTCGTAGATATTGAACAAGTCGTAATCCGAGACCGCTTAATCCTAACTATATTGATTTCTCTAAATCCTGCACACGCGAAGTCGATTGAAGAAGATTTAAATGAATGCGCAAACAGGTTGGGAATAGATATCGCTTCATCGTTTGAAAATAATTCACCCGCTTCAATTGCGGCCAAGAGCGGACTCATTCATGTCGTTGCAATTGGTAACCCATTGATACCAGGATCCATCGCAAAAATAGCAACAATTATCGCTAAGGAATCGGGAAATATCGAGCGTATACATCGCACAGCTAGCTATCCTGTTACCGCAATAGAGTTTGTTGTCTCTGGAACGAACGCGACGGCTTTACGCAAATCACTAGCTGTAGTCTCAGCGCAAAGCGGCGTAGATATAGCAGTCTCCCCCGGCGGTTTGATGCGTTTTGCGGTCAAGCTTGTAGTGATGGATGTTGACTCAACTCTTATACAACAAGAAGTTATTGAACTACTTGGAGCAAAAGCCGGTGTAGCAACTGCGGTAGCCGCAATAACCGAATCAGCGATGCGAGGTGAATTAGATTTCGAGGCAAGCCTGCGGCAAAGAGTTGCGCTGCTCAAAGGCTTACCCGAAAGCGTTTTGGATGAAGTTCGCAATGAAATTCTTCTAACGCCCGGTGCGCGGACCCTTGTTAAGACTCTGCAGAAATTGGGCCATCATGTCGCTGTTGTTTCGGGTGGATTTACATCAGTAATCGAACCAATTTTGAAGGATTTAGGCATCCAGCACTATCGTGCCAATAATCTCGAAATAAGAGATGGCAAACTCACCGGCGGACTGACAGGCCCAATTATTGATCGTGCGGCCAAAGCAACCGCACTTCGTGAATTTGCAGCAGAGCATGGAATAGAAATAGCTCAGACGATTGCAATAGGTGACGGAGCAAATGACCTTGACATGATTTCTTTGGCAGGTCTTGGAATTGCCTTCAATGCCAAACCTGCGGTGCAAGCCGCTGCTGATAGCACGCTAAATGCTCCCTATCTAGATTCGGTTCTTTATCTCTTAGGTATATCGCGCGAGGATGTTGAAGAAGCTGGTTCTACAACTATTAGATAACTCTAAAGTCTGCAAGCGTGGATATCTGCCACCAGAATTCCACGGGCTCCAAGGGCCCAAAGTTCATCCATCACGCGATTGGTGTCAGTACGCAAGACCATGGCTCGAACGGCCACCCAATCTTCTTTCTGCAATGGCGAAATAGTGGGCGATTCAAGTCCCGGTGTTATCGCGCAAGCTTGTTCCAATTGCGCTTTCGGCACATCATAATCAAGCAATACAAACTGCCTCGCAGTAACAACGCCCTGCAAGCGACGCATCAAAATATTAAGTTCAGGTGGTAAAACAACTCCGCGTCCTTTGATAAGAATTGCTTCACTCGTAAGTATTGGCTCTCCGAATATTTCTAATCCAGCTTGGCGCAGAGTATTACCAGTACTGACAACATCAGCAATTAAGTCTGCTACCCCAAGACGTACGCTGCTCTCGACCGCTCCGTCGAGTCTAACGATTGATGAATTTATATTAAGGCTCTTTAGGTGTTTTTCAACGAGACCCGGATAGGCCGTTGCAACGCGTTTACCTGAAATATCTTTAACGGAAAATTTCGCTGCCGTTGGTCCTGCAAAGCGAAAAGTAGAGGAACCAAAATCTAAAGAGAGAATCTCCTCTGCATCTGCTCCTGAGTCAATAAGCAAATCTCGACCAGTAATACCGGCCTCTAACTCCCCTGATCCAACATAAATTGCGATATCACGAGGGCGAAGATAGTAGAACTCAACAGAGTTCCCTAGATCGGTAAGCGCTAAATCTCGAGAATCTGTGCGTTGCTGATAACCAGCTTCTTTAAGAATCGATATCGATGCTTCTGCAAGTGAACCTTTATTGGGAACTGCGATTCGTAGCATTTCTATCTCTTCTCTATAAATGTGCGCTAAAGGAATTTGTAAACATCTTCTGGCTTAAGTCCGCGTGCCAGCATCAAAGTTTGAAGATGATAAATAAGTTGACTGATTTCTTCGGCTAGCGCCTGCGCGCTCTCATGCTCAGCGGCCAACCAAACCTCACCAGCCTCTTCGATTATCTTTTTTCCAATCGCGTGCACACCCGCATCAAGGGCTGCCACCGTCCCCGATCCCTCTGGGCGTGAAATCGCTATCTCAGCAAGTTCGGCCCAGAGTGAATCGAAAGACTTCATGTGGCGAAGTTTACTAGACGCGCGCTTCTTTCTTCTCGCTATTTTGAATTCGCAGCCATGAGAAGAAGCCCCAGATCACGAATGGAAGATAGAGCGCGTAAAGAGTTCCAGTTGGGTAGTAACCATTGCTGAAAGCAAAAGGCACTCCAACTAAATCAACTGCTACCCAAACGAGCCAAAACTCTACGTAACCTCGACTCATGCCAAAAGTGGCCAGAGCGGTACCTGTGAAAATCCATGTATCAACTAGGAGCCATGTTCCAGACTCTCCAAGAGCCTTGAATAGCTGATAGGAGGCAAGATAGAAAATAGCAATCGCAGGAATCAAAACCATTTTCTCTTTAGTGGTGGTCCATCGAGGATTTACTGCAGGCGTAGAAGCTCCACCGTTTCTCTTATGTGCAGCCCATCGCACCCACCCATAAATACTGACGATGATCAGGAGAAGATTTCGTCCTGCCTGTCCATAGAAATTTGCATGCTGAGCAGAATCTCCAAAAGAGAATACAGCGCCAAGGAAAACTGTGAAGAGTAAACCATCGGCAATAATTCCAATTGGCCAAGCTAATACGAGCCTTTTCATACCAAGGAAAGCACTTGTTATACCCAGAACTCCGCCGACTATTTCTCGAACAGCTAGAGTTTTTGAGCCGAAATTAATCGTTGCTTCAAAAAACCATTGAAGTATTGACATATTGATGAACCTTTCGATTAAAGGTTCCGTGGACGTTTGATCAAAACAAAAGCAGCATAGAAGAACCCAATGCTCTGATGTTTTGTTCCTTTATCCAGACTTTAACTGTCGGTCTTGGAATTTCACCAAATCAACCGTTAGATGGCTTCTAACGGGTCGTGGACTTTAACCACCGGTTCGGAATTACACCGACCCCCGGAACAACGTGTGGCTTATTTTTGCACAGCCTGCGCTAAAGCGCGCAGTGAACGCACCATTTGCGCCGGGTCTTCGGAATTAAATACAGCACTTCCGGCAACAAAAGTATCGGCCCCAGCTTCGCAGGCCATGGCGATTGTAGATTCGGAAATTCCACCGTCTACTTGCAACCAAATGGGTCGATCGCCAACGGCGGCTCTAATTTCGGAAATTTTTGGCAACATTTCGGCCATGAATTTTTGACCGCCAAATCCAGGTTCTACGGTCATTACTAAAAACATATCTACATCGTCGATGTAACGAATGTAGTCATGAAATTTCGTAGCCGGTTTTAACGCCAAACCTGATCTCGCTCCGGCGCCGCGAATTTCTTTCAAGGTGCGTGTTATATCTTTGGTTGCTTCAGCATGGATTGTGACACTGGCACAACCGATTTGGGCGTATTGCGGTGCAATTAAATCTACATCTGCAACCATCAAATGGGCATCAACGGGAATCTCGCTCTTACCAATCAGTGCGCTTGCCGAAGCAAAATCAAAGGTGAAATTCGGAACAAATACATTGTCCATAACGTCAAGGTGTAAGAGGTCGGAGACCTGTGCAATTCGAGAAATTTCATTTTCAAGGTCTTCAAAATTCGCATTCAAAATACTCGGCGTTATCCGCACTTCTGATGTCATGAAATTAGCCTAAGAGATTTTCTCAAAAAGAGCGAGAAACATTGAATCTGTGGCATGTCGATGCGTCCAGAGCGTTAACGCACCATTGGTTGTGGCATTGTGTAGATTGCCAGGAAGCAATGCCTCTACAGAAATTTGCTTGAGATTTGGGTGCCGCTTCAAAATATCTGCAATTGCAATTCTGGTTTCTGCTAAATGTGGCGAACATGTTGCATATCCAAAAATACCTCCGACGCTAAGAATGCTAATGGCCGAATCCGAAATTTCTTGTTGTAGCTCTGTCAGTGCGCGCAAATCTAGAACAGATCGTCTCCACCGCACTTCTGGCCGGCGACGAAGGGCGCCTAATCCGGTGCATGGCACATCAGCCAAAATTGCATCAAAGAACTCGTTATGAGAGGCGATATCGCGTGCATCTGAAGTCCATACACGGGCACCATCAACAACTTGGGCAACCAATCCGGCGCGAGGTTCTGATAATTCATTCGCAGTGAAATTCTTAGAATTTACCTTTGCAATGCTTGCAAGAAGCGCAGCTTTCCCCCCGGGACCAGCGCAGATGTCGAGCCAATTTTCTTTATCGCCTGCAGCATCGGCAAAAATCTGCGCAACTAGTTGTGAACCTTCGTCTTGTACACCCGCACGTCTTCGAATAACGGCCTCAACTTGTGATGGAATAACATCCATACGAGCGCCGTATCGTGAGTAACTCGTCACCTGGCCACCCAAAGCCAATAATTCTTCTTGAGTTGAACGTCCTGGCCACGTGACGAAAGTGGGCTGTGCCGGAACATTGTTTGCAGCTAAGGCACTCGCAACTTCGTCGAAATTCTTCAAGAGATCAAAGTATGCAGAAACGATCCACTCGGGATGAGAGTGCAAAATAGAGAGCCGGGTTACATCATCTTTAATATCAGAAACTGGCTCTAACCATTCATCAAGAGTCTTAACACTGACTTTACGAAGCAGTGCATTTACAAAGGAAGCCTTCGACTCCCCCAAAACTTTGCGAGCAAGCTCAACGGTGGCTGAGACAGCAGCATGAATGGGTACGCGCATTTCAAAAAGTTGATGGGCACCAAGCCTTGCCACGTCAACAATTCCGACATCAACTTCTATCCATGGACGATCACTGACCTGACTCAAAATATAATCATGGCGACCCTGCATTCGAAGCGTTCCGTATAGAAGTTCCGTTACGAATCCCTTATCTCTAGCTTCAAATTTAGAAGATGAGAGCGCTTGCGGGAGTAAAAGATTCGAGTACCCACCATTACGATTAACCTCGGTGAGTAAATCAAAGGCCAAAAGTCTTGGGGCATCCGGTTTCGGCGATTTAAAGGTGGAGCTTCGCGGTTTATTCAAATCGTTCATTGCCCTGAATACGGGCCCCATTTAACCAAGAACCAACATCAATTGATTTTTTGCCGGCAGGCACGATAGTCAATATTTCCAGCGCCCCATCTTGAGTCCCAACATGAAGTCCTCGGTTTATTACTCTTAATTCTCCCGGAGTTAAGTCATCCATGCCCGAGATTTTTGCCGACTCTATTCGCACAACTTCATTTCTAAAGAGCGTCCATGCGATGGGAGCTGGATAAAAAGCCTTGATATTTCTAAAAATTTGCGAACTTGAAAGATTCCATTCAATTCTTGCCTCTTCTTTTGAAATCTTAGCCGCGATGGTCGCGTTATTTTCGCTCTGAGGAATTGGTTTGACTCCTTCATCAATGCCTTGAAGGGTTTCCAGAACAGCCATGGCACCAATCTCGCTAAGGGCCTCAAAGAGTTCCTGCGAACGGAATTCATCGGGAATGGCTATCTTCTTCTGAAGATAAATAGGCCCGGTATCCATGCCACGATCTAGTTTAAAAATGCTTACGCCAGTCTCTTTTTCACCTGCTTGAATCGCTCTCTGCACCGGTGCAGCTCCACGCCATTTTGGCAGAAGCGAAAAATGTAGATTTAAATACCCGTGTTTGGGCAAGTTAATAATTGATTCAGGAAGAATAACTCCATATCCAACAGTTACTACACACTCAACAGACTCCGATATCTCGATGAGTTCGTCGGAATCCAAGGGTTTGAGAAGAGGGATTTCATTTGAAATGGCCCAGCTGGCTACCGGAGTTTGTCTTAATTCTTTACCCCGACCAGCTCCTCGATCGGGCTGGGTAATAATTGCAACTAGATCATGCTCGGAATCCGATAACGCACGCAGTGTCGGTATCGCAATGCTAGGAGTTGCTGCCACAGCTAAACGCACTACAGGCCTTTACCGAACATATTATGTGGAGAAACTCTAATTGTTGGGTTAATTCCAGAATCTAAAGCCGTGCCAAACCATTCTGATTCGCGTATCTCTTTCATTGCCAACTTACGCTCTTCTGGGCCTAGGCGATCAATGAAAACAATTCCATCTAGGTGATCAGTTTCGTGTTGTAAACAGCGAGCCAATAAATCACTTCCTTCGATTGTCACCGGCTCACCAAACATATTCCATCCTTTGGCCACAGCCCTCAAAGCTCTTGGCGTTTCATAACTCAAGGCGGGAAAACTTAAGCAGCCTTCCTCTCCGTCTTGCATTTCATCACTCAAATCAAGGGTGGGATTAATTAAATGGCCAAGTTCATCATCAATATCCCAAACGAAAACTCGAAGCGGAACTCCGATTTGCGGCGCTGCAAGTCCAGCTCCTGGCGCTTCCAGCATTGTTTCTGTTAAATCTGAAACCAAGGATCGTAATTCTTTGTCAAAATCAATAACTGGTGATGCCGGAGTAACCAAGACGGGATCTCCAAAGAGGCGAATTGGTTGAATAGACATAAACGTATTCTAACCTAAATCAAGATTACGTCAGGGAATATGGATCCACTCGGTACTTGAGTGCGGGTTTCTTCGAAACGCTGCGTCTTCTCATAAACTCATGAATAAAAGTCAGAAGTAGCGGAGCATCACGTAAATCCACCAGAAGTAATATTTTGACACTTCCATCAGTTTGAAGAGCGGGACCCAGAATTCTTGTGGTCGCGGGTAATCGTTTATTCGTTAAAGATTTTTTGAATCCTTCAATTAAGGAGGTCGCTTCTTTAGGCTGCGAGGAGATCTGTACAGATCGATAATATGGCGGAAGGGAAGCTTCTTGCCTATCAACTAATTCACGTGAAGATAAAAGCGAAGGATTCCACCGTGCAATTGAAGCGGTGATCGGATGTGAAGAATCAATAACAAGCATAATCTTTCCGCCAGAGCAGACTCTTGATGCAGCTTGAAATATTTGCGCACGAGCCCTTTCATGTGAGCGCATATCTGACTGTGAAAAAAATTGATTTCCCTGCAGTACCACAACTGCGCTATATCCATTTTCGACTCGAGGTATCGATCCTGGCGTGGAGATAACTATCGCAGGACGCGCGGGGATATCTTTCAAGATGTGATCTCCCTCAGAAGAGAGAATGGATTGACCTGAAAATGCGCGACCGAGTTCCTCCGCAAATCTCTGCGATCCTCTTCCAAGTAGATGAGGTCTATCACCGCCGCACCAATTGCACTTCCACAGTGGAAATTCTTTTGAGCAGTGTGCACACTGGGGAGAACTACCTGCAGATTTCTTGAATAGTTTGCCACCGCAATCGCAGCGGGCTTCATTACGACATTTTGAACAGGTAATAGAGGCTGAATAACCTTTACGTGGTGTCAAGAACAAAACGGGACCATGTCGCAGGGCCTCTCGAATCTCTGCAAAAATTCTGTTCGGCAAAAGTTCACCCATTTGCTGGGCATAAGACGTTACATTCAAACGAACTCGTTTTGCTGTAGCAGAGAGCCATTTGCTTTCAATGAGTCTTGCCACTTCCGAACTGGGCGAATGGCCTGTAATGACCAGAGAAACCGACTCATTCGCTGAACGAATAAGTGCGACATCCCGTGCATTCCACCCCGGTGATCTTGGATCGTAATACGACTCTGAAGTATCTCGATGCAAGATTATGGTTTGTAAATTTGCAACTGGTGCAAATATTGCACTTCGGGTGCCGACAATAATCGGTACTTCCCCTTGGGCAATTTTGAGAAAATTGAAATAACGATCAGTACGTGAGAGAGAACTATCTAACCGAGCATAAACAGTATCTGGATATAAAATCCGAAAAGCTTCACAGAGTTCATCGACATCACGTTCATCCGGCACAAGAAGAATTACTCCTCCTGATTTTTCTGCCTTTACCGCCATTGCCGACAATGAATGAAACTCATTTTCTAGGGGTGAGAATTGGTAAAAGACCCTTCGTACCTTATTTCTTGCGACATCGGAACGCTTGTCTATCTTTGGGAAATGCTTTTCAACGCTAGCAACTCTGGCAGGTAAAGCTGCTTTTACGATGTCGTAAGGGTTCGCCGACCAGCGTTCTGCGCAAGATAAAATAAGTTTCAATACACCATCTGTAAAGACTGGAATTGGCGATATTACGCTTTCAATAGATTTAAATCCTGAAGAGGTGATCATTGGTACTCGTTCGAAGACGATTGCTTCTAAGGTACGAGTGCCAAATGGAACCAAGAGACGCGTCCCAGGCAAAACTTTTTCCTGTAGTTCTAAAGGTACGAGATAGTCGTAATAGCCATCCAAGTGAAGTAATCCAGTGTCAACAATTACTCGTGCGAGATGATCTGAAAAGTTTGTGTGAGTTGTTTTTCCTTTACTTTTTTGACTCTTCAAACGAAGTGGCTTCACATCTGCCACTTTTAATTGGCCTTTACTTAACGGCGGCGCGAAGTGCTTCGACACGGGAAGTTGATTCCCAAGCGAATTCTGGAAGTTCGCGTCCGAAGTGACCGTAAGCCGCAGTTTTGGAATAAATAGGACGAAGCAAATTTAAATCCCGAATAATCGCAGCTGGACGAAGATCAAAGACTGAAAGAACTGCGTCCTGGATTTTTGATACGGCAATAGTCTCTGTCCCAAATGTTTCAACAAAAACACCAACCGGTTGAGCTTTTCCAATTGCATAAGCAACCTGCACTTCGCATCGGCGAGCTAAACCTGCGGCTACAACATTCTTGGCAACCCACCGCATTGCATATGCCGCAGAGCGGTCAACCTTGGATGGATCTTTTCCAGAGAAGGCACCGCCACCATGACGAGCCATACCTCCGTACGTGTCAACGATGATCTTGCGTCCCGTGAGCCCCGCATCGCCCATTGGCCCACCAATAACAAAACGACCTGTTGGGTTAATCAGGGTGCGAAGATCTTTCCTTGGCAAATCAATTTTGGCTAATACGGGGTCGATAACGTATTTAATAATCTCAGGAGTCAGTTGTTTTGCAACATCAACTTCTTCTGCGTGCTGACTCGAGATTACAACCGTATCGAGCGCAACTGCCTTATCCCCATCGTATTCAATTGTTACTTGAGTCTTACCATCTGGGCGAAGATACGCAAGTTGTCCAGATTTTCTAACAGCTGAGAGTTGTTGTGCAAGTTCATGAGCTAACCAAATGGGAAGAGGCATTAACTCCTTTGTGTCATCGCATGCATAACCAAACATCAAACCTTGATCTCCGGCACCCTGCAGATCGAGTGGGTCTACCGAAGAAGTAATGCGATTTTCATAGGCATCGTCTACACCTTGCGCAATGTCTTGCGATTGCTGACCGATCGAAATCGATACACCGCAACTATTTCCATCGAAACCCTTGATCGAAGAGTCATAGCCAATACCTACTACTGTTTCGCGAACAATGCCCATTACATCTGCGTAACCATTGGTTGTTACTTCACCCGCTACGTGAACCTGACCGGTCGTGATGAGAGTTTCTACCGCTACGCGAGACTTGATATCTTGAGACAGAAGTGAATCGAGAATTGCATCAGAAATCTGATCTGCAATCTTGTCTGGATGACCTTCGGTTACAGATTCTGAGGTAAATAAGCGCTTAGACATTGGATTAATCTAACTTAACTGAGGCTAAATCGAGAAGAAGATGGGCTAGCGTGTCTTTAGATATGTCCTGAACTTTGTGTGGAGCGCCACTTTTGCTGATAATTGTGCCAGAAGTTCGATCCTGGCCAAAAATTTCGCCATTGCTTACATTATTGAGATATATGAAATCCGCACCCTTAGATTTCATCTTTTCCAAAGCTTTAATTTCATCGTCGTTTGTTTCAGCCGCAAAAGCCACGATTCGCTGCTGAGTTTTATTACTGGAAAGTGCGCTCAAAATATCGGGATTTTTTGTTAACTCGATTTGATGTAAGTCATCTTTCTTGATCTTTGCAGGTGAAAATTGCGATGGTTTTGCATCTGCGATAGCAGCGCTCATAAAGAGAAGGTCGCTTTTTTGAAATTCATTAGACAGGGCGCTAAACATTTGGTCCGCGGTTTCTACATTCACGACACTGACTCCGGGTGTAACTGCTATTGAAGAGTTGGCTAACACTAAACAGACTTCGGCGCCTCTTTCAAAAGCTGCTTGGGCAATAGCTATTCCTTGCTTTCCGCTTGACCGATTTCCGATGTAACGGACCGGATCGATTGCTTCTCGAGTTCCTCCGGCGCTTACCAATACACGTTTACCTATTAAATCCTGCTTAAAACCCAACTCACCTTCAAAAGCAGAAATGATGGACGATGTATCCGGAAATCTCCCCTGGCCAATATCACTACCAGTAAGACGACCGACATCTGGTTCCATAACGAATACCCCACGATCGCGAAGGGTTTTGACGTTTGCTCTGGTCGATTTATTGGCCCACATTTCAGGATGCATTGCCGGAACGATGAAGATCGGCGCCGAAGTTGCCAACACAACATTTGTTAATAAGTCATCTGCTCGCCCTTGAACAATACGAGCGATTAAATCAGCAGTTGCTGGCGCAATCAGTACGGCAGTAGCTTTTTTTGCAAGTGTTACGTGCCTTACTTCCTCAACTTTTTCCCAAACTTCAGTTGTTACCGGTCGGCCTGAAAGGGCTTCCCAAGTTGCAGCGCCAACGAAATTTAGGCTTGATGGAGTTGGGACAACTGTCACCAAATAACCACGATCCTTAAGGCGTCGCAGAAGGTCTGCAGATTTATATGCTGCAATTCCCCCGCCAATGCCGAGAACAATCTCCCGACTACGTGACATTTTCTACCTTTGCGATTTATGCAGTTGGTTCAAGATTTTCGATAGTCAAGAGACCATCATTAATCTCACGAAGTGCAATCGAAAGGGGCTTCTCATGTACATGTGTGTCAACAAGTGGACCGACATATTCGAGAAGGCCTTCACCAAGTTGTGAATAGTAAGCATTGATTTGGCGAGCACGCTTTGCTGCATAAAGAACAAGGCTGTACTTAGAACCGCTCTTATCTAGAAGTTCATCGATTGGTGGATTAGTAATACCGTCCATTTATTTCTCCTGCCAAGAATTATTTTTGCTTACGAAGAGGCCAAGACTATCAGGTGCTCCACTACAGCATCGACCTGGTCGTTCACGAGTGATTTATCGAAATACGAGGCCTGCGCCAATTCTTCTTGGGCCAGGGCAAGTCGCGCAGCCCTCCTCTCTTCTGAATCCGTGCCACGACCTTCAAGGCGTGCCACAAGTTCTTCCCATGTCGGAGGTTCGAGAAAGACTAATAGCGCACTTGGTTCATGTGCTTTTACTTGTTTTGCTCCATCGATATCAATCTCCAACAGCACATTCTTACCTTCTGCAAGAGCCGACATAACAGGCTGCTTTGGTGTTCCATATCTTGCTCCGGCAAATGATGCCCATTCTAGAAATTTTCCATCTTTAATTGCCTGATCGAATTCTTCATCACTATAAAAAAAGTAATCCACGCCATTCTTCTCATTGATTCGTGGAGCTCTTGTAGTGGCCGAAACACTCACCCAGAATTCATCGCGCAGTCGAAGGGCTTTTGCAACTGAACTCTTGCCCACGCCTCCGGGGCCAGAAAGTACGACGAGTCGGCCATGTGCCGATGAGTCGATAGGCAATGCGAACTCCTTAACAATATTTGCACGCTGATGTGCCCCTAATCCAGCAATTCTACGCGATGGAGATATATCTAATTTAGAAATCAGACTTTGTGCGCGGATTTTACCGACGCCAGGTACTGATTCAATAAGTTCTATGACTCGCATTTTGGCAACTGCTTCATCGTTCTGGGCCAAATCAATTACTTGAGAAACGGTCAATTTCTGGGCCTTTATATCGCTTTTTACCACCGATCGACGTTGTCGAAATTGTTTTGCTTTCTCTAAAGCCGCTCTTCGCTGCTCGGGGGTTAATACAGGTGGTTTAGACATTTCGTGACTATTTTTTCTGATCCATAAGTTCTGTGGCAATTTCGGCGGCGCGAGAGCGCATAGCACTTCGTCCGTTTTTCCATTCATTGGTGATTGGTCTACCGATGACAACGAATGAAGCTCCGTTGGAAATCGCTTCTTTCGGTGTCATCGTGCGATTTTGATCATCCTTGCCTACATCTGCAAGCGGTCGTACCCCGGGGGTAATAAGTGTTGTTTGAACTCCCACAGCGCTTCTAATAGCGCCAACTTCAAGAGGGGAACAAACAATTGCCTTGGCTCCATTTTCAACTGCCATTTTCGCAAGCGCAACTGCACTTTCTAACGAATTATTTGAAAATCCAATCTGAAATAAATCGGACTCTGTTAATGATGTAAGAATTGTTACGGCAGTGATTTCGATATCTGGAACTGCTTGAACGGCGGACTTGATCATTGCTGGACCACCTGAAGCATGGATAGTCAAAAATCGAGGTTTCAAAGATGAAATCGCATGAGCTGCACCCGCGACAGTATGCGGAATGTCATGGAGTTTGAGATCAAGAAAAATATCAGCGTCAGTAACATTTTGAATTGCTCGTACACCTGCATGGCCAAAATTCAGAAAAAACTCCAGCCCTAATTTATATACCGCAACACTCTCATGTGTTGCTTCAACCCAAGCTTTTGCTGTATCGATATCTGAAGTATCCAACGCGAGGATCAGCGGTGCCTTCATTTAAGATACCTCTCTATGTGCATAACCAACAGCTTGTTTAAGTGAATTGAAACCTTTAGCGATAAGTAAATCCCGTAATTCATTTTGAATGGTAGGTATTGCCGTTGGACTTCCAAAACTTGCAGTTCCAACTGAGACTCCGGAAGCGCCTGCAAGAATCAATTCAAGTGCATCACGACCAGAGGAAACTCCGCCCATTCCCAAAATTGGTGTATTAGGAAGAGCTTCATGAACTTGATATATAGCACGTACTGCAACAGGTCTAATTGCAGGTCCAGATAGTCCGCCAGTTTTACCACCAAGGTGCGGGCGCAACGTTTCTAAGTTGATAACCATTCCTAAAACTGTGTTGATAAGGGCCAATCCATCAGCTCCTGCATCGACTACGCCACTTGCAATCGAAGGTAAATTCGTAACATCAGGAGTGAGCTTGGCAATGATTGGAATCTCTCCCCCAATGGTTTTTCGAACTCCATCAATTACTCGTCTAGATGCTTCCGGATCACAAGCAAAAACAAGTCCTCGGTTTTCTACATTTGGGCAAGAGATATTGACTTCGAGGGCACTAATACCCGAAATACCCCGTACTTTTCTCGCAAGTGTTGAATACTCTTCAACCGTTTCACCAGCAATAGAGACTATTACTCGCGCTTTTTGTTCGAGCAACCATGGAACATCATTTGCTAAGAACGAATCAATACCTGGTCCTTGTAAGCCAATGCTATTTAACATGCCAGATGGAGTTTCAGCCATTCTAGGAGTTGGTCTTCCATATCTTGGCTTGGTCATTACCGATTTGGTTACAACTGCTCCAATATCTTTGAGCGCAAAAAATTGAGCTAACTCTTTTCCTGAACTCGCACAACCACTTGCAGTGAAGATAGGCGCAGGGAACCACGCTCCCCCTAAATTCGTACCAAAATCAAATTCTTTCATTGGCTTGCCTCGGGAATTTGCCCAACTAAATCCCATTGAACCGTGGACCCGTCCATAACAGGGCCATCAATGCAGGAGCGAAGCATCGAAGTAGAACCATTCTCATTCTTAACGGGAAGAACGCACGTCATACAAATACCAATTCCACAGGCCATTGCTTCCTCGACAGCGCATTGATGTACTACATCACTATCGTTAACTAAATCTGAAATTGCGCGAAGCATCGCCATCGGGCCGCATGAGTAAATCACGTCAACTGAACCATCTTCAATCATGGCCCACATCGGGTCAGTTACTCTGCCACGTTCTCCGACGCTGCCATCTTCTGTATAAATCCGAAGAGAATTAACAGCCCTCTTTCCCTCCATTGGCGCATAAATTTTTTGACCCGTACTGGCACCAAGCAACATGTCGACTCGACATCCTCTACTTTTTAACACCTCAGCCAAACCAAAAAGTGGCGCTGAACCATATCCACCGCCGACTAAAAGTGCATTGACTGGTTCGGTGGGAATTCCAAAAGCAGTACCGAGTGGTGTTACAACATCTAGTTCAACGCCTTCTTGCTGTTGGCAGAGCCATTTTGATCCAGATCCATGTGGAGCCACGATTAATTCCAAAGTGCCCCCAAAACTTGCAGTATGAGAGGTGCGTGATATCGCGAATGCTCTACGCAAAATCATCCGTGAGTTATCTCCGCCTACTGCAATTGCGATGAAATTACCGGGTTTGCAAGCGGCGACTATTTCGCCTACTTGTAAAATAATTTGGTGGTACTGGCCGACTCGTTTATTTGACACAATTGTTGCTAGGAATTGCTGTGCAGATTTATTGATGGCTGACATTAGGATTTGAGCCATTCTTGAATTGATTGAACTCCGAGATCGCCCTTTTGCAGCGCCTTAATCCCCTCAACCGCCGCGCTAAAACCAGGAATTGTCGTAATGCAAGGTATCGAGCGCTGAATAGAAGCAGTGCGAATCGCCCAACCATCGGCTCTCGTTCCTCGACCAACTGGTGTGTTAATAACTAAATCGATCTCACCGCTGTTGAGTAAATCAACAATTGTGCGCTCGCCCATCGGACCAGTACCTTCTGAATTCTTGCGAACTTTCTGCGCGAGTATTCCTCGATTTGCAAGATAGTCCGCTGTTCCACCGGTGGCAAGTACTTTAAATCCCAACTCAATAAAGGCCCGAACACTTGCAACTCCGGCATCTTTATCTTTGTCAGCAAGGGAAACAAACACTGTTCCGCTCTTAGGAAGAGGACCGAAAGAGCTGATTTGGGATTTTGCATAACTTTCACCAAAGGTTTTTGCGATGCCCATTACCTCACCGGTTGAGCGCATCTCGGGACCAAGGACTGCGTCAACGCCACGGCCGTCAGTTCTTCTAAATCGATTCCAGGGAAGAACGGCCTCCTTAACGGAAATGCCCTTTGCCACTCCATCTCCACTTACTGGAAGTAGACCTTCGGTTCTTAATTCTGTAATCGTTGATCCCAATGAAATTCTTGCTGCAGCCTTGGCCAGGGGTACTCCAGTGGCTTTACTCACAAACGGAACCGTTCGTGATGCACGTGGGTTAGCTTCAAGTACATAGAGTTGACCCTCGGCGATTGCGAACTGAATATTTATGAGTCCACGAACGCCGACTCCTGTAGCAATTTTGAGAGTTGCTTCACGAATTTGATTATGTTGCGCCGATGAAATAGTCGTAGCTGGAAGAACGCAAGCGCTATCACCGGAGTGAATTCCAGCTTCTTCGATGTGCTCCATCACGCCACCAAGAAAGAGTTCATTTCCATCGTAAAGAGCGTCAACATCAATCTCTATTGCGCTATCTAAAAAGCGATCTACTAGAACTGGACGATCAGGGGTGATATCGGTTGCTCGCGAAATAAATCCACCTAAAGAAGCATCATCGTAAACAATTTCCATACCTCTTCCACCGAGCACGAAAGATGGTCGCACCAGAACTGGATAACCAATTTGATGTGCAATTTCAATCGCCTCTTGTTGTGTAGATGCCATTCCAAACTTAGGGGCATTGAGTTTTTGATCAGCTAGAACCTGTCCAAATGCACCACGCTCTTCCGCGAGATTTATCGCATCAGGGGAAGTGCCAAGAATGTTGACACCGGCTGCTTTCAAACCAGCAGCTAATCCAAGTGGAGTTTGGCCGCCAAGTTGGGTAATTACACCCAGTACAGGTCCTGCAACAGTTTCTGCATGAACAATCTCTAATACATCTTCAAGAGTGAGGGGCTCAAAGTACAAACGATCACTTGTATCGTAATCAGTTGACACTGTTTCGGGATTGCAATTAATCATAATGGTTTCGTATCCGGCTTCACGTAGAGTGAATGAAGCATGAACACATGAGTAATCGAATTCAATACCTTGCCCAATTCGATTTGGACCACTTCCTAGAATAATTACAGCCGGCTTAGTTCTAGGACGAACTTCAGTCTCTTCTTCGTAACTTGAATAGTGATAAGGCGTAAATGCTTCGAATTCAGCTGCGCAGGTATCAACGGTTTTGTATACCGGTCGAATTTCTAAGTGATGTCTAGCTTTTCTAACATCTTCCTCGGTGGTTTCACGAAGAGAAGCGATTTGGGAATCAGAAAAACCCATCTCCTTCGCGCTCTTTAAAATTTCATAGGTAAGTTCTCCTGGTTTGGAGATTTCACGTGCAGCGGCATTTATGAGGCTTATCTGGTGGAGGTACCAACGATCAATTTTTGTAGCGTTAAAAACTTCATCAATAGAGGCTCCCGCCCACATGGCACTTTGTACCTGCTGCAAGCGATATTCGGTTGGGACGGTCATTGATACGAGGAGCGCAGATTTTACGGAGTCATTAACTTCGGCTGGGAACTTAAAAATTGCTTCTTTTCTCTCCAATGACCGAAGAGCTTTCATAAGTGCTTCAGGAAAAGATCTACCGATTGCCATGGCTTCACCAACGCTCTTCATCGTTGTCGTCAACCTTGGATCCGCATCTGCAAACTTCTCAAACGCAAAGCGTGGTGCTTTAACTACTACGTAATCAAGAGTTGGTTCAAACGATGCGGGAGTGACTTGAGTAATGTCATTCTTAATTTCATCAAGGGTGTAACCAATGGCAAGTTTGGTTGCAATTTTTGCTATCGGGAAACCCGTTGCTTTAGAAGCAAGTGCGCTAGAGCGAGAAACACGAGGA
Source organism: Actinomycetota bacterium (assembly GCA_009699795.1). GTDB lineage: Bacteria > Actinomycetota > Actinomycetes > Nanopelagicales > Nanopelagicaceae > Planktophila. The sequence goes on along the minus strand of WLNK01000004.1, from coordinate 10,041 downwards.
TTCATCTCGATAACAATGATTCGTCCATTATCGGGATTCACGGCAAATTGAATATTGCAACCACCGGTATCGACACCTACTTCTCGAATAATGTCGATTGAGAGGTTTCGCAATTTCTGGAATTCAACATCAGTAAGAGTCATAGCAGGAGCAACAGTTATCGAATCACCGGTATGAACGCCCATTGGATCCAGATTTTCGATACTACAAACGATTACTACGTTATCGGCCTTATCGCGCATAACTTCAAGTTCATATTCTTTCCAGCCGAGGATTGATTCTTCAAGCAAAACTTCCGAAGTCGGACTGTGTCGCAAGCCTGCACCGGCTATTTGACGAAGAGAATCTTCATCAAAAGCGATTCCTGAGCCAAGGCCACCCATCGTGAAAGAAGGACGAACTACGACAGGGTAATTTAATTCAACAACCGCCTTAAGAACATCCTCCATTGTGTGACAAATCTTGGATTTAGCAGATTCGCCACCAACTTTTGTAACAATATCTCTGAACAATTCCCTATTTTCACCGCGTTGAATAGCTGCTACATCAGCACCGATTAATTTAACCCCGTACTTTTCTAGCGTTCCTGCTTCATAAAGTCCTATGGCAGCATTAAGAGCAGTCTGTCCACCCAGAGTTGCAAGTACGGCGTCAGGACGTTCTTTGGCAATAATGCGCTCAATGAATTCTGGCGTGATGGGTTCTATATAAGTTGCATCTGCAAACTCTGGATCAGTCATAATCGTTGCCGGATTAGAATTAACCAGAATTACTCGAATTCCTTCGGCCCGCAATACACGGCAAGCTTGAGTTCCAGAATAATCAAATTCACATGCTTGACCAATCACGATTGGTCCCGAGCCAATTACTAAGACGCTGTTGATCGACGAATCGCGCGCCATTAGAGCACTCCAACTGTTCGTGGATACTTTTGCATTAAGGAAATAAAACGATCAAAAAGGTATGAGGCATCGTGCGGCCCAGCTGCAGCTTCGGGATGATACTGAACGCTAAAAGCACCACGTTCAAGGAGTTGCAGACCCTCAACTACACCATCGTTGAGACTGACGTGAGTAACTTCGCCCGTACCGAAAACGGTAGAAAAAATTTCATCGGTAGGAGCCTTAAGTGCAAACCCATGATTGTGGGCGGTGATTTCTACCTTACCTGTGCTCTTGTCTAAGACTGGTTGATTTATTCCGCGATGACCAAACTGCAATTTAAATGTATCAAATCCAAGTGCGCGGCCAAGTATTTGATGCCCGAAACAAATCCCAAAAATTGGAATCTCCGCGGTCAATACATCTCGAACAACTTCAATAACCTGTGTCATTGTTGCAGGGTCTCCAGGACCATTAGAAAGAAATACTCCATCAGGATGTACCGCTTGAATATCTTCAAGGGTTGCGTTGTAAGGCAATATATGAACCTCTACACCTCGTGCAGCTAAGGCCCTCGGAGTAGCACCTTTAATTCCCAAATCTATTGCTGCGACAGTAAATTTCTTCTCTCCGATTGCTTTGATTACATATGGCTTAGAAGTTGAAACATCTTCCGATAAATAAGCACCTGACATAGGACTGACTTTGCGAACCTCAACAACCATCTCTTCTCTCGAGAGTTCAAGGTCTGAAAAAATGCCTACCCGCATTGCTCCACGGTCTCGTAAATGTCGAGTAAGTGCACGTGTATCAATTCCCTGTATCCCAACGATATTTTGATCAATGAGCTCTGCTTCTAGATCTTTTTCGCTTCGCCAATTACTGGTAAGCGTTGCCGGATTTCTGACGACAAAACCTGCAACCCAAATTCGCGCTGATTCATTATCTTCACTATTTACTCCAGTATTTCCAATGTGTGGGGCAGTCATCACGACAACTTGTTTGTGATAGCTAGGATCAGTCAAAGTTTCTTGATACCCAGTCATGCCTGTTTGAAAAACAGCTTCACCAAAAGTCTTACCTGTTGCAGCCCAAGATCGTCCTTCAAAAATGCGGCCATCGTCTAAAACTAAAAAAGCTTTACGCATCAATTTCCACCAGCGCTAATCTCGGAAGTTTTGGCATCGAAGCTGTAGGTGGCTTTGCCCTTGAAGAACGTCGCGATAACCACACCCGGCAATTCAATCCCATGGAAGGGAGTATTACGACTGCGCGAGGCAACGCGATCTCTATCCACGCGTGATTTGAGTGTTGGATTAAGCACAGTCAGATTCGCGAAGGACCCCACTGCAATCTCCTGGCCATGATCTGCGTAACCCGCGATTCGAGCCGGAGCAACGCTCATACGTTCTGCAACTGCGGCCCAGTTCATCAAACCGCTCTCAACCATTGTCTTATTTACGATAGATAGAGCCGTTTCCAGACCGAGCATTCCGAAAGCAGCTTCCTGCCATTCACACTCTTTTGCTTCAACTGGATGCGGTGCGTGGTCGGTGGCAACAATATCGATGGTGCCATCAGCTAGCGCTTGTCTTAATGCAAGAACATCATTTTGGGTTCGAAGCGGCGGATTTACCTTAAATACTGGGTCGTAAGAAGTTGCACTCTCATCTGTAAGAAGGAGGTGGTGAGGAGTAACTTCTGCCGTCACATTTATTCCTCGTGCTTTAGCCCAGCGGACTATCTCTACTCCCCCGGCTGTTGTGAGGTGACAAATGTGTAGACGGGATTGCACATGTTCTGCGAGTAATACATCTCTTGCAATGATTGCTTCCTCTGCAACGGCGGGCCAGCCTTTGAGGCCTAGTCGTGAAGAAACTTCACCTTCATTCATCTGCGAACCAACAGTTAACCTTGGATCTTGTGCATGTTGAGCAATAACACCATTGAATTGTTTAACATATTCAAGAGCGCGCCGCATTACGAGCGGATCAAATACACATTGACCATCATCGCTAAATACACGAACGTGAGCCTTGGAATCTGCCATCGCACCCATCTCTGAAAGTGCTACACCAGCCAAACCTTGCGTTACTGCGCCGATCGGAAAGACATCTACCAAACCAGCTTCTTGACCGAGTCGGTAAACCTGCTCAACAACACCAGCTGTATCAGCAACGGGAGATGTGTTGGCCATTGCCGAAACAGCAACGTAACCGCCTTTAGCGGCGGCCATAGAACCCGAAAGAATTGTTTCCGAATCTTCTCGACCGGGTTCGCGAAGATGAGTATGAAGATCCACTAATCCTGGCAAGACTATGCAATTTTTCGCCTCAATTACCTGAGCCTCTGAGTTGGAGATATTCTGCGAAATCTCAATTATTCTTTCACCGTCGATCAAGATATCGGTGACTTTTCCATCTGCGAGTGAGCCTTGTTTAATTAGGTACTTAGTCACAGCGCTATCTCCCCTGCTGATCCGGCGAGTAATAAGTAGAGAATTGCCATACGTACGCTAACGCCGTTTGTAACTTGCTCAACGATTACAGAACGAGCGCTATCTGCTGCATCGGCTGTAATCTCAAGACCGCGGTTCATTGGACCTGGATGCATAACGATTGCTCCTGGCTTTAGCTTTTGTAATCTATCTTTTGTCAGCCCGAAATATCTCGAATACTCGCGTGCATTCGGGAAGAAGAGATCACTCATTCTTTCGAGTTGAATTCTGAGCATCATAACCACGTCGACGCTCTCAAGCAGAGAATCAAAGTCGTAGGCAATATCGACTGGCCAACTAGAAACACCTACCGGTAGAAGTGTTGGTGGAGATACCAAAGTTACGTGAGCGCCAAGTTTTGTTAATAGAAGAACGTTAGAGCGAGCAACTCGTGAATGGAGCACATCTCCAACGATTGCCACACGTAGCCCAGTTAAGTCATCCGCGCCCTTAGCTAGGTGCTTGCGAATTGTGAAGGCATCTAGGAGGGCTTGACTTGGATGTTCATGAGTTCCATCACCGGCATTTATTACACTTCCAGACATCCATTCTAAATCTGCAAGTCTCTGCGCTGCGCCGGAGGCGCTATGACGAACAATTACCGCGTCAGCTCCCATAGCTTGAAGCGTTTGCGCCGTGTCTTTGAGCGATTCACCTTTGCTAACACTTGAACCTTTTGCTGAAAAGTTAATGACGTCTGCAGAAAGTCTCTTCGCCGCCGCTTCAAAAGAAATTCTTGTGCGAGTCGAATCTTCGGCGAATAGATTGACAATGGTGCGCCCACGAAGTGTTGGCAACTTTTTCATAGGGCCATCGGATACGCGAGCTAGTTTCTCGGCTGTATCTAATATTGAGATTGCATCTACTTTTGAAAGATCATTTATGGACAAGAGATGCTTCATGAGTCGATCACCACCTCATCAGAACCATCAAGTTCGGTCAATTTCACAGAAACACTCTGATTACTTGATGTGGGTAGATTTTTACCGACAAAATCTGCTCGGATCGGCAACTCTCTATGCCCTCGATCTACGAGCACTGCAAGTTGTACAGTTTTTGGTCGTCCAACTTCACCAAGTGCATCTAGAGCGGCGCGAATTGTTCGTCCTGAATACAAAACATCATCAATTAAAACGACATTTCGGCCTTCAATACCCAGAGCTGGAATTGAAGTGGGCATGATCGCCCGAGGTGGTCTAAGACGTAAATCATCGCGGTGGAGAGTGATATCAAGAGTTCCTGTTTGAACAGGTTTACCCTCTATTGATTCGATAATCGCACTGATTCGCTTGGCCAGATGAGCCCCGCGAGTAGGAATTCCTAGAAGAGTCAATGAATCTGAACCGCTATTGCGTTCGAGGATTTCGTGGGAAATACGAGTTAAGGCGCGAGCAATATCTGCCGCAGGCAAGGCAACACTCATTTAAATCTCCTTCCCCGCCTCTCTGGACGGGTCGTTAAAGGATGTTGCACGAACTTTAGCATAAGGAAAATGGCAACTGTGGATGAGTAAAGTCAGAGCGTCGCTGCCTTGATTAACCTCCACGCCATGGAGAAAAAGATCGAAGATATGGAAATCGCCCTCGCAAGAAGAATCAAGGCCACAAGGCGCTCGCGAGGATGGTCTCTGGCCGATTTTGAAGTAGCCAGTTCGGGTGAAATCAAGGCGGTCGTCCTTGGTTCCTATGAAAGATGTTCTCGCGTAATAAGCGTTCGCAAACTTGCTGCGATTGCCAGGGTTTTCAACGTTCCGGTGAGCTATCTACTTGGAGCGAATAACGCCACAGAGATTACGCCAGGAATTCTTATGATTGATATTCGAAAAGTGAGAGAAAACTCGAACATACAATTCCTAGAAAAATTCTTTGCCTCTATTATTTCAAAGCGAGGCGATTGGAACGGAGAAATTCTTACCTTGCGAAGCTCTGATCTAGAGATTCTCTCGCTACATCGCTTGCAAGATGTAGCAGAAACTATGTCTTACTTGCGCCAGATGAGATATCTCATTGAACCGGGGCTAAAGAGATAGTTCGCCCTTGATTGAGGAAATTCTTCCTAAAACACCATGTATATACCCTGCCGAGTCATCAGTCGATAGATCTTTGGCTAGCGTCAGCGCTTCGTCGATAATGATCGAATCATTTAGGTCGTGACCCCAGAGAAGTTCGAAGATAGCTAGACGCAAAATATTTCTATCTACAGCTGGGAGCCGATCCATATCCCAGCCTTTTGCATAGGTCGCAATTAATTCATCAATTTTTCTACGATGATCTGAGATGCCGGAAATAATTTCTTTTGTATATTCTCTAATTGGCCTCGCATCAGGGCCAGTGTCTTGGACATCTCGGCTCTGCAAAATTTCTAGCGCTTGTAATCCTCTGATATCCGACTCATAAAGTAGGTCAAGGGATTGCTTGCGAGCTTTACTTCTTGCTGACACTAGTTAGCGCGACCGAGATACGAACCATCGCGAGTGTCGACAAGAATCTTCTCATCTTGCTTTATGAAAAGTGGAACTTGAATTTCAATTCCTGTCTCTACAGTTGCAGGTTTTGTACCACCCGAAGATCGATCACCCTGAATACCTGGCTCTGTGTATGTAACCGTCAAAGTTACCGAAGCCGGTAATTCAATATACAAAGGATTGTTATCGTGAATTGCAACAATGGCTTCGGTATTTTCGAGCATATATTGAGCGGCATCACCAACAGTTGATGCTGAAATATTCATCTGATCAAATGTCTTATTATCCATAAAAACAAAATCTTCTCCCTCTTTATAGAGAAAGTTCATTTCACGCTTCTCAAGAGAAGCCACTTCAACTTTTACGCCAGCGTTAAAAGTCTTATCAACGACTTTTCCGGAAAGTACTTGCTTTAGCTTTGTGCGCACAAAAGCAGGACCCTTTCCCGGCTTTACGTGTTGGAATTCAACAACAGTCCAAAGCTGACCCTCGATATCAAGTGTCATGCCATTTTTTAAGTCGTTTGTTGTTGCCACGGAGCGCTCCAGTCGTTAAGTAATGCGCAAGTTTACCGCAGGTAATTAGGCGGTAAGTGCTTTGAGTGCAATGAGGGCAAGTACATAGGAATTAGGGCCAAATCCCCCGATTGTTCCATTGGCAACACCTGAAATGACCGATGTGTGTCGAAATTCCTCGCGCGATAACGGATTTGATAAATGCACTTCGATGAGTGGGCTCTTTACGAGTTCCGCGGCATCTCTAATTGCATATGAATAGTGAGTGAAGGCAGCCGGATTTATGATCACTGGTAATTTCTTATCAGCCGCTTCGTGCAGCCATCCAATAATCGTGGCTTCATCATCACTTTGACGCACATCGGCTTGGAAACCCTGTGTCTTTGCAGAAGTCTCGATGTGGCCAACCAACTGTTGGTATGTCATATCTCCGTAGATCGATGAATCACGAATATCGAGGCGAGCAAGATTCGGTCCATTAATTACAAGTACCTTCATGAACTCACCTCTTCAAATGCTTTCATTAGCGCGGTCTCGTCTGGATTTTCCAGGCGAGCAGTTTTTCCAATACCATCAAGTGTAACGAAACGCAGGGCTTTGCCGCGTGCCTTTTTATCTAGCGACATTGCTGAAAGAACTTTTTCCCACGAATCTCTCGGATACGAGACTGGCAGGCCTAGATCAGTCAAAATCTTCATATGCTTACTGAAGTCATTTTCAGACATTGTTCCGAGGTGCTTCTGTAGCGCTGCTATAAAAACCATTCCAATTGCGACACATTCCCCATGTTTCAAAGAAAAATTCGAATCTCTTTCAATTGCATGCCCAAGAGTATGCCCATAGTTAAGGGCTTCGCGCGCATAGCTTTCTTTAAAGTCTTCAGAAACAACATCTGATTTGACTTGAACAGATCTAGAAATGAGTTCCGTTATGAGATTCTGATTCTTTCTCACATCTTGAATTGATGTGCCACTTAAAAGATCAAGTATTTTGGCATCAGCGATAAAACCGGTCTTTACAACTTCAGCTAGTCCCGCGGCAAAATCTCTATCGCTCAAGGTTGGCAACCAACTGACATCGATAATCACTGCAATCGGACTGTGAAAAGCGCCTATGAGATTTTTTCCATAATCGCTATTGATCGCAGTCTTGCCTCCTATTGAAGCATCGACCATTCCTGCAACAGTCGTTGGAACTGCTATCCAATCCAATCCGCGAAGCCATGATGCCGCTGCATACCCGGCAAAGTCAGTGGTTGCACCTCCGCCGATTCCGATTATGAGGTCACTTCTTGTAAATCCAGCCGCGCCCAACCAGTCCCAAACCTGCAGCAAAGTTTGTGCGCTCTTGCCTTCTTCTCCATCGGGTATTTCAAAGTAGTGAACTTCGCATTCCATGCTATCAAGTACGGGAATTCGCTTTCGCATCTCCTTTGAAACAATAATTGCGGCGCGTGCACGATTTGCTAGACGAGGCGTAATCTCCTTGACCCAATCAGTATCAATTACTACTTCATAAGTGCGCTCGGCAGAGACCGTAACTTTTTTCATTTCTTGACACCTGAAATCTCACTAATAATTTTTCGCGCAATCTCCTCCGGTGAATCTTCATCAACGCTCAGAATTTTAGTTGCTATCGATTCATAGATGGGCTTTCTAGCTTCTAGTAATTGACTCCACTGCGCCCTTGGATTTCCTAATAGCAACGGGCGATCTCGATTGAAACCAACTCGAGGAGCCGCAGTAGCTAGAGATACTTCAAGGTAAATAATTGTTGAACCAGAGCTACGAAGTGCGAACTGGGCCTGGCTCGAAAGGGGTGCTCCCCCACCTAAAGCTAGAACTCCATTGAAATTTTGTAGGGCTTCTTGAACTACTACCTCTTCTACACCTCGAAAGTATTTCTCTCCTTTATCTACAAATATTTCCGAAATCGTGCACCCCTCTTTAGATTCGATGAGTACATCAGTATCGGCAAATTCAACGTTCAACAATTCACCGAGCGTGCGACCTATAGTGGATTTACCTGCTCCAGGAGGACCAATTAATACAACCTTTGGCGCCATGGCTTTACTTAAAACGAAGATTTTCCATGTAGGACTCGAAGTTGCGACGAGTTTCGGTAACGCTATCTCCACCAAATTTTTCAAGAACTGCCTCAGCAAGAATTAGCGCAGCCATTGCTTCCCCAACAACACCAGAGGCAGGTACTGCACACACATCTGATCTTTGATTAATCGCTTTCGCGGCCTCTCCGGTAGAAACATCTATGGTGTCCAAAGCTTTTGGTACTGTTGAAATTGGTTTCATCGCGATACTAACTCGCAAAATTTCACCGTTCGACATTCCACCCTCGGTGCCACCGGCGCGATCAGTGCGCCGACTGATCAACCCACTTGTTCCGCGTTCAATTTCATCGTGTGCTACCGACCCACGTCTAGTTGCAGTTCTAAATCCATCTCCAATTTCAACACCTTTGATCGCCTGAATACCCATCATGGCGCCAGCCAAACGAGCATCTAGTCGACGATCCCAGTGAACGTGTGAACCAAGTCCGGGCGGCATATTGAAAGCCAAAATTTCACAGACACCACCGAGAGTGTCGCCATCTCTGTGGGCACTTTCAATCTCGGCAACCATCGCGAGACTGGTTTTTGAATCAGAACAGCGAACTGGATCCTCATCAATGCGCGCCATATCTTTTGCCTCTGGCATTGCATAGTCATCAGGGATTCGCACAGTGCCGATTGATACGACATGGCTCAGGATTGTTATGCCAACACTTTGTTCGAGAAAAGCTCTCGCTACGGCGCCCAAGGCAACCCGCGCCGCAGTCTCTCTTGCGCTGGCACGTTCCAAAATCGGACGCGCATCATCTAAATCATATTTTTGCATTCCAACTAAATCTGCATGGCCTGGTCTAGGTCTAGTCAGGGGCGCGTTACGAGCTAAATCTTTAATTTCATCTTCTGGAACTGGATCTGCAGACATGACCTTTTCCCATTTTGGCCATTCAGAATTTCCTACTTGAATTGCGATCGGTCCACCTTGCGTTTTACCTAAACGAATTCCACCAAGAATAGCTATTTTGTCGGCTTCAAAGTTCTGTCTTGCTCCGCGACCAACCCCAAGGCGTCTCCTAGCTAAATGAAAATCAATATCTTTGGAGGCAACTTCAACACTTGCAGGAATACCCTCAATGATTGCAGAAAGGGCTTGCCCATGAGATTCGCCTGCAGTTAACCAACGCATTGGCATATTCTGACAGATATCAAGGCAAAGATGCGCACAATATGGCACCTGCAAACAGAGATGGCGCAAAGGCCATGGAATCTCGGTAATTTCCACCTTTCAAAAGAGTGGCGACCATTAGAACAAGTGCAGAAATGGCTACACCTGCCAAGAAACGACTCGCAGAAGTCAGATTACTAGGAAGAAAAAACAAGGTAAGAATCATAAGAAGCTTCACGTCACCAAAACCGAGACCGGCAACGATGGAAAGTAGCAAACCAACCGGGAGTGAAATCGCGGCGCTCATCCAATTTAGATTTGAATTTGTGGCCACGGCTAGTATCGATAAAAAGATTAAGAAAAGAAGCAGAGGTCTATTTGGGATGCGATGACTTCGAATGTCTACAATCGAGAAATATACAGAGGCCAAAACAAGTGCAAGAAGCACTATTTG
>WLNK01000039.1 GCA_009699795.1 Actinomycetota bacterium | reverse complement strand
GTACATTCCAGATGTATTTAAAGATAAGTATGCAGATAATGAAGAAGAGGCGGATCGTTGGTATCTAGATCAAGATAACAACCGCCGTCCTCCAGAGCTTCTCCCACGTGATGAAGTTGCTCGCGCAATTAACACGGAAGTTAAAGCGGGCCGCGGAACAGAACACGGTGGCGTATTCCTCGATGTTTCAAAGCGAATTCCTGCCGAGGTTATTAAAAAGCGTCTTCCATCTATGTGGCATCAGTTCTATGAATTAGCTGGCGTTGACATCACAAAAGAGCCAATGGAAGTTGGTCCAACATGTCACTACGTAATGGGCGGCGTTGAAGTTGATCCAGATACTGCAGCAGCAATTGGAGTTCCAGGTCTCTTCGCTGCGGGTGAAGTTGCTGGTGGAATGCACGGTTCAAACCGTTTGGGCGGTAACTCTCTTACGGACTTATTGGTTTTCGGTCGTCGTGCAGGAATGGGCGCCTCTGAATACGTAAAGAAGAACAGCGCAATTCCAGTTAGTGAAACCACTGTGCATGCAGCGTCGCGCAAGATTGAGGCTCCATTTACACGCGAAGGCGGAGAAAACTCATATTCATTGCACGCCGAGCTTCAAGAGATTACGCATAACCTTGTGGGAATTATTCGTACTGGTAGCGAGCTGGAAGAAGCAATTAAGAAGATTGCGGATATTCGCAAACGAAGTGCAAATGTTTCAGTATCTGGTGGTCGTAAATTCAATCCAGGTTTCCACTTGGCATTTGATCTTGACAACATGTTGTTGGTTGCAGAGAGCACTGCAAAGTCAGCCCTTGCTCGTCAAGAATCACGCGGTGGACATACACGCGATGATTACCCAACAATGAATAACAAATGGCGCCAACTTAATCTCATTTCAAGTTTTGATGGCGAAAAGGTAAGTGTTAAAGAGCAAGCGCTTCCCACGCTTCCGAAAGAACTTTTCTCACTCTTTGACGTTCACGAACTGGAGAAATACATGACACCAGAAGAAGTTGCGAAAGGCGGTTCCAACTAATGGCACGCAAAGTAAATCTTCGAATCTGGCGAGGCGACTCAACAGATGGTGGACTTAAAGATGTTCAGGTGGAAGCAAACGACGGTGAAGTAGTACTAGATCTCATCCACCGCGTTCAAGCGACTCAAATGGGAGACCTTGCTGTTCGCTGGAACTGCAAAGCTGGTAAGTGTGGATCTTGTTCAATGGAAATTAACGGTAAGCCTCGCCTTGCATGCATGACTCAAGTTGCTGCATATGGTGAAGAGGAAACAATTACCGTAACTCCGCTTCGCGCGTTTCCTGTGATTAAAGATCTTGTTACAGATGTTTCATTTAATTATCAGAAAGCTATGGAGATTCCTTCTTACTCTCCGCCTGCTGATCTAAAGCCAGGCGAAGCGCGTATGGAACAGATCGATGTTGAGCGATCTCAAGAATTCCGTAAGTGCATCGAATGCTTCCTGTGTCAGGATACTTGTCACGTTATTCGTGATCATGAAGAGAATAAGAAGTCTTTTGCTGGCCCACGATTCTTTATCCGTATCGCAGAGCTCGATATGCACCCGCTAGATACTCTTCGAAACCGTAAGCAAAAAGCGCAAGAAGAACACGGTCTTGGAATGTGTAACATCACCAAATGTTGTACGGAGGTTTGCCCTGAGCACATTCGCATTACCGATAACGCAATCATCCCGATGAAAGAGCGTGTTGTGGACGTGAAATACGATCCTGTTCGTTGGCTTGGCTCAAAGATTCGCAAACGTGAGGGTATTGTTTAAGGCATGTCATTTCTGCTTGTCGGATTAGGTTCGATAGCAGGTTCTCTCTTTCGATTCGCACTCGGTTTGATATTTTCAAATAGCGATGCAGGAACTCTTGCAGCAAATCTCATTGGAGTATCAATCGCAGCTTTTCTATTGGTTTTGATGGAACGACGTGGAATTACGCAGCTCCGATGGTTATTACTTCCTGGCTTTTGTGGTGGGCTTACAACTTTTTCTGGCGTAACAGTCTTGGTATTTGAAGGAACTGGCAATGGCGCCCTTTATCTTTTAACGACCGCCGTATTAAGCCTTTTACTCGTAATTTTAATAATCCCTATCGCTAAAAAAATTGTGCCGGTGCGATCATGAGAGCGATTTATGTAGCACTTGGAGCTGGACTTGGTGGCCCAGCTAGATTCTTAATTGATTCTTATTTGCGCAGATTTTCAAACCGACCTTACGGAACTTTTGCGGTAAATGTTCTGGGTTCATTTTTGATTGGCTTAACTTTTCAATCAAATGGGCATTGGCACGATTTATTGGCTCTCGGTTTCGCGGGAGCGTTCACAACGTGGTCGACATTCATGCTCGATATTTATTTAGCATGGAAATTAAAGGATTATAAGGAAGCAATTGTTAACTTATTTGTTTCTTTAATATTGGGTCTTCTAGCTGCATGGCTCGGCCTAAATTTAATTAAGTAAGCGCTTCATCCACTCTTCAATTTCATCTGGGTGGCGCGGTAATTTTTGGCTTAGATTTCTATATCCATCAGCGGTAACTACAACGTCATCTTCGATTCTTATTCCGATTCCTCGGTAGTGCTCTGGAAATAACTCGTCATCTGGCTGGATATAAAGTCCAGGCTCTACCGTTAAAACCATTCCTTCACGAAGCACACCGTCTAAGTAATTTTCTTTACGCGCTTGCGCACAATCGTGCACGTCCATCCCAAGGAAGTGGCTTACGCCGTGAAGAGTCCAACGTTTATGTTGCCCTGATTCAAAATCTGATTTCAGTACTCCAAGTTCGCGTAAACCTTTTGCCAACACTTGTTGCGCAGCTCTATTAACATCTGAGAAAAGTGCGCCAGGCTTAACGGCAGCAAATCCTGCTAGCTGTGCTTCATAAACCAACATATAAAGAGAGCGCTGAACCGCACTAAATTTTCCATTTACCGGAAGTGTTCTTGTTATATCCGCGGTGTAGTAAGAATCCATTTCAACGCCTGCGTCAATGAGAATTAAATCTCCATCTTTTACTTTTCCATCGTTTCTAATCCAATGAAGGACACACGCGTGGGATCCAGAAGCTGCGATGGTGTTATACCCGAGATCGTTCCCTTCAAGTCGAGCACGGCCAAAGAATGCAGCTTCAATGATTCTCTCGCCGCGGCTTGAATTAGCTGCTGCAGGAAGAGCTGTAATAACATCGTTGAAACCAAGTGCAGTTGCATCGACCGCCCGCTGCATCTCGCCAAGTTCGTAACGATCTTTGATAAGTCGCTGTTCAGAAACGAAAGTTGCAAACTCTGGCTCACGCGGATTTACTGAAATCATTTTATCTAAATAGGAATCACAGCCGCGGATAGTGAGCGTTTCCTTGCTAAAACGAAGCAATGATTCGAGATCATCAATTTTGCGAACTTCTAATTGGTAAACCTTGCCGGCTTCCCCGAGAGTAAAGCGTCGCCCCACCCAAAGTTCGCCGTACCTTGCATCTTTATAGAATGCATCGCTTTCTCTCGTTGACCGGGGGTGAATGTAGAGAGTGGTGTCGTGCCCGCCATTTGTATTTGGCTCCATGACAAGAACGGAATCAGCAGTTGCATCCGCGCCTTGTACGCCGCTGTAGTAAGCAAATGCGTTATGAGGCCTAAATGAGTAATCAGTGTCGTTAGAACGAACCTTGAAATTACCCGCGGGCAGTACTAGTCGAATATTTGGAAATGCGGCAGAAAGAATCTGTCTGCGAGTAAATGCGTAGGTGACAACTTCCAGCGGTTCTAACTCTGATAGCTCTGAGTTTGCCCAACCACTTCGCATAAATTCTGCGAAGTTATCTGAAGAGTTTTCATCGTGCGCCCTACCTGCTGGCTTTAACTCTTCGCTCATAGAGGCAAGAGTATCTAAGATTATTAAACGTTAGCGAGGTCGGATTCTTCAACTACGCGGATTGCTTGCGCTGCGATAGTTAGCGCAGGGTTCATGGCCGCCGATGATGGAAAGAATCCACCATCAATTAAGTAGAGATTGTCGTGGTCATGGCTCTTGCAATATTGGTCGACAACGCTTGTCTTAGGGTCATTGCCGGCCTTGAGAGTCCCACACTGGTGAGCGTTCATAGCGATATTAAAAGGTTGTCTAAATACAGCGATGTAGCCAATTTTATGTAGAAGACCTTTGACTCGCTTCAAGAGTTCAAGGTGGGTCTTCATTGAATTTGGAACTCGAGCTAGCTTGATCTGACCGCTTGGAGTAATTGTTACGCGGTTATTTGGATCCGGGAAATCTTCATTCATGATCAAGCATTCAACGCTGTACTTGGCCATAAAATTCAAAATGAAGAGAGGAACTTTCGTTGCATAACTCTTCATCATGATTCCTTGAACTTTTCCAATCATCTGGAAAGTACCAAGTGGGTAACCTTTGCCACCATCTAGGTACCAATCGGTGAAAGAGATTGTCTTCTGGAAGTTATCAGTATTCTTACGGCGAAAATCAATTGCTGCCAAGTGGCTATTAACGTGCATCATGTAATTACGACCGACTTGGTCAGAAGAGTTTGCAACTCCAGAGCGAAGCAGGAGCGCTGCGGTATTTACTGCGCCAAGAGAAAGTACGTACTTCTTTGCGTAAATCTTTATTTCTTTTCCGTCTTTTTCAGCCAATAAGTGATCAACTTTTTTGCCAGCAGCATCTAGAACAACTCGAGTGACCTTTGTATGAGTCATCAGCGTTGCGTTGCCTGTAGCAAGAGCTGGGTTAACAGCATTTACTTCAGCATCAGATTTCGAATCAATCTTGCATATAAAACCATCACAAGTCTTGCAACGAATACATTTTCCACCAGCACCGAAATCAATTCCCATTGAATTACCGTGAGGGTTAACGCCCGCCTTCTTTAAACGCGCCGCTAGCTCTGCGACATATGGCTCGTTCTCCATCGCTGGAAAAGGGAAAGGCTTGCTCTTCTTTGCACCGTATTGGTCTTCTGAAGGCCCGTGAACCCTGTAGAGCTCTTCTGCTTTGCAGTAGTACGGTTCGAATTGCTTGTATGTAAATGGCCAAGCAGGTGAGATTCCTTCAAGGTGTTTGGTCTCTTCAAAATCGCTTTCGCTAAAGCGCGGGAGAGCGGCGCCGTAAAGCTTTGTGTTTCCACCAACGTAGTAGTGAACTCCAGGCTGGAATGGCTTGTCGTTGAGATCTAGCCATTCTTCTGAATTCTTATAGCGACCTTTAATAAATACTTCCGATGGCGACCAGTTCTCATCTTCTTTTGCAATGCGTCCGCCGCGTTCTACGATTAAAACCTTGACGCCTTTTTTAGCTAGCGCCCAAGCAGTTGTGCCTCCGCCCATTCCAGAGCCAACAACGACCACATCTGTATCAATACGTTCAGATGTGGTCATCGTTGTTAACTCTAATTATGTTCGGTTAGCGAACAGAAGTAAGGGCCTGGTTCTTCTCTTCGACCTTAACGGCACCGGTCATAATTCCTACAACATCGCTCATTGAGTGAGTCTTTGGAGTTACAACAGCTGCACGACGTCCGAGGCGCTGAACGTGAATGCGATCAGCAACTTCGAATACCTGTGGCATGTTGTGCGAAATCAAGATAACTGGAATACCGCGATCGCGAAGAGTTTGAATCAACTTAAGAACCTGTGCTGATTCACGAACACCAAGTGCTGCAGTTGGTTCGTCGAGAATGATGAGCTTCTGACCGAATGTAGCTGCACGAGCAACTGCAACAGCCTGACGCTGACCACCTGAAAGTGTTTCAACTGCTTGACCGATGTTCTGGATGGTTCCGATACCGAGAGACATGATTTCTTCTTTAGCCATCTTCTTCATTCCAGATTGGTCAAGCATGCGCAAGATTGAACCAAGTGGTCCCTTCTTGCGAATTTCGCGACCAAGGAACAAGTTAGACGCGATATCGAGAGCTGGTGAGACAGCAAGAGTCTGATACACAGTTTCGATTCCAGCGTGACGACCATCTTGTGGGCGCTTAAATGAAACAGGCGCACCATCGATTTCGATAGAACCACCATCTGGAACTTCTGCACCGGTTAGACATTTAATAAGTGTTGACTTACCAGCACCGTTGTCACCAACAACTGCAAGTACTTCACCAGGGAAAAGTTGAAGGCTTGAATCATCGAGTGCAACCACGCGACCGTAAGTCTTTACGAGGTTCTTAGCTTCTAGTACTGGCTTCTTACTCATGAACGTGCCTTTCTAATCCACTGGTCGACCGAAACTGCGAAGAGAATCAAAATACCTACCGCAAGAATCTGGTAATAAAGATCCACGCCAGCAAGGGTTAGTCCGTTGCGGAATACGCCAACGAGAATCGCTCCGAGGAATGATCCAAATACGGCGCCACGGCCACCAAAAAGCGAAGTACCACCGATAACCACAGCGGTGATTGAGTCGAGGTTGAGATCGCCGCCAACGTTAGGACTTGCCGCTGTTACGCGACCAATCTGGACCCACGCAGTGAATGCAAAGACCAAACCAGCTAGTGAGTAAACGCTCATGAGTACTCGGTTTACTGAGATACCTGCAAGACGCGCAGCTTCGATGTCATCGCCGACTGCATATACGTGACGACCCCATCCTGTGTAGCGAAGTGCAAATGCGAGTATTAAATAAAGCGCGATAACTGCGAGCACACCAGTTGTAATTCGGAATGGTCCAAGGTCAATGTACTTACCTAGAAGCACGAAGAATGGATCCACTTCAGTGTTTCGGACTGTGCGGCCCTTTGAGTAAATAAGAGTCAACGACACGAAGATGTTAAGAGTTCCGAGAGTAACGATGAAGGGAGGGAGCTTTACCTTCGTTACGAGGAATCCGTTAAATGCACCGGAAGCTAGTCCAAGAAGTAATCCCAGGATGAAGCTCAGTACCGGCGGAACACCATTCTTAAATGTAAGTGTCGCCATAACCATTGCGACGAATACGGTCATTGCACCGCAAGAAAGGTCGATACCGGCGGTGAGAATAATAATTGTTTGGCCTGCAGCTACTGCTCCAACGATTGCAACCTGCTGAAGGATCAGCGAGAAGTTATTTGGAGTTAAGAAGTTTTCATTGAATCGACCGAATACAACAAGTGCGATTGCAAGAACGATTGCTGAACTAAGCCATGGATAGCGGTGGAGAGTGTTCTGAACTTTCGTTGCGAAAGACTCTCGATTCATAAATTCTTGTGCTGCGTCATACGCGACTTCGGTAGACATCTGACTCCCTCTAAAGATTTGCGTAAATTTCTGGAATAACTCGTGAACTCTATTCGAAAATGTCCTAGTTGAGAAGAAGGCGGCTACCGAAGTAACCGCCTTCTTCCAATAACTATTTAATAACTTTCGTTATTTCTAGCTATTAACTAGGGATTAACCCCAAGCGTTTTCTAGACCGTAAGCAGAGTCTTGTGATTCAACTCCAGCTTGTGGGTCATCAGTGATAAGTGTTACGCCTGTGTCATAGAAATCCTTACCAGCTGTTACTTCTGGCTTAGTTCCTGACTTGATGAGGTCGTAAATAGCTTGTACACCAAGTGATGCCATACGTAGTGGGTACTGCTGTGCAGTAGCTCCGATTACGCCAGCCTTTACGTTCTCAACACCAGCACGTCCACCGTCTACAGAAACGATGATTGCCTTCTTGTTAGCAGCCTGAAGTGCAGCGTATGCACCAGCAGCTGCTGGCTCGTTGAGTGTGTAAACAACGTTGATGTTTGGATTCTTAGCAAGGAGCTTCTCCATGCCTGTACGTCCGCCATCTTCGTTACCAAGAGTTGCAACGTTTCCTACGATCTCGTAAGAACCTGAATTGATTCCCTTGTATGAACCCTTCTTAGCTTCGTCGCCCATGATCTTTGGATCCTTGACGTCAATACCGAAGCCCTTAAGGAATCCGTTGTCGCGGCAGTAGTCAACTGTTACGTTCTTGTCATCGAAGATGTCAAGAAGCGCAATGATTGCCTTCTTTCCAGCGCCAAGCTTTGCGTTTGCCCAGTGACCGATTGCTTCACCTGCGAGACAGTTATCTGTCGCGAAAGTAATGTCAACGATGTCTGCTGGATCTGTTGGTGTGTCAAGAGCGATTACGAAAAGACCAGCTTTGCGTGCCTTTGTAATTGCATCATTAACTTCAGCTGAAGTAGGTGTAATCAAGATACCTGCGTTCTTTGCAGAAACAGCGTTCTCGATTGCTGCGATCTGTCCTGCAGCATCTCCTTCTTCCTTACCAGCTGCGAGTGTTAGGTCTACGCCTAGTTCGTCAGCCTTCTTCTGTGCACCGTCACGCATTGCTACGAAGAATGGGTTAACAGTGTCTTTTGTAACTAGTGTTACAGCAACTTTATCGCCGCCTTCTGAGCTTGATGAACAAGCTGAAAGTACGAGCATTGACGCAGCCGCTACAGCAACGATTGCTGATGTACGGCGTGAGAACAACTTAGCCATGTATTTCCTCCTATAGGTGGGGTCTAGCGCCCGCAACAATACCTAGCACCCCCTAAATGACCAATAGTTTTTCCGTAAATAGAGGGTAAACAGGGACATTGTTATACATTCTTTATATACCGATGGCAGGATGGGCCCGTATCCCACCTCATGAGACGGAAAGCCAAGACCTATGCCGATAGAGATCAATTCCCTCGAAGCAGCTGC
>WLNK01000038.1 GCA_009699795.1 Actinomycetota bacterium | reverse complement strand
GTGAAACCAAGCTGAAGCATTACAAGAGGAACGATCAAAATTTCAACCGCTGCATATGCCCAACCAACAAGGAAGCCAACCCATGGGCGAAGTCCGACGGCGCTATATGTTGCAACCGAACCTGCTGATGGAATGTGTGCTGCAAGCTGACCGATGCTTGATGCGGTGAAGAAGATACCGATGAAGGCGAAAACAACTGCTAGTGGCAGCGCTCCTCCTGCAAGCGGTGACCCGAAGGGAATCGATGCAGCGATTGCTGCGCCAGGGGCCATCGAACAGATTGATTGGAATACGACTTCGCGTAAACCAACTGCGTTCTTTTCTAGTTGTGCCACTTATTTTCTCCGTTTCCGTTTTTTCTTGCTTAGTTCGTGCTTTGTCGTTCTTATTTAGTTGTGTGGGGACGCTTTATTTCTGGACTTTAAAAGGATGTGGTGCGCGTGAGATTTTTGGGACGCGCATCTTTGCAACCGCAAAACCATCTGGCATTGGGTGGCAGTTCTGTGCGA
The DNA here is from genome assembly GCA_009699795.1 of Actinomycetota bacterium. GTDB lineage: Bacteria > Actinomycetota > Actinomycetes > Nanopelagicales > Nanopelagicaceae > Planktophila. The sequence continues at coordinate 8,505 of WLNK01000038.1, read as the reverse complement.
TTCCAAGATCGCCTGCAACTGAGAGGAAGATGAACGCGTCTTCGATAGTGAAGCCCCATTCATCGACAAGAAGTTTGGCTGCTTCATCACATGCGTGCTTTAGTGCGTCTTGAATATTGCTTGCGGTGCCGTGAGTTACCCAGGAATCTTTTAGCTCTGTCACAGGCCAGCCGGCAGAGTTACCTTTAATGAGGTCGACTTTGATAATTCCTGTGCCACCGATTTCAACGCCGGTTCCAGAAATTTCTCCATCGCCCATTGATGCGTGCATGTCACCGATTGCAAGTTGCGCACCTGGTTGGAAAACAGGAAGGTGAACTGTGGCGCCGATTCCATTGAGGTGATCGTCCATATTTCCGCCGTGGCGATCGGCGAAGAATGTTCCGATTTCACCGGAAGCTGGTGCAACACCGATAACGCCAAACATTGGGCGCGAAGGAAATGTCACGCCATTTGATTCCATCGTGATGGTGCCATCTTTAACTTTAAAGATTCGTGTTTGTGGTGATTGTGCTTTGTCAATCAACTGTCCCCATTGCGGAATAACCATTCCTGCACCTTGTGGGCCGGGCTTAATGTCAACGAGAGTTACAGAAAGTGAGTCACCGGGTTCGGCGCCAACAACTTCGATGGGGCCAGTTGCGCTATTAATGCGCGACATGTCGAGAGTTAAGAGTGTGTCAGATTCTTTTTGAACTTGGCCGGTGAAGCAATCCCAGGTTTCGATTTCGATAACGGTGCCAGGTTGTACTGAGACAACGGGTTTCATATCGGCGTTGTATGCCCAAATATGTTGGTCTCTCGAGAGTTTTACAGTCGGTTGCATCTTTAAAAGGTAGCAAGAACGGGCGAGAAAAGTGCGAAGTAGAGGTGAGGAATTTGGGGGTATTTAATTACTTGCGGGTAGATACGCAGGGATAACTATTTCGTTGTAGTGCATGAAGCCGGGTTTAAATGGCGGATCAAAGCGGCAGATTCTTGTCTCGGATGAGAGGGAAATATTTGCTTTGGCTGCGGCGGCGCGGAGTTCGAAAATTTTCTGCTCGGATAGCTCTTCGGTTGCGCGGCCGCGAAATGATGATGCAACGCAAATCTCGGCATCTAATTCGCGCAACTTAACTTGTGAGTCATTGGGATGTGGCAGATGGCCAAACTTGCTGCCAGATGGCATAACGAATGAGACATACCATTCATCTTTTTTGGTTTCGGTTTTTTGCGCGGCGATAACAGGGGCAGTCATTGCGATCTTTGCGGAGTCGCTATTGCCCTTTGAGATGTAATTAAAGAGAGAACCGAAAGCGTTACTTGCCGCCGTTGAATACTTTGCCGCAACTCTTACTTCGGCGAGTACGCAGGGAATGTATTCGCGCACCTCAAAGCCGTCATAAGTCTGAAGGGTTTTGAATTCTTGGCGCGCGGTCATGTTTACATCGTACTTTGGTTATTTGGATTAATTGGGTTGGTGAGTAAATCTTGAGATGGCTGAGTGAAATTTCCCAGAGGCAACACCGCGAGATGGATTAGGAAGTTAGATCTGGACAACCCTTATGGAAATTGCTGTATTCAGATTGCACGCGATAGCCAGCCATTGTCGAGCCAAAGTTCCAAGCGCACTTATCCCCATTTTCGAATCCTGCTGCGTCAAACCACGCGGATCTGTTTGAAATCACTGAATCAGACATCGTTTCGAAAAGTTCATGAGTTGCGACGTTAATAACCGAGTGAACTGCTTGACCATTTACGAAGCCGTTGAATCTTGGAAGATAACTTGCACTGCAACCAGGAGTGCCTCCAAGATATGGCATATAAGAAACTGTGAACCACGTTGCAGGTGTAGTTCGGACTGGTTGATAACTACCGGCGCTATGCCAACCACAAAATTTAACTCGAGATGGATAATTGCTCGTAAATACTAGATAAAGGCCTTTTGTATCAAGTACATCACCGGCCGCAGCCTTAACAACTTTTGCCGCTTCAGCAACAATTGATGCAGTCGACGGTGAAGACACAGGTGGATTGGTGGTGTCCGTGTAGGACTTCACATATTTGATGATTGGCGAATTTGAACTCGCACCTCGAAAATACTGCTTCACCAAATCTGATTGGCCGATACATGCCGGAGCGGTTCCTCCACACTGAATAGCGCTGAAGAAGTTTGTTATGGCTCCGGTGTATGCAGGGGTAAGTGTTGTTGCGGGTCCCCAAAAAATTGGATAGATATGTATTTCACTTAGGACTGTGCCGCCATGATCCTTCAAATCTCCGCTTCCGGCAACCACCGCTGCAGCGTTTGAAGCCTTACGTCCTGGAAAGACGGAGAAAACTTCTGAACTCGCTACTTCAATTCCTGGAATTGCAATTTGGTTTCGATCATATTCAGATTGATCGTCGCTATTTGTAATATCTCTCGACGGTGTCCCCCAGTACTTTGAATCATAAGTTGATGCAAGTTCAGAGGATTTATTTTTCTCACTGCCGCGTGAATTTTCGTCACCACCGTATGATGGTGAAACTGTTGAAAATACGAGTGACAAAACTGCGAGTGAAACTGCAGGCAGAAACGAAGTTTTCTTCATAGGCAGATTCTATATATTGGCCTGGCCTTCACAGACGCAATCCAGAGCTTTTCATTTCCTTCTTTGATAAGTGAGTGATTACCGAACATACGGAAAGCGATAAATTCACTTCATAGGTGTAGAGCTTGCAAGAGTTCATGCGTGAAGTACGCTCACACATATGGCCCGCGCGAAAAAGACCACTGAAAACGTAGAGGTCGCACAGAAACTACGGAGCTGGTCTCAACTAAATTCACTCACTAGTGATCCGTATGTGACTGGATTGATCCAGGCGTTGGAGACAAAGAAAAACCTGCCAATGTGGGCATCGACCAATCCTTTTGACCTTCTACCTCACGCAACTATCCACTCAGGAAAGTCAGTTCGAACACTTAATCGGTATCTAACCATTGCGCGCAACACTTTAGTTTTCACGCCCGTAGCGCTCACTTGGATCGCGGTGAGTAAAGCAACTACTGCATTTTCTGAATACACAGCAAAAAATTCCGTTGCAGTTGTTAACTTTCTTGAGTTTTGGCAGAACGGATACGGCGTACTTGCCAAGGAGTGGACTATCGGCCGTGTGGCATTTATCGACTTCTTGTTGATTGCCTTAATCATTGCGCTAACGCTCATAACAGCCTACCTAGGCAAGCAAGGTGAGGATTCGCATGCGCATGGCGTTGCCAAGGCAGATGAAGAACGCGTCGCTCTTGCACTCTCAATACATGAATATTTATTTAGCAAACAGTCAGTCACAACGGTAACAATGAATCAGTCACTAGCTCGCGCGGTTCAAGATTTGAGCAATGCGGCGGATACTCTTGACAAGAGTTCCAAGATTTTAGAAAAGAACGTGAAAGCGCTCCCCAATCAACGTGATTTTATGAATGAGCTCAAATCACTTCGTTCTCGCCTCGGTATTCGAGATAAATAATGCGTCGCCGCCAAGGTCTCAGCCTAGATGAAGATGCAACTCCCCTAGCGGGTTGGATGTATGCAGACTTACTGCTTGCTCTAATGATTATCTTCTTGGCGACTATCTCCTTTGTGCCGAAATGGAGCAACACAAGCAATGCCGTGACATCGGAAATCAAGCAGATAAGTTCGGGCTATAACTACAACAAGGGACTCTCACTTGTTTATTCAACTTACAATCCGACTGCGATTTCGGAAGACATTGCGGCTTTCAAGTTGAAGGAGGGGCTCCCAGGAAGTGCTGAAATAATTTATGCTCAAATTCTTGGAGGGTTCGATGTAAAAACCGAAAGTGCTGATGCCGGAAGAATCCGTGCCTTAAAATTTAGTCTTGCGCTAAGTAAAGATCCCTCGCAAATGATGAAAAGCGCCGCCACTGATATCGGTTCCAGTATTTTGCTTAATCCGACCGAGGTCGCTGTGCGACTTACATTTGTTGCAAAAATTAAATAACTTCTACAAACCCACGAGGCTAAGTAGCTGACCTAGGAACGGTACTACCGCAAACATTTTGCCCTTTACTTGGGCCAGATCGGAGTCGAGAGTCGCCGATCCATTTTGAACTTGAATTTTTTGACCGTCTACCGCTGTGACCGTTACAAGCATCGGCGACTTGTCAGATTTATCAACATCAATCATTACGGTTTGTCCAACACTCACAATATCGGCACTTCGATAGATAACAAGTCCAGATTGTGCTGAACCAAGTGCATTTCGCAGCCCGTCATGTGGATGTGAAACTCTAAAACCGATCACCCCAGAAAGGATCAAAATTAATATAAAAATTCCCGCAGGCTTTAGAATGCGTGAAGACATGGAGAAAGTTTAACGGGACTTCTTCCTTGCGGGCGCTTTCTTCGCTGGTTTGACTGGTGATTTCTTGGTGCTCTGCTTTTTTGCACTCGGCAATTTAGCCGCCTTTTTCCCTTCAATCTTCAACTTACGCTCACTCTGCGCATGTGCCTTGGCTGTTATTTGGTTAAGCCATTCATTCACATCGTCGTCTATGGCTAGAGGATCTTCTCTGTATGGCTGAGCCAAAGTCACCTTTGGGGCTCCCTTTTTAGAGGACACCATGGCGAAAAGTTTCTTAGCCATAGGCAAAGCTTTTGAAATGACCACGGCGAAAGATTCATAAAACTTCGCAAATATTGCGATTCCGAGTTTTTGCCCACTCTTTGAGGAGGGAACAGCTGATGGTGAATCATCGGTGGCTGACACTCCAGGAACTTCGGCAATTGTTGCTACATCACTCATGCCAAGCATGAGGCGACTCGTGCGTGAATCAGGTCGGCCTGTTCCTCTCCAGGTCGCAACTTCAATTACAGAACCAGTGGTGAGCTTTCCGACGACCAATTTCTGACCATCCGGAAGATCAATAACAAGTGGCGTATCCGTATTTTTTAATGGAATATCAGTCACTACAGGAATTTGGGATTTCTTATTTTTTGTCATCTTGTGCGCCTCACTCCAACCCTAAGCCGATTCTGAGTTCAAACTTCTCTAACAAGAAATCCGAAAATGTGTGATCTGCGCTTTGATTCACTTCCCCACCTTTGCAAGTATCGGATGCTGAAAATACAATAGTCTCCGTTGCAATTGCTGGCGATGTGCAGGTAAAGGGAAACGGTTCGGCAGGCGTGCCAATATTTTTCACCAACATACTCAACGTGAGCTTTTTCCCAAGACATGTGGTTGTATCAGTTGCATCTGCTGCAGTTCGAACAGCAAGTGAACGAATATCAATGCCAGAGACAGATATTTCTGAAATCTTAAACCCGTCTAATGTAAATCGTTTTGCGATTGAGACTTGCACATTTTCATCACAAGTTCCAAGCGTTGAAGTACCTCCGCCGAAACCAACTCCATTGCCATTACCACCAGTTCCTGGATCTCCCTTAAGACCTTGAAGTCCGGCCGGACCTGCTGGGCCAGGTAAACCTTGTAAACCTTGTAAACCTTGCGGACCTTGAACGCCTGCAATTCCTGGCGCACCAGGTAAGCCTGGATAACCATCAGCTCCAGCAATACCTGCCGGACCCGGCGGACCTGCAGGTCCAACTAGAAGCGCTAAGACTTGATTGAGGTTTGAGACACCGTTGCTTGTTCCTCCTAGGAAGAAATTCTGTGTACCAGCAGTATCAGTTGGTGCACCGAAAGATATTCCTATGCGAGTAAAAGCAAGGATCAATAAAAAAAATGTAACTTTTTTCATTTCAACGCCTCGCTCTCGCTCAATTTAGTATCAGATAACGCGTTGAAGAATCCATGAAGTATAAGCGGAATTGCGCTGAAAACCAAAAGAATTTTTGATTTTATTTCTACTTCGAATGGCGCTTTGCTTATAAGCAGAAAGGCAAAAAATACAATTACCGAGATTAGAGCAGATTCAAGATATATATTTCGAGGAAACCTGTTTAAAGTCTTTATAGAAGTACTTGTGAAACGAACCAGCAGAAAAAGGAAGGGCAAAGCGTATAGAAGAGCACATAGCAATCCGATAGTGAATGACTTTGTCCAAATATATGTCACACTAAAAGTGCATGTCGCGATAATTAATGTAGCTTGAGGCGAAATCACTCGCGCCACTTCAAGCGACACCTCTCGATAACCGTTTGGCGTATCCTGATCGAGATGCGCATTATCTATAGCAATTTCCAAATAATGTTTAGCTGCTATCGCTACAAGAACTATGGTTGGAACCAAAAACTTTTGATTAAAAAAGCTTCCAACATGTGAAGTGAGAGAACTTGAAATCATCTGGGAAACAAGGGCCAAACTCGCGCCAATTAATGCTGCGGGAAGGATTAGCAAGTTCTTGCGGTCCTTGGTTTGAAAGCGACTGAAATCTCTTGATGTTGTTGAAAAATACGAAGTGGAAACTAAACCCGGTGCGCACCATGCAATTGCTACGGCCATAACCGCTAACACATCTTTTACATTCGTTACATTTCCGCCCAAAACCTGTAGCAGTGCGAAACCAATTGTTGCAACAAATCCTGAATAGCTATCCAGCACACCAAGAATGGCAATCCCAGCAAATAACGTAATTGGTATTTGAACCACTTGACCGGCGCTTCGGGATTCAAATGCGGCTGCAAATCCAATAAAAAGTGAAGCAAGAGGAAGGAGTGCCCAAAGTGCGGGTGAAATTTTATGAAGAAGTTCGCCGTCTCGTAGAAGCGAAAACTTAAAGAGTGATTTTTGTAAATTATCCACTGCTTGAATTCGCATTCTATAGACACTTCTAAATATGCTCGGGTACTTAGCGAATCTTTCATCGTAAGGATTTAATGTTAAATCAAGACTCTTCATGTAACTTAATGGCGAATATCGTGGACGGCGAATAATTGAAAAAGTTGTGACTAAAAATGAAGAAACAACCACTAGAAATAATAATTCATTTGGCATTTGAATAACGTTGTAAGCGGTAAGTTCGATCACATGAACACCTGCCACCGTTGTCTTGGCATAGTTCTTGCCTTGGGTTGAGATTGTATAAACGCCAAGTGGAAAATCTTTAGGAAGTTGAACCGAATAAACAATAAAACCAGCACTATTGACATTGCTCTCGGTAAATTGGAGTGCTCTCCCTGATGGAGATTCAATAGTTATCTTCCACTGATTATGAAGTGTCTTACCGCCAAGTACTAAATTCTGTTCCTTTCCGCGCTCCCAGGTGAGAAGAGGAATATCTGCAGCCTGTGAGCTCGGAATAGCTAAGAAAGTAAATGTCGAAATTAGAAAAACTGCGATGAATTTATCTTTCATTGCGTAACGCATCAATCACTAACCAGAAGCCGAACGCTCCTGGAACAAGAATGAAAAGCGATTTAGGCGTCAAAATATGACCAATAAATGGCACAACAAAAAATACGACTCCCACAATATCTATAGGTTTTGGTCTTTGAACATCGGGAGATTTGTTTGCATCGCCCTTCACAATAAAGCCACTAGTCGGATCTCCACCGATGATGCGGTGAGAAAAAATTCCCACTGGGTCGCCGTTAAATCTGCGAGCCATGTATGCCACTACATCACCCTTTTTCGGTGCGAGGCGATCAGGAGTTGTTGTGAGAATAATGTCGCCTGTATTAATGGCGGGGGCCATCGACCCTGTCAGAACTATTCGAGCTTTGACCACACCAGAGACGGAAAGAGCTGAAAATGAGATGACCACTACTGCCAACAAATATCCAGTAAATCGGACTCCCCTAATAATTCTCTCTGCAACCACACGATCTCTAGGAGCTACGCGCTCTGCTGGAGCTTCGACAAATAGGCGAGCTTTACTATCGATAATTTCGGAATTTGTAATTAGTGCAGTTTGCTCTCCATGGAGATTTGAAACGGTAACAAGGATATTCGAATCATCAAAAGATGACTTACCTTCAACCCAGATTTCATCTGTTCCACGCTCATTAAAAAGTTCTCTGCGTGACATCAGTGGCCCAGGTTTGAATTAAGTCAAATAAATACTGAGGCGTTACGCTTCAGGATGTTCCGCGCCGAAGGTGTCATCTTGAGTTTCCACGGTAATTTTCCCAATGGAACCTGATAAAACAGTATTTGCAGAATCAAAGTAAATCGTAAATCGACCCTGATCACTGGTCAAACCATCTGCGTCTGCTGAGATGTCGGCAGGATTTGGGCGACGATAATCGCGAGCACTTCTTGTCAGACTCAGCCCAGGGACATCTACGTAGTGAACTGCAAGAATATCTGCGTCTTGAGGAGCTCCTGAACCTTCACTACCAGTCCAAGCAACAGAAGTTACCCAAGGAGTAGCGGCAGATTCTTTATTGTAATTCTGAAGAATAAAGGCTTTACCAACGCAATCTTTTGCAATATTTGAGACTTCCAAAGTATCAAGAAGCCATTTGTCGCGAACCTCTCCAGTGCCTGGTACAAAGCGTGCAACAGGAGTTATCGTGACCTTGTGTTCTGATCCACCACAAAAAACAGTTTGAGT
>WLNK01000037.1 GCA_009699795.1 Actinomycetota bacterium | reverse complement strand
TACTTCTTAAATCTTTAACGAGGCGCTCAGATTACCTGAGCGCTCTCGTTAAGCGAAATCGCACGAAGTTCGTGCGTACTTACTCGTAGCGGAGGCGGGATTTGAACCCACGACACAGCGATTATGAGCCGCTTGCTCTACCAAGCTGAGCTACCCCGCCAAGGGTGTGCGTTACTTCTCGAGCCCCCCACCGGAATCGAACCGGTGACCTTTTCCTTACCATGGAAACGCTCTACCGACTGAGCTAGGGGGGCAGTCTGTAGAGGTTCGAGTCTAGAGGAAGTTTATTTATCCCACCAAATTACGGCGAGATCACGAGTAGTTGGAAGTGGATTCTGGATGAAAAATGCCTTTACTTCTTCATCGCGAGATTCAGGAAGGCAAAGCCGAATTCGAAGTGGCTTTTCAAATTCAGATACAACTTTGTCAAGCAAAATAGGCCCACTGAAATATTCAATATTCGCAGTTATTCCCAATTCAGAAATCACATTCATTAAATCTTGGGCAGTTGGTTTTGTTGGTCTTTCGAGATTCCAAAAATGTTTCCATCCAAGTGCCATAGCAGTCATGGGATGTGAAGTTGGAAATTCAAGTACAACTCTCTTTTTCGCGTGCTGATTGAGAGCTTCGATAAATGGCTTGATATCCCCAACGTTGTAGACCACATGAAATGCCGTAACAACATCAGCCATTGGAACTTGGCTGGAAACTTCAGGCCAATCTCCTAAGAATGTCTCCGAAGTAACGTTGAATTTCTTCGCATTCTCAGAATACAAATCAAGCATTTCTTGCTGCTGATCAACGCCGATGACATGCGTTGCCGGTGGTGTACAGCCAAAAGAAGCAATACCTCCACCACATCCGACATCAAGAATTGAGCCGCCTCCAGATATTGCCTCGCGGATGCGCGCAAGAGATGGTGAATCCGGAATCTCATTTGGAATCTGGAAAACCGCTGGAGGATGAATCCAAGGTTTGGTTTCTGCGCCGTCCAGAATCGCCTTTGGAATTGCCCATGATGCTAAATCTTCACGCCACTTACTTGCTGCAGTATTCACTGCGTCTCATCTCTATTAGAAGTACTTACGGAAAAGCTTCTTTATTCTCTTTGTGATTCGCTTGTTGAGTTTAAGCGTTTGATCTATCGGTGAAACAGCCATGACTTTAACGTGAGCTGGTTCATCGGGAGTCATTACATCAGTAAGGGCCGGAGAATTCTCATCTAGTGAATCTGCGATTCGATCAATGTTTGCAACCATGGAAAGACCGCGAATTATCTGCTCCTGATCCGCATCTTTTGCATCTTCAATGAGTGATTCGGCAAGTGCTGCGCCAGCTTCTCGAGCATCATCAGTTGCAGTTGTATCTACTCCATCAACATCTTCACCGTCTTCGAACTTTGCCGTAATTGCATAACTGGCAGCAGAGAGCGCGACTGCAATTTGCTTCTTAGTTGAGTCAGCAATGCCTCCGCTCACGGATGAATCAAAGAGTGTTCTGGCAATCGTGCGAACCTGCACAAGTGTGTGTTCAAGAGCAATGCCCTTAATATAAATTTCTTCTGCTTCATCCTTTTCAGCAGTCGGAAACCAGCGAGCATGGCCACGGGCTTCAATTGCTTGTGAGCGAATAGAAGGAATCTCTTCTATTAATAAGCGTGCCTTTGCCAACCAATGCCCGGCTTCTTTCTGGGTGTACCCAGCAGCGACTCCTTCAGACATTACCGCCAACAGGTCTGCTGCCTTTGTGCTTACTTTTGTTATTTGATCTATTGCTCTACCCACTGGAGTTTTTGCATGGGAAAAATATGAGAAAACAATTGCAACAGCAGCGCCAATCAAAGTTGAACCCAGTCTGTGCAGAGCGGTCGTGCCGCTAAGACCTGGGCCAATAACAATGAGTGCGGTTACTGGCACGTTAACAGAGGCCACTTCGCCGAGGTGAAGAGCGCGAGCAACAATTGAACAAGTCACAATTGTTATGCCAACGGAAATAAAACCAAAACTAAAGAGCCAAACACTTGCTAGGGCAACTGAAGCGCCAATTGCTGTTCCGACAATCTGTCCAAATCCTTCACGAACAGATTTATGAAGAGAAATACGAATGCTGAGCGAGCAGACAATTGCCGCAACCACTCCACCTTCTTGAATGAGGATGTCACCAAGTTGCCAGGCAAATGAGCCAGCTAGACCTGCAACAAAAACCTGGCGTACCCAGACTTTGCGGTCAATAAATAGTTTGGCAATTTTCTTAAACATAATGAGATTAGTTTAGTTAAACATTTGGTGGCGGGTGAAGGATTTGAACCTTCGAAGGCAGAGCCGGGGGATTTACAGTCCCCTCCCATTGGCCGCTCGGGCAACCCGCCAAGGTTAAGCATTTACGGCGGGCGCAAGATTACCTCAAAATACTTTGAGGGGGTAATTGCCTATTTCTTTGCTCGAGATCTCCAAAAGATGTAGCCCGCACCCAGAAGCAATCCGAGAAATACAAGACTAACTAAAAGATTCCGACCCGTTTCACCACTTTCATCTTCTGCTTGTGGTGGGGCAATCGCAATAGCAGGGACTTTATTTTCAATTAAATTAAATGTGTACTCGCCGGCTACAACATGTCCATCTGCCGATACCGCGCGATAAGAAACGTAATATTCACCTGGTTTAGTTGCAGGATTTAACTCTCGTGAGATCGAAGTTCCTGAAGTTACTAAATCCCCCATTGTCACTTCGTTGCCCTCGGGATCGAGCATTTGAAGTTGATTTCCATCACCCAATGAAATTAGCTTCTCATTAAAAGTTATTTCGACTTTGGATGGGAGTTCCGAAACTTCACTGCTTGGTGCAGGGCTTTGAGCTACTACTTGGGCATGTGCCAAGGCTAAGGGCGTAGAAAAAGTTAAAAGTGACGGTACAAGGAGTGCGAACGTTACGAGGATTCTCTTCACTTAGAAAAGGTACACTAGCCAAATAATTTTGATAAGACTTCAGGGGGTTTCGCCGTGGCAGATGCAAGTTTCGACGTAGTTTCAAAGATTGATCGTATGGAACTCGATAACGCGATTAATCAGGCCATCCGGGAAATCGATACTCGCTTTGACTTCAAAAATACGGGCGCAAAAATTGAACTCGCTGGGGAGAAGATCAATATCGAGGCTGATACTGAAGAGCGAGCCAAGGCAACTCTTGAAGTTGTGAAGGACAAGATGATTAAGCGTGGAGTTTCACTCAAGCACATCGATCCATCTGAACCACAACTTTCGGGAAAAATTTATAAAATTTCATGCCCTCTTAAAGAAGGTATCTCAACAGAAAATGCGAAGAAGATCGCTAAGTTTCTTCGCGATGAGGGTCCAAAGTCCGTGAAGTCTCAAATTCAGGGCGATGAGCTCCGCGTGACAAGTAAGAGTCGCGATGATCTCCAAGATTCAATCGCAATGATTAAAGAGGCAAAGTGGGATTTCGCAGTTCAGTTTGTGAACTTCCGTTAATTGAATAGAGACAGAGTTGGACTTCTCTTTGGAGTAAGCGCCTACACCTTGTGGGGGCTTTTCCCACTGTATTGGCCACTTCTTGAACCAGCTAATCCACTTGAAATAGTTTCACATCGCGCCGTTTGGACTTCAGTTTTTTGCATCATTGTTCTGGCGCTAACAAAATCATTGAAGACCACTCTTTCAACTTTTAAGCGGAAGAACGTTCCCACAAAGCTATTCACGACCTCTCTCCTGATTTCTATCAATTGGCTTGTTTATATCTGGGCTACAAATAACGGCCATGTCGTTGAAGCCTCCCTTGGTTATTACATGAATCCGGTAATCATGATCGCAATGGGTGTAGTCCTGCTTCAAGAAAAAATGCGCAGGATGCAATGGGTTTCAATTGCAATAGCTTCCACTGGGGTTCTTATTCTCACAATCGATTACGGACGACTTCCTTGGATTGCAATTGCGCTAGCGCTTTCATGGGGCAGCTACGGATTTATCAAAAAAACTCTGGGACTCGGAGCTCTCGAAGGGCTGGCAATCGAAACAATGATTGCTTCAATTCCCTATCTTGGTTATCTATTATTTCTTGGCGCTAATGGGAAAGGTCAATTCGGTCATGGTGGCGGCCTGACGACCTTACTTATTAGCGCTGGCGCCGTAACTGCTATCCCATTGCTTTTATTTAATGGTGCGACAACAAGACTTCCATTCACGATTATTGGATTACTTCAGTACATCACTCCGACACTTCAATTTGCACTTGGTGTTTGGGTATTACATGAAGATATGCCAGCAGCTAGATGGGCAGGATTTATTATTATTTGGGTTGCACTTGTTGTTCTAGCTACCGATCTATTTCGCTCAAACAGAGCGGTCAATAACAGCATCGCATAGCGAAAAGAGCGCTCCAGTTGCATCAGTGACTGGAAGAGGACCAAGAAGTGTTCTTGCACCTTTAGCTATTTGAAGTAACTGCTCGCGAGATTGTTCTAAGGCGACATGAGAACGAAGTGCCTTCAAAACTTGTTTTACAGTTTTTTCATCATGAATTGGCTTGCTCAATAACTTCTTCAATTCTTTATCCGCGGTATTTGTAGATTTCATAACATTCAGGGTTACAAGGGTAGGAACACCCTCTCTTAAATCTGTTCCAGGTGTTTTTCCCGATTGATTGGATTCACTAGCGATATCAATAACATCATCGGCCAATTGGAATGCAACGCCAATTTGCTCGCCAAATTCGGTAAGGGATTCGACTTGATCTCGTGGGGCACCAGCAAGAAGAGCTCCAAATCTCGCACTTGTTGCAATCAGCGATCCAGTTTTATCGGCAACAACTCGTAAGTAATGTTCAAGTGAATCCTCACCGTTTTGCGGCCCTTGGGTTTCCATGATCTGACCAATTACCAAACGTTCAAAAGTTTTTGCTTGCAGGCGCACTGCTTCCGGTCCTAGATCTGCAAGTAAATCGGAGGCTTTAGAGAAAAGATAATCGCCAGTAAGAATTGCAACTGTATTACCCCATCGATTATTAGCACTCTCTACTCCGCGACGAAGAGGAGCTTCATCCATAACATCATCGTGATAAAGAGTTGCAAGGTGTGTCAGTTCGCAAACAACTGCTGCTTCAACAATTCCTTTTTTCTCTGGATTTCCAAAATGCGATGTGATCAGAGTAAGCAGCGGACGAAGACGCTTGCCGCCGGCTTGAACTAAATGGCGAGACGTCTCTTCAACTAGTGGGTAATCGCCTTTAATATGCTCGCGAAGTAACTCTTCAACCGATTGCATTCCACGGGAGAGGTCAGCCTCTAGCGCGGGTGAAACATCAGGAATGCCGAATGAAGCCATTAGCGCAAGAAGGTTGCAGTGTTCGCAATAAAGTTAATAAGAGGTGTTGGGTAAACACCTAATGCAAAAGTCACTACAAATGAAGTAACAATTGTTATTTGAGTATAGATAGAAGGAATTACAACGCTTGTACCGTCATCAACCGAATCTTTAAAGAACATGAGCACAATAACTCGGATGTAGAAGAAGGCCGCGATTGCAGATGAAAGCACACCCGCTATAAGAAGAGTCGTTGATCCGCTTTCGTAAGCCGCTGAGAAGATAGAAAACTTTCCAATAAATCCGCTTGTTAATGGAATTCCTGCAAACGCCAAGAGGAACCCAGCAAATGCGGTTGCTACAAGCGGTGAACGCTTTCCGAGACCACTCCATCGATTTAGATCTGTAACTTCTCCAGAAGAATCTCGCACAAGAGTTACGACTGCAAATGCACCTACAGTAGCTACGCCGTATGCGAACAAGTAAAAGATAGAAGCATCGAGGCCTGATTTGCTAAGTGCAATAACACCAGAAAGCAAGAATCCAGCATGTGCTATTGATGAGTACGCGAGCATGCGCTTTACATCTCTTTGTGCAATTGCCACCAGCGAACCAAAAACCATCGTGATCAGTGCGATAACAGTGAGTGCTGGTCTCCACTGAAGAAAATCTTCAGCAAATGAGACGTAGAAAATTCGAAGCATTGCGCCGAATGCTGCAACCTTGGTCGCTGCAGCCATAAATGCTGTAACCGCTGTTGGGGCTCCTTGATAAACATCGGGTGACCAAGCATGGAATGGAACCGCGCCGACCTTAAAGAGAAGACCTACAGAGAGGAATGCGATTCCTAGGAGTAAGAAAATGTCATTTCCAGAACCACCTACTACAGCCTCGTGCAGGCCGATGAAAGTTACTGAAGATGAATAACCATAAAGATAAGCAACTCCAAATAAGAAAAATGCTGAAGAGAAAGCACCGAGCAAGAAGTACTTAAGAGCTGATTCTTGCGACGCCAATCTGCGGCGTCGTGAAAGGCCTGCAAGCAAATAAAGGGGAAGTGAAAGCATTTCTAGGGCTACAAAGAGAGTGATGAGATCTGTTGATACAGGAAAGAGAAGCATTCCGGCAACAGCGAAAAGTGTAAGAGGATAAACCTCGGTCACTTTAAGATCTTGAGCAAGGGAAACTCTCTCTTCATCTGAGCCGGGAAGAGCTGCTGCAAGGGCTGTGAAATTCTCTTGGTCTGCAAGTAAGAAAACAGAAATAATCGCAATGATCAGAACTGAACCCTGAAGCAATACTCCTGCTCCATCGATTGAAACTGAACCCATTGCAGCAGTTGTTGAATATTTCGAGTGGTTGCGCACGATGAAGGCAAGAGCGGTTACCAGTGACGCCAAAGTAATAAAGAGTTGTGAAGATGCGCGAGAAGCGCGAGGAGCAAATGCCTCAATCAAAACACCGATAAGCGCACCTGCAAGGACAACCAATATCGGAGCCAGAAGTGCGTAATCAAGAGTTGGCGCGGTAAAGCCCATCATTATTTGTCCTCATTCATCGTTGGAGCAGGATCGCTAAATCCTTGCTGAGAAACAACATACGCAGCTGATGGATTAATTATTTTAAGAAGTGGTGACGGGTAGAAACCAAGAACCACAATTACTGCAATAACTGGCGCGATTGCAATCTTCTCGCGGAGGTTTAAATCTGAAAGGTTTTCATTTCCGGGTGTAGTTGGTCCATGAAGTGCTCGCTGAACTGGAATCAATATGTAAAGAGCTGCAAGAACGATTCCAAAAGTAGCAACTACCGCTGCGACTGGATATCGAGTAAAAGTTCCAACCAGAACCAAGAATTCGCTCACAAAACTAGATAGACCAGGCAGCGCAAGGCTCGACATTCCTGCGATAAAGAAGCTCCACGCCATAACTGGAGTGACGCGCTGTAATCCGCCGAAGTCTGCAATTGTCGATGACTTGCGGCGAGAAATCATCCAACCAGCAACTAAGAAAAGCGCTGCCGTAGAAAAACCATGGTTAAACATGTAAAGCGTTGCACCACTTTGAGCCTGCGAAGTCATCGCGAAGATACCCATTGTGATAAATCCAAAGTGTGAGATCGATGTGTATGCAATGAGGCGCTTAATATCGCGAGCACCAATAGCAAGAAATGCACCGTAAAGAATTGAAATAACCGCAAAAACAATAATGACTGGCGTAAATGTCTTACTTGCATCAGGGAAAAGAGTTAGGCAGTAACGAATCATTCCGAAAGTACCGACTTTATCTAGAACTCCGAGAAGTAGAACTGAGGTTCCGGGTGTTGCAGATTGCGCAGCATCTGGAAGCCAAGTGTGGAGTGGCCAAACAGGAGCTTTGATTGCAAATGCAATAAAGAATCCGAGGAATAAGAGATTTTGAGTAGTCGGACTCATAACTTGGCTCAACTTTGATAGCTCGTTGATATCAAAAGTATGTGAACCATTCTTTCCTGAAATTACATACAAACCAATAATTGATGCAAGCATCAACAACCCACCAAAGAGGCTGTACAAAAGGAATTTAACTGCAGCCGCAGCGCGCTCCCCTGTTCCATAACCACCGATTAGGAAATACACCGGGATCAACATGGCTTCGAAAAATACGTAGAACAAGAAAACATCCGTAGAGGCAAAGACGCCAATCATCATAGTTTCGAGTGTGAGCAAAAGTATGTAAAAAGTCTTAGCTCCCCAACGTCCACCTTCGGATTCGTTCCATCCTGCTAGGACGACGATCGGAGCAAGAAGCACAGATAGGAGAATGAGGACGAGCGCGATTCCATCAACACCTAGTGCGTATTTAATTCCGAAAGCAGGAATCCAGTCGTGTGACTCTACAAATTGAAGTGAGGTATCTGCAAAATCGAATTGAACCGTTGTAAGAATTCCAGCAATAGCGACAATAAGAGTCGTTGCAAGAGCAATCTGCTTGGTTAGCAATTCGTTTGACTTAGGCGCGATCGCAATCGCAAGGGCTCCCAGAAGCGGAAGTAGACCCAAAATAGTTAGCGTTGTCATTGTGTAATCACCCAAATCGCTGCAATAAGTGCCACAGCTCCAATAAGAATTAACGCCGCATAGCTACGCGCAAATCCAGTTTGAAGCTTTCGTAGTACCGAACCAGAACCAAGAGCAATCTGACCAACGCCACGAACAGCGCCGTCGACTACTGATTCATCTGCCTTCACTAAAAGCGAAGTTAATCCCTGGCCAGGGCGCATGAAAACTGCTTCGTTAAATGCATCTTGACCGAGGTCTCTTCTAGCAAATCTTGTAAAGATTGAAACATCTTCCGGTGTTGCCTTTGTAACTTCACCAAATTGGTATTTAAAGAGTGCGATTGCAACACCAATTGCCACCATCAGAAGTGCAAGACCAGAAACAACTGCAGGCTTTAGAAGCTCAGTGTGCTCAACATGTTCGGTAAAGAGTGGAGCCAGCCAATTCTTTAGCGCATCTCCCCTAGAGAATAGATATCCAGTAGTTACAGATCCAATTGCAAGAATCGCCATCGGTAACCACATCAAGAACGGTGACTCATGTGGGTGAGCTTCGTCATCCCAACGCTCTTTAGTTGTGAAAGTAAGAATTACAACGCGTGACATGTAGAAAGCAGTTATTGCAGCACCCAATAGCGCTGTTGAACCGAGAATAATTCCTTTGGCTCCGCCGGAGTTAAATGCTGTTTCAATAATCATGTCCTTTGAATAGAAACCAGCAAATGGTGGAACACCAATGATTGCCAAGTAGCCAAGACCGAATGTAATAAAGGTAATC
>WLNK01000036.1 GCA_009699795.1 Actinomycetota bacterium | reverse complement strand
TTGGTGGTGCAACTTTCTTTGGGGCTGGCGGTAGGCCCATCGCAGCAGAAAGCGGCGAGCCACCACCGTTTCGCATTTGTTTCATCATTTTTTGCGCCGCAGTGAATTTATCCACCAAGGCGTTTACATCTTGAACTTTTCTGCCGGCACCGATTGCGATCCGAGCACGGCGTGAGCCATTTAAAACTTTGGGATCTCGTCTTTCTTGTGGAGTCATCGATTGAACAATCGATTTCGTTCTTATAATTTCGCTTTCGTCAATGTTTTCAATCTGCTTCTTCATCGAAGCCGCTCCTGGCAGCATCCCAAGGAGCTTGGACATTGATCCCATTTTCGACATCGCCTCGAGTTGCTCTAGAAAATCCTCGAGAGTGAAATCTTCTCCGCTGACAAATTTTGCCTCTAACTTTGCCGAAGTATCTGCATCAAAGGCTTTCTTGGCCTGTTCGGCAAGAGTTGCAACATCACCAAGGCCCAATATTCGAGAGGCCATTCGTTCTGGATAAAATATATCAAAATCAGAGACCTTCTCACCCGTCGAAGCAAACATAATGGGGCGACCAGTAATTTTTGCAATAGAAAGCGCCGCACCACCTCGCGCATCTCCATCTAGCTTTGTTAGCGCAACTCCATCAAACCCAACTCCGTTTTGAAAAGCCTCTGCAGTGCGTACCGCATCTTGACCCATCATGGCATCGATCACGAAGATAACTTCATCTGGGTTGATTGCTTTGCGAATGCTTATCGCTTCATTCATTAATTGCTCATCGACACCAAGACGACCTGCAGTATCAACAATAACCATGTTAAATAATTTTGATTTTGCGTGTGCAATTCCAGCTTCCGCAACTTTTACTGGATTTCCTGTTCCATTGCCTGGTTCAGGAGCGAATACCGAAACTCCAACACTTTCTCCAACAACTTGAAGTTGATTAACAGCATTTGGACGTTGTAAATCGCAAGCCACAAGTAAGGGAGTATTTCCTTGATCTTTATAAAACTTTGCTAGCTTTCCAGCCAAAGTTGTTTTACCCGCGCCTTGTAGGCCTGCCAACATAATTACTGTTGGAGGGTTCTTAGCAAATCGCACTCTTCGTGCACCGCCACCAAGAATTTCGGTGAGTTCTGTATTAACTATCTCGAAAATGGCTTGAGCTTGATTACTTCCGGATTGAATACTCGAAAGCGCATGAATTGACTTCTCGCTTATTGATTGAACAAAAGAATCAACAACGCTTAGCGCTACATCTGCCTCTAAGAGGGCTTGTCTAATCTCTATGCAAGTATTTTCGATATCACTGGCCGAGATTTTCCCGCGATTTCGCAGTGCGCCAAATGCGCCGGAAAATCTCGAGCCAAGTGATTCGAACATTACGCCATGGTACTAAATGGCTGCTTCGCCAGTTTCCCCTGTACGAACACGAACAACGTCTTCAACCGGAGTGGTCCAGATTTTTCCATCTCCGATTGAACCTGTTGATGCTGTCTTTACAATCACCTTGACGATTTCATCTACTTTTTTATCAGTGACGAGAACTTCAAGGCGGATCTTCTGTACGAGATTTACTTTGATTTCAGCTCCACGATAGACCTCTGTATGTCCGCCCTGTCGCCCAAATCCACTTGCCTCTGAAACTGTGATTCCTGAGATGCCTGATGCTTGAAGCGCATCTTTAACATCGTCAAGTTTTCCTGGCTTCAAGATTGCTGTAATGAGTTTCATAGAACGCCTCCACGTGATGAGATCTTCATGTCATAAGCAGTTTCAGCATGTTCTGAAAGGTCAATTCCTTCAACCTCATCAACAGAATTGACTCTGAAACCAATAGTTTTGTTGATTACAAAACCGAGTATTGCTGTCACAACAAATGAGTAAGCAAATACAAGGCCGACGCCGAGTGCTTGCTTAGCAAGTAGAGCCGATCCCCCACCATAGAAGATGCCATCTAGTCCGAGGCTGTTAACGCCACTTGTTCCAACAAATCCAATTGCAAGTGAGCCAAGAATTCCGCCGACGAGGTGGACTGCAACTACATCGAGAGAATCGTCGAATCCAAGCTTGAACTTGAGTTCTACAGCCCAAGCACATACAACGCCCGCAAGAATTCCGATTGCAACTGCTCCAATTGGATCAACGAATGCACATGCCGGTGTGATTGCAACAAGTCCTGCTACAGCTCCTGATGCGGCGCCAAGAGAAGTTGAATGACCATTGCGAAGTCTTTCGAATGCAAGCCAGCCAATGAGGGCAGCTCCAGCAGCAACCTGAGTGTTAAGGAGTGCAAGTCCAGCAATGCCATTAGCAGCAAGTGCTGATCCTGCGTTAAATCCAAACCATCCAAACCACAAGAGACCAGAACCAAGCATTACGAGTGGCAAAGAGTGTGGTCGCATTGAATCGCGACGCCAACCAACGCGCTTGCCAAGTACAAGAGCAAGAGCCAGGCCTGCAGCGCCAGCGTTTATATGAACCGCAGTTCCACCGGCAAAATCTTCAAGACCTTTACCTGCAAGGTAACCAGTTCCTGTAACAACATCGCCGACTTTATTTCCGAATGCAAATACCCAGTGCGCAACTGGGAAATAAACAAGAGTGCTCCAGAGAGTTACGAATAGTGCCCATGCGCCGAACTTTGTTCGATCAGCAATGGCACCTGAAATAAGTGCCGGGGTAATAATCGCGAACATCAATTGAAAAGCCGCAAAAACTAATAGTGGGATTGGATAAACCCCGCCGTTATTTGCAAACTCTTCAACGCGTGAGCCGAGATTTGAGAAACCAATGTTTCCGTACCAAGGAGAACCAGCTTTAGAACCAAAGGCAAGTTCATAACCAAATACAACCCAGAGCACGCTCACAATGCCAACGGTAACCATTGACATCATCATCATATTAAGAACGCTTTTTGTGCGAACCATTCCGCCGTAGAAAAATGCAAGGCCTGGAGTCATCAGCAAGACGAGCGCGCAACTTGCCAACATCCAAGCGGTATCACCTGCGTTTAAAACAACCGCTTCCATAATTGTTTCCATTCGATTGGTGTGAAACCTCGCCGTTGAGATGGGGTAAATGTGCCCATATTGAGTTACGACGGTTGGCGAAACGAGTTACAAAATGGTTAATAAAAGCTATTTCAGGAGACCGTCTATATACATATCTGTAACAAATGGGGCGAAATCGCCCTGGCTCTCCCCTGTTCCCACGAATTTGATCGGGATATCCAGGGCGCTCTCGATGGCCAGAGCAACTCCCCCGCGGGCGCTGCCGTCGAGCTTTGTAACAATAAGCCCGGTCACATCGGTTACCTCGGCAAATATTTTCGCCTGCGCGATCCCGTTTTGTCCGGTCGTTGCATCGATGACGAGAAGAGTCTCTGCAATGGGCGAACTTTTCTCTATGACTCGCTTTATTTTTCCGAGTTCGTCCATCAAATCAGTTTTGTTATGTAGGCGTCCTGCTGTATCAATGATGAGGTAATTGCTCTTGAGCTCAATCGCTTTCTTTGTGGCATCAAATGCAACCGATGCTGGCTCAGATTTTTCATTTCCGCTGATTACCTCAACTTTTATCCGCGTACCCCATGTTTTGAGTTGATCAACTGCAGCCGCTCGAAATGTATCTGCGGCACCCAACACCACGCTCATATTTGCACGAACAAGATGGGTGGCAAGTTTTGCCACGGAAGTGGTTTTACCTGTGCCATTCACCCCAACAACCAAAACAATTTGAAGTGCTGGGCCAGTTGCAATTTCGCGTGATTTTTTCGAAAGTTTGGATTTTAATATTTCACGAAGAGCGCCTTCTGCATCGTCACCTTTAATTTTCTTCGACTCTTCAAGGATTTGCGATGTCAGGGTTGGACCTAAATCGGCACCTAGTAATTCGGCTTCTAGATCTTGCCAATCCGAGGCGCTAGCTGTTGATTCACCTTTGAGTTTTGCAACAAATTTTGTAAAAATCCCCATCTACAAAACCTCTATGCGGTTTCAGATTCACGCAGACGCTGGGAGATAACTTCTGTTACGCCGTCTCCGCGCATTGTGACGCCATAGAGCGCATCGGCTATTTCCATAGTGCGCTTTTGGTGCGTAATGATGATCAGTTGCGAACTTTCACGAAGTTCTTCCAGAATTCCAAGTAAGCGCCCAAGGTTTGTGTCATCGAGTGCTGCTTCAACTTCATCGAGCACATAGAAAGGACTTGGTCGCGATTTAAAGATAGCAACAAGCATTGCTACCGCGGTAAGAGATTTTTCTCCGCCTGAGAGAAGAGAAAGTCTCTTAATTCTCTTACCAGGAGGGCGCGCTTCAACATCAACTCCTGTATTGAGAAGATCATCTGGATTAGTCAAAATCAAGCGACCATCTCCGCCAGGAAATAGTCGGCTAAAGATATCTTCGAAGTGTCTTGCAACATCTTCATATGCCTGCATAAAAATCTCTTGAACCTTGTCATCGACTTCCTTGATGATGTCGAGAAGATCTTTCTTTGTATTCTTCAAATCTTCGAGTTGCTCTGCAAGGAACTTCAATCGTTCTTCAAGAGCGCTGTATTCCTCGAGGGCAAGTGGATTAATTTTTCCAAGAAGAGTGAGGGAACGCTCGGTTGCAGCTAATCGTTTTTCTTGTTGATCACGACGATACGGAACCATTTCAGTAGCAACGATTACGCCTTCATCGGTTTCGATAAATGTTGGAACATCCTTATCAGGACCATATTCATTTACAAGAGTTGCGACATCAATTCCTAGCTCTTCGACTGCTTTCGTCTCAAGAACTTCAATGCGCATTCGTTGTTCTGCGCGCGCAATTTCATCTCTGTGAACGCTAGAGGTGAGTTGCTCTAACTCTGTAGTGAGTTCACGTCCGCGAGATCGCACTACAAGGGTTTCTCCTTCACGATCTGATCGTGCAGCTTCAAGGCGTGCTCGCTCAGTAGATGCTTTCGCAATAGAACGTTCGATATGGATGAGCGCTTCATATGCAGCTTCTGCAATTGCAGCAGATACAACTGCCCCTCTTGCTCGTGCGCCGCGACGAGAAACTGCTCGCTCTGAAGCATCGCGTTCTGCTTGCGCAGCATCCTCAAGTGCTTTTGCTCTGGCAGCGATGGAATCAACTCGCTCTTCAGATGTTCGCACTGCAAGGCGAGCCTCAACTTCTGCTGTTCTGGCTACTGAAACTTGATTGCGAAGATTCTCGGCTGCGCCGTGATCCGGTTCTGCAATTTCACCTTGCTGCTGCATTTGATTTGAAGCAATGGATAACTCGTTTTCATCGCGTGATTTCGCAGCTGATGCTTCAGCAATCGCAAGATTTAATCGCTCTACTTCTGCACTAGCCGACTTCATATTTTGACCAGAGACTGCGAGTTGCTCAGTTAAGGCTGCGATGCGCGCATCAGATTCGTTGAGTTTTGAAAGTGCAACATCGAAGGCGGATTGCTTACTTTCTACATCGCTTTGCGCCGTTGAAATTTCAAAACGCAGCCGGTCAGAATTGTGATTGAGAGATTCAAGTTTCTTCGCTAAATCTTCAACAAGAGCGCGAATTTCAATAAGTGAATTAGAGGAAGCCGAGCCACCGCGCGCGCGCTTTGAAGTAATGACATCGCCACCACGGGTAACAACACTTACACCGGGATGTGATCTTAAGATCGCTTCAGCAGCGCGTGCATCTTCAGCCACGGCAGTTGAACCAAGAAGTGATGCCAACAAATCACCGATACGCGAAGAGCGCACATGTGAGAGAAGCGGAGTAAGTCCACTTGGCAGCGTTGAAGAATTTGAAGCGCCTGGTTCGTAAACCAAGACATCTGCTTGTCCAAGATTTTCGGCACGGAGCGTTGTTAGCGCACTTACAGCCGAAGACAAATCCTGAACAACAATTGCATCGGAGAGTTGTCCGAGAGCTGCAGCCGTTGCGCTTTCCCAACCATTATCAATTTCAATAAGAGATGCGATGCTTCCCAGAATTGAAACTCCACGGGAGTCTCTAATGAGAGCAGCGGCGCCATCGCGACTCTGAGAAGTTAACTGCATGGCTTCTAGCTTTGACTCTGTCGCATTTCTTTCACGATCAGCTTGTCTTTCAGCCTCTATGAGATCTGCAAGTTTTTTCTTCGAACTTTCAAGTGAGTTCTTGGCGCTTTCAAATTGTGAATCAAGTCCAAGTTCGCTCGCATCTGCACCAGCAATATCCATTTCAAAAGTTGAATATTCTCGCTGGGCACTTTCAGCACGTGCCTGCGCTTCATCGCGCGCTTTTGTTAAGCGAGCAATCTCTTCTGCAATTGCATCGAGGCGAGCAGCAAGAGATTTAATATGTCCTTCTTGGCGCGCAGTTCCTTCACGTTGATCTGCAATCGCACGCATTGCAGCAGCAATTTTATCCTCTTCAGCTTTGAGCGATGACTCCGCACTCGTAAGAGCAAGTGAGGCAGCAGATAGTGAAGCTTGCGCAGCTTGGACTCCAAGGCGTAGCTCTGCTTCCTCTGTACGAAGAGCAGTTGCTTCTCTATCCAGCGCTTCTGGATCTCTTCCAGCTTGACGTGCCTCCTCAGCTTCTTCAGCTAAGAACCTTGAACGTTCTTGAGCGAGTGATTGCGTTCCGCGAAATTTTTCGCGAAGTGCGCTGAGTGCATAAAAATTTTCTTGCGCTGCGATGAGTAACGGACTTTCAAATGCAGCTTGCGCATCGAGTGCTTCTTCACGCATGCGAACAGAATCAAGTTCAGATTCAACTTGTGATCGACGCTCGCGCAGAACTGTTTCATCTGCGACTTCGGCTTCGAGAGTCTTCGAAAGTGTTATGTAGTCGTCAGCAAGCAATCTAAGTTTTGCATCGCGCAAATCCGCCTGAATAGTTGCTGCCTTTTTCGCTACTTCAGCTTGTTTTCCAAGTGGACGAAGTTGTCTGCGAAGTTCAACGGTGAGATCTTGAACGCGAGCAAGATTTGCCTGCATCGAATCGAGTTTACGAATCGCTTTCTCTTTGCGCTTACGGTGTTTCAATACGCCGGCTGCTTCTTCAATAAATCCTCGACGCTCTTCCGGTGTTGCCATCAAAATTGCATCGAGTTGACCTTGGCCAACAATGACGTGCATTTCGCGACCAATACCGGAGTCCGATAAGAGTTCTTGAATATCTAAAAGACGAGAAGCTTCACCATTAATTTGATATTCACTCTGTCCGTTGCGAAAAAGAATGCGCGAAATGGTTACTTCTGTGTAATCAATCGGAAGGGCGCCATCAGAGTTATCAATGGTGAGTGCAACTTCTGCGCGACCAAGGGGTGCACGGCCACTTGTTCCGGCAAAGATGACATCTTCCATCTTGCCGCCGCGAAGTGATTTCGCACCTTGTTCACCCATAACCCAAGTCAGGGCATCAACAACATTTGATTTACCGGAACCATTTGGTCCAACAACGCAGGTAATACCTGGTTCGAGTCTAAGAGTCGTCGCTGAAGCGAAGGACTTAAATCCCTTAAGCGTCAGACTCTTCAAATACACGGTGTAAACCTACCGAATGTAGGCCTTCGTACGGTGCAGGACGCTACTCAAGTACTACTTGAGGGTTGTTAAGACTTCGTATGCAGTGCGTGCTGCTGACTGCTCTGCTTCGCGTTTGCTCTTGCCACTGCCTTCTGCAATTGATTGCCCACCGACAGTTGCAACAGCAACGAAATTTTTATCGTGGTCTGGTCCACTCTCTGTGATCTGATATTCAAGATTTCCGCGACCAAGAGTTGCAACCAATTCTTGCAGCGCAGTTTTGCCGTCAAGTCCGGCGCCCTTAGCCATAGCGCTTTCAAGAGTGTCTCTAATGAGTGCACGAACTGAAGCTGTTGCTTTTTCAAATCCGCAATCTAAGTAAATAGCACCGATAAGTGCCTCTAGAGCATCAGCTAGAAGCGAATTTTTATCACGCCCATTTGTTACTTCTTCGCCCTTGCCAAGCAATATGTATTGACCGAGCCCTAGGGTGCGCGCAATGTCTGCGAGCGCGCGCATATTTACAATCCCTGAACGAAGTGGTGAAAGTCTTGATTCATCCAAATCTGGATATCGAAGGTAGAGCTCTTCAGTAACGATTAGACCTAGAACAGAATCCCCCAAAAACTCAAGGCGTTCGTTAGTCTCTTTTGTTTCATTTTCGTAAGCAAAAGAACGATGGGTGAAAGCTAACTCGAGCAGTTCCGGCTTTACTGATACGCCTAACTGCTTTGTTAGTTCAGTGAAATCTTTAGACGTCAAGAACCTGACGGCGGTTATATGTGCCGCATGTTGGGCAAGCAGTGTGCTGCAACTTTGGTTGCTGACATTGTGGGCATGCAGATGTTGCTGCCGCTGTTGTCTTCCACATGCTTCGACGTGAACGAGTCTTTGAACGAGACATCTTTCGCTTTGGTACTGGCACGGTAATCGTCCTTTTTCTCGAAAAAACTTGGTTTTGCTAGAGGGGTAAGTATTCCCTATTCATCCGAATTCTTAAAATCCAAGCCAGAAAGGCCGGCCCATCTGGCATCTATCGCCTCATGGACGTGGCCTTCTCCTAGAGATGCCCACTTTTCTCCACAATCAGGGCATAAGCCTTGGCACTCTTTTGAACAGAGCGGATTAACTGGTAAATCTAAAACAATTGCATCTCGTATGGGCGTCTCAAGGTTCATGATGTTTCCGTCCATCCAGAGTTCATCATCAGACTCAAGATCGACATCTTCTTCCTCATTTTTTCTTGGCTTCTTTTGGCTCTTCTTTTCTTTACGTGTATCGCTACTTGGTTCGTATCTATATAAATCTTGAATTTTGCGATCAATGACAATTTCGACAGGATCCAGACACCGGATGCACTCGCCTTTGGCAATTGCATAGATATCTGCGCTTAAAAGAATTCCCTCTGTTACTGATTCAAGCCTTGCGTCGACCTCAATGAGATCCCCTGCAGGCACACTGATTAGCGGCACGCCCATATCTTCATCCAAAGTTATATCGAGTTGATATTCCTTCATCTCCCCCGCTCTACGAGGAAGTTCGTGGGTATTAAATTCAAAGATGTTGGCCATCTTAAATATTTAATCGTCAGCTAGTTGGGACAAAATATCTTTATCGCCAGCGCCATCAAGGCGTTCGCGACCGCGTGCAACGGCGTCCATGGTC
>WLNK01000035.1 GCA_009699795.1 Actinomycetota bacterium | reverse complement strand
ATATCCAGCGCTGCAGTTTCGGATGCAACGACCCAGCCGCGTTCAAGCTTTCCAATCACTAGCGGGCGCACGCCATGACGATCGCGTGCGGCATACAAAGTATGTTCATCCATAAATACCAGCGAAAAAGCGCCTTCAAGTTTTGGAAGTACCGCAAGCGCACTTGCTTCAACGTTCTTCTCATCTTGCAAACCGATAAGTGCAGTCATGATTTCTGTATCAGTTGTCGCACCGCGCTCATTTGGCGCTGTTTTCTCAAGCTTTTGCACCATCTCGGCTAAGTCGCCGGTATTGGTGAGGTTTCCATTATGTGCAAGAGCAAGAGTTCCGTATTGAGTTGGTCGCAGAGTTGGTTGCGCATTAACCCACGTGCTCGAACCAGTTGTGCTGTATCGGCAATGACCGATTGCCAGATTTCCAGTAAGTACAGCCAAATCGGATTCCGTAAATACTTGCGATACAAGACCCATATCTTTAAAGATAAGGATTCTCTCTCCATCACTGGTTGCTATTCCAGCAGATTCCTGGCCGCGATGTTGAAGTGCATAAAGGCCGTAAAAAGTTAACTTGGCAACTTCTTCATCTGGCGCCCAAACTCCAAATACGCCGCACGCATCTTGAGGTCCTTTGTCATCCTCCAAAAGATTATGGTTTAACAAACCATCAGGGCGGCGATTCATGGCGCCATCCTAAGCGGTAGAAGTTCTGAAAGATCAGCGCGCACTCCTGATGCGCTAATTGCACCGGTTGCCATTGCATCAGCCCAAGAAGTTTCGCCGCTGGCAAGTGATAACCAAGTCGCTGCATCCATCTCTATGACATTCGGTGGTGTCCCACGAGTGTGAGTTGGGCCTTCACCACATTGAATGGCTGCATACGGTGGAACACGAACTTCAATGGCGCGACCAGGAGATTTTGCAGCAAGTGCTGCAAGCGAATTTTTAACTTCGTTCATAATCTCGGGGTCTCTCATTTTTCTATCCAAATAACTTCGGGAATGTTTCGGTGTGAGCTTTTCGAAGTTCGGAAAGCGCGATCTTTGCACCGTTGACGATGAGTGAATCTCCCCCGGTGTTGCCAATCTTTGTCATCACAATATTTTCTTTTGCAGCTAAATCTTTTAGCGCGTTGGACTTTGCAGGATCAATTGCTACGACAACTCTTCCTGGTGATTCGCTGATAAGAGTTTGGCCTACGTTTTCTAGCGTTACTTCGGCTCCAATACCATGGCGCAAAACCATCTCTGTAAGAGTGGCACTTAACCCGCCTTGGCTTAAGTCGTGTGCTGCAACAAATAATTTTTCTTTATTGCCGGTAACCAATAAATCTATGAGACGCATTTCGCGTTTGAGATCTGCAATCGGTGCTTTGCCGCCTCGTTGTCCATGAAGATATGCCCATTCGCTTCCGGCAATATCATTCTGAGTTTCACCAAGCAAATAAAGTTCTAGCCCAGCACGATCAAAACTCATCGGCGTACGAGTGCGCACATCATCGATAACACCCAAAACTCCAATGACAGGAGTTGGAAGAATTGCAACACTTCCAGTTTGGTTATAGAAGGAAACATTGCCACCAGTTACAGGAAGTCCCATCTCCAAACATCCATCTGCAAGTCCGCGTACAGACTCTGCAAATTGCCACATCACTCCTGGATCTTCTGGCGAACCGAAGTTAAGGCAATTTGTTACAGCTAGTGGTTTTGCTCCTGCCGTTGCGATGTTTCGTGCAGCTTCTGCGAGTGCCAGTTTTGCGCCCTCGTAGGGATTCAAATAAGACCAGTTGGCATTTGCATCCGTTGCAACTGCAACGCCAAGATGAGTTTTCTCATCAATGCGCACCATTCCCGAGTCATCAGGCTGAGATTGAATTGTGTTTCCTTGTACATAGCGATCATATTGATCTGTAACCCATGATTTATCTGCAAGATTTGGAGCGGCTGCAAGTTTTAATACTGCTGCCTTAATTTCTTCTGCACTTTCAGGAAGTTTTACCGTGATGACTTCTGCATTTACGCGATCAACATAATCTGGCTTTGCTAGTGGTCGGTTATAGACAGGACCTTCGTGTGCAACAGTGCGAGGTGGTACATCAACAATGAGATCGCCATGCCATGTAATTTCGAGTCGGTCACCATCTGTTACTTCACCAATGACTGTGACTGTTACATCCCACTTCTTACAAATTTCTAAGAAGCGGTTAATTTTGCTTGGCTCCACAATTGCGCACATGCGCTCTTGAGATTCAGACATCAGAATTTCTTCAGGTGAAAGAGTCGCATCACGTAGGGGAACTCGATCAAGTTCGACTTTCATTCCACCACTTCCGCCGGAAGCAAGTTCGCTCGTTGCGCAAGAAAGTCCAGCACCACCAAGATCTTGAATACCAACAACAAGATCTTCTGCGAAGATTTCAAGCGAACACTCGATTAAAACCTTTTCTACAAATGGGTCTCCTACTTGAACTGCAGGACGTTTTGCAGGTCCAGTTGATTCAAAAGTTTCAGATGCAAGAACTGATACTCCACCAATTCCATCTCCACCAGTTTTTGCACCATAAAGAACAACTAAGTTTCCCGCTCCTGCTGCTTTGGCTAATTTGATATCACTATGTTTCATTACGCCAATACAGAGTGCGTTAACAAGTGGATTACCTAAATAAGTTTCATCAAAAACGACTTCGCCGCCAATATTTGGCAAACCTAAGCAGTTTCCGTAACCACCAACACCGGCAATGATTCCCGGTAACACACGACGAGTATCTGGCGCATCTGCTGGACCAAAGCGAAGTGGATCCATTACTGCAATTGGTCGTGCACCCATTGTCAAAATATCGCGGACGATTCCGCCTACTCCGGTTGCTGCTCCTTGGTATGGCTCAACAAATGATGGGTGGTTGTGAGACTCGATTTTGAAAGTGACGGCATAACCCTGACCAACATCGACAACGCCAGCATTTTCACCAATACCAACAAGGAGTGCATCAGTTTTTACAGCTTTATCACCGAATTGTTTGAGATGAACTTTTGAAGATTTATATGAGCAATGTTCAGACCACATAACGGAATACATCGCTAACTCTGACGAAGTTGGTCTGCGACCAAGAATTTCTTTTATACGCGCATATTCATCAGGCTTTAGCCCAAGCTCAGCAAATGGCTGGGAAATATCGGGGTTACTTTTAGCACTTGCCACCGTATCGAGAGCCATTACTTCACCATCGCCTTCAAGACAGATGTAAAGAATCCAAGTCCATCAGCGCTAGGTCCAGTTAAAACATTAATTGCATGCTCTGGGTGCGGCATGAGTCCCACAACATTTCCGCGTTCGTTTGTGATTCCCGCAATTAAATTACGAGAACCATTTGGATCTTCGCCAAGGTAGCGAGCAACAATTCTTCCTTCAGATTCAAGTGCGCTAAGAGTTTGATCATCGCACTGGAATGAACCTTCGCCATTTTTTAGCGGAATAACAATTTCTTGGCCTTGTGAAAAAGAAGATGTCCATGCCGTTGAGGTATTTTCAATAGTTAGCTTTTGATCACGGCAGAGAAAATGAAGTGCGTGATTGCGCGTGAGCGCACCAGGCAGAAGATGAGCTTCACACAAAACTTGGAAACCATTACAAATTCCAAGAACCGGCATACCTCCATTAGCTGCATCAATAATCTTTTCCATTACAGGTGCAAAACGGGAGATTGCACCGCAACGTAAGTAATCCCCATAGGAAAAACCACCAGGCAGTACAACTGCATCTACGCCCTTTAAATCAGCGTCCCCATGCCAGAGCGAAATCGCTGATGCTCCTGCCGCGCCAACCGCGCGAGCAGCATCTCGATCATCGAGAGTGCCGGGAAAAGTTACGACGCCAACTTTCATTACTTTTCTGCCTTTACTACGTAAGTTTCGATTACTGGATTTGCAAGAAGTTTTTCAGCAGCTTTCTCAACTTCTGCAAGTTGTGCCGGAGTTGGTTCTCCTTCTACCTCTATTTCAAATCGCTTTCCTTGACGAACGCTCTTTGCAAAATTGAATCCAAGTCTTGGTAGCGCAGCAGAAACAGCTGTTCCTTGAGGATCAAGAATCTCTGGCTTCAACATTACTTCTACAACTATTTTTCCCATTTAATTGCTCCCATTGCCTAGAACTTGCTGCCGGTTATTCTGTAGAACGCTTCTTCATATCGCGCTGCTGTTTTATCAACGATTTCTGCAGGCAATTCTGGTGGCGGGCTCTTTTTATCCCAACCGCTGGTTGTTAAGTAATCTCGTACAAATTGCTTATCAAATGAGGCTTGTACTACTCCCGGATTCCATGTGCTGGCTTCCCAAAACCTTGAAGAATCCGGGGTGAGTGCTTCGTCTGCGAGCAGAATTTCACCATTTTTATCTGTTCCGAATTCAAATTTTGTATCAGCCAAAATAATTCCACGTGACTGGGCGAAATCGGCTGCTACTTCATAAAGTTTGAGAGTGAGCTCTTTTAACTCTTCTGCCTTTTCATTTCCAACAATGTTTGCTGCTGAACCAAAATCAATATTTATATCGTGATCGCCAATTTCAGCTTTAGTTGCTGGCGTAAAGATATTTGCAGGAAGTTTTGAGCCATCTAATAAACCAGCAGGAAGTAAATTCCCACAAACCTTTTGATTCTTTTGATACTCACTCCATCCACTCCCGGTGAGATATCCGCGTGCTACACACTCGATTGCAAACATTTCAAGAGGTTTAACAATTACTGCGCGATCTGCAACTTCCTTCGGTACATCTTCACTAACAATGTGATTAGGAGCAATATCTTCAAGAAGTTCGAACCAAAAGAGAGAAAGTTGAGTAAGTATCGCGCCTTTATTTGGAATCGTTGTTGGAAGTACCCAATCAAATGCTGATAACCGATCGGAAGCAACGAGAAGAATTTCCCCTGAGTCATTTGTATACAGATCTCGCACTTTTCCGGTGCGCAAATGTTTCCACCCATTTATTGAAGGCGCTGGCGGTGGGCCAGCTGTGCCGAAGCCGCTCACCTAATAGAGCCGGGCTTGTACTGCGCTGCGGCAGGGTGCGCGGAAGTAATCGCCTCTATGCGATTAACAACTCGAGCTATTTGTTGGCGAGCATCGCCAGTAAATTCAATTGGGTCTTTTATGAGTGCACTTAGCGCCGCGCGATCTAGTGGAATGCGTGAATCATCGGCAAGTGAATCAAGAAGTGTGTTCGCTTTTCCCTCGCGCATCAAGAGCGCTGCCTTAACCGCATGTTCTTTAATAACTTCATGTGCAACTTCGCGACCTACACCCGCTTTTACGGATGCCATCAAAATCTTTGTAGTTGCAAGGAAGGGTAAATATCTTTCAAGTTCGGCAGAAATAACCGCAGGGAATGCACCAAATTCTGAAATTACAGTGAGCATTGTTTCGAGCAAACCATCGATTGCATAAAACGCATCCGGCATCGCCACACGACGAACAACGCTGCAAGAGACATCACCTTCATTCCATTGGTCCCCAGCGAGCTCTGAAACCATTGATGAATAGCCGCGCAAAATAACGCTCAAACCATTTACGCGCTCACATGATCGTGTATTCATCTTGTGAGGCATTGCCGACGAACCAACTTGGCCTGCCTTAAAACCTTCAGTGACAAGCTCTGCACCGGCCATCAAACGAATAGATGTGGCTAGGGATGATGGAGAAGATGCAAGCTGTACAAGCGTTGTGACGACGTCGTAATCAAAAGATCGTGGATAAACCTGGCCTGTTGAATCTAGAACATGGTTAAAACCAAGTGCGGATGCAATCGCTTTCTCTAGTTTTTGATGTGCATCCGGTGATCCAAGCAAGTCAATGGAGTCTTGGGATGTTCCAACTGGCCCCTTGATACCGCGCATTGGATATCGCTCTTGCAAAGCGGTCAGGCGCTCGTAAGCAAAGAGAAGTTCCTCAGCAGCTGAGGCAAATCGTTTTCCAAGTGTTGTGATCTGCGCTGGAACATTGTGCGAACGTCCAGCAATTGGCTGATCTGCATATTGAACGGCTTTATTTCCCAGAGCGGCAAGGAGTGCAACAACTTTGTTATGGACTACCTCAAGCCCACTCTTTATTTGTAGAGCTTCGATATTTTCAGTCAGATCGCGACTCGTCATTCCTGCATGTATTGCTTCATGGCCAGCGAGCGCATTGAACTCTTCAATTCGTGCCTTTACGTCGTGACGTGTCTTCTTCTCGCGTGCGTCAATTGATGCTAGATCGACTTTATTTATGACCTTCTCGTAATCTGCAATAACAGAATCTGAAATTGAATGTCCGAGTTTTGATTGCGCACAAGCAACAGCAAGCCAAAGTTTGCGCTCTGCAATTATTTTCTCTTCCGGCGCAAAGATCTTGCGCATCGCATCCGATGCATAACGATCAGCTAATACGCTCACTGGTGCATTCTCTCTCATTTAATTCCCCTTCTCGGCGACCGACGCATTGAGTGCGATATCGCTACGGTAGAAAGATCCTTCGAGTTCAATCTGTGAGATTGCTCGGTAAGCGCAATCCCGAGCTTCCGTTAGATCCTTGCCTGTACCAGTTACCGCCATCACTCGACCCCCGCTTGAGAGAAGTCCGTTTTCTCCAGCCTTTGTTCCTGCATGGAAAATTTGAGTCTTATCGATTGTAGGAATTTTTGAAATTGCGCCATTGGTCTTGGGTGAATCTGGATAACCCTCCGATGCAAGAACAACTGTGACCGCGCTTTCATCAGACCATTGCAAAGCGACATCATCGAGTGAATCTGTAGCTGCTTTGTATAAGAGTTGAGCGAGCGGCGTAACAAGTCGCGGAATTAATACTTCAGTTTCTGGATCGCCAAAGCGCGCATTGAATTCGATGACTTTTATTCCGCTATTTGTAAGTGCAAGACCGGCGTAGAGCAATCCAATAAATGGAGTGCCGCGGGCTGCCATTTCGGCAATCATCGGTGCTAAAACTTTTTCATATGTTTCATCAACGATGTCATCTGGCGCCCAAGGAAGTGGTGAATATGCGCCCATACCGCCAGTATTTGGTCCTTCATCTCCATCGAAGGCGCGCTTAAAATCTTGCGCAGGCTGCATAGGCAAAATGTTTCGCCCATCTGAGATTCCAAAGAGTGAAATTTCTGGTCCGTCTAAAAATTCTTCAATAACAACTCTTGAACATGAAAGCCCGTGTGCAAGGGCTGCAGCACGATCATTGGTAACAACAACGCCTTTACCTGCGGCTAATCCATCATCTTTTACAACATATGGTGCGCCAAAAGAATCTAGCGCTTTTTCAATTTCTTCTTTTGTTGTGCATGTAAAGCTATGCGAAGTCGGTACACCCGCATCACGCATAACGCCTTTTGCAAAATCTTTTGATCCTTCCAGTTGCGCAGCCGCCTTTGAAGGACCAAAGGTCGCAATACCAGCTGCGCGAAGAACATCAGCTAAACCATTTACAAGTGGCGCTTCTGGCCCAATAACAACTAAATCTGCGCCAATTTCTTTAGCTAAATTTAAAAGTCCATCATTATCAGTCACAGCAATGTTGTGAAGTTTTGCAAGAGATGCGATTCCAGGATTGCCAGGTGCGCAATGGAGTTCAGAACACTTTGGATCTGCTTTGAGTCCTAGTGCGAGTGCGTGTTCACGACCACCGCTACCGACTAGGAGGATTTTCATAACTTAGATGAAATCCTTTACGACGATTGTTTCGTCGCGACCTGGCCCAACGCCGATTGCACTCATCGGCGCACCAGATATTTTCTCTAAGAACGCGATGTAGGCCTGAGCATTCTTGGGGAGATCGCTTATTTTTCTCGCCTTTGAAATATCTTCAGTCCAGCCAGGTAAATATTCATAAATAGGTTTTGCATGGTGGAAATCTGATTGTGAAGCAGGAAGTTCTTCAACTCTCTTGCCATCTACTTCATAAGCCACGCACACTGGAATTTCTTTCCAACCAGTAAGTACGTCTAGCTTTGTTAAGAAGAAGTCTGTAAGTCCATTTACACGCACCGCGTATCTGGCAATTGGCGCGTCATACCAACCGCAACGGCGTGCACGACCAGTAGTCACGCCAATTTCGCCGCCAATCGTGCGAAGCTTTTCACCATCTTCATCAAAGAGTTCTGTGGGAAATGGACCTGAACCAACGCGCGTTGTGTACGCCTTAACAATTCCAATCACACGATCGATTTGTGTTGGTCCAATTCCTGAACCAGTACAAGCTCCGCCGGCAGTCGGATTTGAAGAAGTTACGAATGGATAAGTACCGTGATCAACATCGAGAAGAGTTCCTTGTGATCCTTCAAGAAGCACGCGCTTTCCAGCTTTGAGTGCCTGATCGAGTAGCAGAACAGTGTCAGCTACATAAGGACGAAGAACTTCTGCATAGTGCAGATATTCAGTGAGAACTTCATCTACTTCAATATTTTTGCGATTGAAAACCTTGATGAGTACTTGGTTTTTATCGCGAAGAGCGCCTTCGATTTTCTGGCGAAGAATTGATTCATCAAATAAATCTTGTACGCGAATACCGATGCGGTTGATCTTGTCGGCATATGCAGGACCAATTCCACGACCTGTTGTTCCGATCTTAGATTTTCCGAGGAAGCGTTCTGAAACTTTGTCGATAGTGCGGTGATATGGAGTAATCAAATGCGCATTTGTTGAAATAACCAAACGAGAACAATCGATTCCGCGTTCTGTTAAACCCTTAATTTCTTCAAGCAATACACCTGGATCAATAACAACGCCGTTACCGATTACTGGAATTACATTTGGACTCAAAATTCCAGATGGAAGTAGGTGAAGTGCATACTTCTGATCACCAATAACAACTGTGTGACCGGCATTGTTTCCACCTTGATAACGAACGACATAGTCAACGCGATCACCAAGGATGTCGGTTGCTTTACCCTTGCCTTCGTCGCCCCATTGTGCTCCGAGCAAAACTAACGCTGGCATGGATAAAGCCTCTCCGACGAGTAGTAGTTAGTTACTTTTTGATTGATGTACCTGTAGAGCGAAGATCTTCGCAAGCATGTGCAACGCGTGCTGCCATACCTGCTTCTGCAAGCTTGCCCCACGCACGTGGGTCGTAAGCCTTCTTATTTCCAACTTCGCCATCAATCTTTAACACACCGTCGTAGTTCTTAAAAATGTGGTCAACAACTGGACGAGTAAATGCGTATTGAGTATCTGTATCGATATT
>WLNK01000034.1 GCA_009699795.1 Actinomycetota bacterium | reverse complement strand
GTCGCACTTGTAACTCTTGAAGTAATTCAATACCGATCAGGTGCGCGCAACAATATTAAGGAACTCACTGATTTAGTTCGTAACTACGGTGCTTTCTTACTTTGGGATGCAAGCCACGCAGTTGGTGCAATCGAAATGAACTTTGATGCAAACGGCGTCGACATTGCAGTTGGCTGTACATATAAATATGGAAACTCTGGCCCAGGTTCACCTGCCTGGCTATATGTAAATAAGAAAGTGCAGGCCGAGTTACAGGTTCCTATTCAAGGATGGTTCTCTCAAGATGATCAATTTGGAATGGGCCCCGTATTTGAGCGGGCACCTGGCATACGCGGTTTTCAAATAGCAAGCCCTTCACTAATTGGACTGCGTTGCATTAAAAGCGCATTTACGATGATTGAAGAAGCAGGGATTCATCGAATCGCAGAAAAAGCAGCGATCGGTACTGAAATGATGATCAAGCTTTATGACGAATGGCTCGTTGATTTAGGCTTCACGCTCCTTACTTCACGAGATCCAAATGAACGCGGTGGGCATATTTCACTGGGTCATCCAGAGGCAGCAAAAATTTGTGTTGCACTTCGCAAATTTGCAAATGTAATTCCAGATTACAGAACTCCTAATTCAATCCGCTTAGCAATTGCGCCCCTACCAACTTCATATGTAGAGGTATGGGATGGTTTCCAGCGAATACGCGACCTTGTGGCTTCAGGAAAACATCTAACTATTGAAGGATCGGATTCACGAGTTACATGAGCGAAAATAATTTCGATTCAGCACTTTCGTACACCTCATACCTTGCAGTTGATGAGCTATTAAAGTTACAGCGTCCTCTATCTGAGGGGCCCGAACATGATGAAATGCTTTTCATCATCATTCACCAAACTTATGAACTCTGGTTTAAACAACTTATTCATGAATTTCAAGAGGCATCGCGCGCGCTAGAGGCAGGCGATACACATCGATCGCTGGCACTATTAGGGCGAATTCGTACCATTATGAAAGTTTGCGTTACCCAAGTAGACATTCTCGAAACAATGACTCCTCTCCAATTCAATGCATTCCGCGGATATTTGGCTTCATCAAGTGGATTTCAATCTGCACAATTTAGAAAAGTTGAAGCAATTCTCGGTCGACGTGATGAAAAAATGGCTGGCCATCTACCCCTAGATGTTCAGCAAGAAATCGCGGAGATTTGTAAAGGAAATTCGATTTGGGATTCAGCTCTGGTCTATCTTGAAAAACGCGGACATATGATGCCTGCCTCTGTTATGCAGCGGGATAAGTCAATTGCTTACACTCCAAACGTTGAAGTACAAGATGTACTACTTATCGTTCATCAAAATGACCCAGAATCTGCAATGGTGTGCGAACGACTAGTTGATATTGACGAAGGAATTCAAGAATGGCGTTACCGCCATGTAAAAATGGTTGAACGCACAATTGGTCAGAAAAGTGGAACTGGTGGATCAAGCGGTACTAAATATCTAGCTTCCACGCTCTTTAACCCAGTCTTCGCTGATCTTTGGGAAATTCGTTCTAGATTTTAAGAAGCAGATTTAACTCTCATATACTCTTAGCGCATGTCGATTTCAGAGTGGATTCATCAAACAGCAGACACTCTTGTTGCAAATAATTTACAAATCCCACTTTTCGCTCTGCTCATTCTTTTAGCCTTTGCAGAGGCGGCGGCTTTTGTAGGTTTTGTCCTTCCTGGTGAAACTTCACTGCTTATCGGTGGCGTTCTTGCTCATGCCGGAGTGTGGAACGTTTGGGTCTTTCTAGGCTTTGCAATTGTTGGTGCTATTGCAGGCGACTCTGTGGGTTATGAAATAGGAAAACATCTGGGACCTCGAATTAAAGAGAATGCTTTCGGAAGATTCGTTGGTGAAAAGAGATGGAAGTTAGCCCAACACATATTTGATCGTTATCACGGCGGAGCAATCTTCTTTGGTCGTGCACAAGCTCTTCTTCGCGCACTTGTTCCAGCACTGGCCGGAATGAATAGAGTTCCATATCGAACATTTCTTAAGTGGAACGCTGCTGGAGGCATTGTCTTTACAACAATAGTGGTCTTTTTAGGATATGAATTTGCTAATTCGCTTGCAACGTTAGAAAAATACCTGCGTTATTGGGCAATAGTTTTCTTGGCTCTTGTAGTTGCGGTTGTACTTTATTTAAAGCGCAAACTAGAGCATCTATTGGAAGATTAATAAGCTTTCTTAGCTATTTTCTTTCGTCGATCTATATAAGTATCTGAAGCTCCGTAAATGATGTGTTCGAATCGAACATCACCGCGAATATTTTCTCTTAGCTCTTCAACTCCTGTGGCTTGACTCCAGA
Source organism: Actinomycetota bacterium (assembly GCA_009699795.1). Lineage (GTDB taxonomy): Bacteria > Actinomycetota > Actinomycetes > Nanopelagicales > Nanopelagicaceae > Planktophila. The sequence continues at coordinate 7,474 of WLNK01000034.1, read as the reverse complement.
CAGGAATACTCTCTGTAACAACTCTAAAATTCTTATGCGGGCGAAGCTTGCGATATCCAAGCCCTGAATATCTAAGAAGTGTGTAAACAAATTGCCGAAGTAAATATGGAGCGCTCTCTGAAGATTTAGTTCCCATTGCGATTTTATAAAGAATATCTGCAGCCTCTTTTGCCCCTGATGTAAAAGGCAGCTCAATACATTTCTCTGTAAGACGTTTCCGTGTTTCTTCATTTTGAAGCTGGCGCACTTTTTCAGTGATGACAGATAAATTGGCCTGATCGGCGCGAATTGCAAAACCAAAATCGTTACACCATTTTGCGCGCGCTTCCTGGTCGTCAGTTCCTCTGATATTCGAAACCAATACCGTTGGAATCTGCGCTGGTAAAAGTTCATGCACGCCGTTATAACCAGTTGCACAAATCGCTGCGTCAAAGGCCTTTAAAACATTAGCAAGAGGGAAATACCTAACCACTTTTACTTCAAGCCCATCAGGTACTAAAGATTTCCCATTCTTATCTTTTGGCTCCTTAGTCAAAACGATCTGTAAATCTTTCCAACCGATAAGACCAGTAAGCGCCGCCCGCATTTTTTCATTGGCATCATTTTCTCCTGTGCCAAGCTGAACTAAGACTGCTGGGCGCTTTGGATCTAGGCCAATAGTTTTCATCGCATCTTCGCGCTTGTAGGCAAATGCGCTGTTGTACAGAGATACAGGAGCGATATGAAGAGCATCGCTCTGAACTGATGTAGGACCGCTGTCGTAAGCAGAGGCAAAATCTCCAGGTTCGATGACGAAATCCATCATCTTTGATTGAAGTGGCAGACCAAAGCGAAGTGGATTCTTGCGCCACAACCCACGGCGAATCCATACAAGATTCAAATTAGGGTTCTTTAATTTTGTCGCGATGACACCTGGGTAAGGAACTACGCCGTCAAAAGAAAGTGCACTTGCATTTGTTTCGTTTACTAAAGCAACTAGTCGATCTCGTAGATATGCATCCCATTTACTTCTCTTCATCCAACCGCGGTCGCGACCTGGAATATATTCACAACGTATTCCAGAAAATTCCGGTATTTCAGCAATACCCCCGGCCATTGAAACAATTATTGGATTTGCAACTTCTCTTAGCTCAAGTGCAATTGCAGTTGCACGAGCTAGGTGTCCCATACCGACACCGTTACTTGTTGCAAGAATTATTGTAGGTTTATCCATGGTTTATAAAGTTTACTACAATTCGTTATACGTGTTTTTCCCGCGTAAATGTAAATAAACTTGCAAGTTTTTTTAACATTAGAGATACTTAACGCACAATGAACTTAAAAAAGCACCATCCTCAAACTTTTAGATTTGTTCCTGAAAATTCAAAGCCTGTCTTATCTGAAAAAGTTGCTTCACTTCTAGCAGCAGAATGGGACCGCTTTACAAAAAACACTAAGAAATCTGAGGCTGAGAGCGCTCGTTCATTTAATTCTCTTCCACTTGGAGTTACATCTAGTTTTCAACATTGGGATCCATACCCAATATCAATCACCTCCGCTAAGGGCGCTTGGATGACGGACGTCGACGGGCGCGAACTTCTAGACCTTTCTATGGGCTTTGGAGCGATGCTTGTTGGCCATTTAAATCCTGTTGTCGTAGAAGAGATTCAAGAATCCCTTAAGACTGGAATGCTCTTTGTTACACCGTCGCCAATCTCCACTGATGCAGCAGAACGCATCTGTAAGCGATTTGCAATAGACCAGGTGCGGTTTACAAACTCTGGAACCGAATCAACGATGTACGCAGTTCGCGTTGCTCGCGCAGCTACAGGCAAACTTGGAATTGTAAAAATCGAGGGTGGCTACCACGGCAGCTACGATCCATTTGTTGTTTCGAGCAAGCCTTCACTAGATAAGGTCGGCAATCCCGATAAGCCAAATGCTGTAATTGATTCAAATCTTGTACCCGGAGATATTTACGTCGTGCCTTTTAACAATGCAGATGCATTAGAGCGCATGTTTAAGAAGAATGGTAAGAAGATCGCTTGCTTCATAGTCGAGCCAGTTCTCGAAAATCTTGCAATCGTTCTGCCAGATGAGGGTTACTTGGAGCGCGTGCGTGAACTCTGCGACCAATACGGAATTGTTCTTATCTTTGACGAAGTAAAGACTGGTCTAACCGCTGGCGCTCGAGGCGCCGCACAAAGACTTGGTGTACAACCAGATCTTTTAACACTCGCTAAATCAATCGGTGGCGGATTAACTCTTGCTGCTTTTGGTGGCAAGAAGAAGTACATGGATTTCATTACAAATGGAAAGATGGCTCACTTCGGAACTTTTAACGGTAACCCGCTTGCAATGGCTGGTGTTCGAGCCGTGGATAAAGTTTGCACAACCGAAGCACTTGAAACAGCCGAGGCTTTTAATCAGCAAGCACTAGATCGTATTAGCGAAATTATCAAGGAATATGAATTACCTGCGCACACAGTTGGATTTGGCGTAAAGGGTTGTATTACTTGGTCAACAACTCCAGTTCGAAATTACCGCGACTATAAGGCGACAAATTTTGAAATTGCCGAGCTTTCTTGGCTTTGGTCACTTAACCGCGGAATTATTACCCCTCCAGGACTTGATGAACAGTGGCTCATCAGTCTTGCCCATGGTCAACGTGAAATTGATGTACTTGTAGAAGATTTCCGCGAACTTGCTATGGCGCTTCGTTCATAAATAAGGAATTATATTTTCATGATTCAAGGCGGAATAATTAATGGTCAGCTTGCTTCTTTGCTGGCTCGTTTTCGACATGTAAATTCCATCGCAATTGTTGATGGCCCATTTCCTACATACCCCAACGTTGAAACTATCGAACTTGGCGTCGTGATGGGTCTGCCAACTATTCCGCAGGTATTAGATGCGATCCTGCCTCATGTAGATCCAACAGGGATTTATCTTGCAGCAGAATTCGAAGCGAAGGTCGATGCCAAGATTGTTGCCGAATATAAAAAGCATCACAAAGGACTAGACACGACAGTAATCCCACATGAAGAATTCAAAATAAAGGTCGGACAGACTTTAGGAATTATTCATACTGGTGACGCAGTTCCGTACAGCAGCGTTATTTTGCGACAAGGCTAAAATCAATCTCATCCTTAGTTGGATAAGAAGATTGAGCGCCTTTCTTTGTAACACTCTTTGTCGCACATGACATTCCAAATTTCACAGCAGCCTCTTCACTGGCTCCGCCAGCAATTGCTGCAGCAAATGAGCCGATAAAGCAATCCCCGGCACCAGTCGTATCTATTGCAGTTACTTTCTGAGTTTCAAAGCGAACTTTGCTGCCATCTGCCTTATGAAGTTCTGCTCCATCTCCGCCGAGAGTTATTAGCAATCGTCCATAAATCTTGGCATTACCAATCTCTTCATACTCGATTTCGTTTGGGATAAGCCAATCTGTGGCCTTAAGAAGTTCGTCAGATAGCCGTTGATAGGGAGCTGGATTGAGAATTGTTGTTATTCCTAGCTCTTTTGCGGTCTTAAAGGCAGCGAGTGTTACTTCTTGCGGTATTTCGCATTGACCAATTAAAACCGATACACCTTTAAGTTTCTTAACTTCTTCAATTGCTATCTCTGGAGTTAATTTAAAATTTGCACCAGGAACAATTGAAATACGATTTTGTCCTTCACCGTCAACCCAAATATGTGCAACTCCCGTATGAGTATCAAATCTCTTCACGGAATCTGTACTCATTTTATTTTCAGCAAAATTCTTCATGCAGGCATCACCAAAGTCATCATTGCCAAGTCCTGTAATCATCGAAACTTTTGCTCCCGTGCGAGCCGCCATCACAGCTTGATTGGCGCCTTTACCGCCAAAGCCGGTTGTAAAGGCGTTACCGAATCGAGTTTCACCGGGTGCAGGTAATACATCTGCATAAACTGTGAGGTCCATCATCGTGCTACCGATGACTGCTATTTCTCCGCTCATTCAAGTAGTCTAGAACCATGACCCAGAATTCGCCTATGCCTTCAAAACTTCCTTCAAATCAATTCGATCATTTTTATCGTGGAGGAACGCGAATCGGTGCGTTACGTAATGGTCCTGGCGGCCCGAAGCGTCCAGAGGAATGGATTGCATCTGTCACTACTCGTTTTGGAGAGAAAACTCAGGGGCTTTCAAAGTTAAATGATGGAAAATATTTGAAAGATGCAATCGCCGAAAATCCAGAAGCATGGCTTGGCGCCGAACATGTTCGCGAGTGCGGATTAAGTACTGAAATTCTTATTAAGTTACTCGATCCAGAACAACGCCTCCCAGTTCACTATCATCCAAATAAAGCATTCGCTAAGCAGCATTTGGGCCTTGATCACGGTAAGACTGAAGCGTGGATTATCTTGGAAGCACCTGCTGGCGCTGGAGTTGGACTTGGATTTAAGGAAGCGCAAAATAAAGCGCGTGTTTTAGATTTGATTTCAAAAGAAGATAGCGCAACCTTCCTCTCTTCACTTCGCCGATCAGAGGTAAGTGTTGGCGATGCAGTTCTCGTGCCTGCAGGCGTTGCACACTCAATCGATGTAGGAATCTTCGTGCTTGAGCTCCAGGAACCAACTGACTTGTCAGCCCTCCTTGAGTGGGAAGGCTTTGCAGTAGATGGGCCAAAAGATGGCCACCTTGGTCTTGGCTTTGAAACAGTTACCGATTCACTTCGTTTGGATCCGCTTAGTGATTCTGAATTTGAATCACTTATTAAGCGCAATGTTTTCTCCGGCGGAGAGCGTCGTTCAGTGCTGCCGCTAAAGGCTGACGGATATTTCCGTGCCGACTTACTTCCAGGAAATGGAAGCGTTGAAGCAGGATTTGGTTGCATCTTGGTGCTTGAAGGAAAGGGAAAAATTACTTTCCAGAACGCACCGGAGATGGAGATCCAACGCGGTGATGCAGTGGTTATTCCATTTGCTGCGGGAAGTTACACAGTTGAAGGTGCAATTGGAATTGTTTGCCGACCACCTAAGCCAGAGTTAGCAAAGGTTGCACCTTAATTATTTGAACTGTTCGAGCTGCCAAGCTCGTACGCCACCAGCTACACCAGCAGCATTTGGAACAATTACAACTTCATCGCCCATGCGATCTAAATCCGCTTGGCGGATACAACGGGCATTACCTCCACCGATATAAAGACGGTCCCACATAAATACTGGTCGGAGCTCGTCAATCATCTGACGAACACGGCGTGACCAAAAAGCATTTCCAAGACGGCGACGCTCGTGCTCACCAATCCATGTGTCATACGTAGTTGAACGACGCACTGGTGCTTGTGAGAATTCAAAGTGCGGCGCAAGTGAGCCACCGTAAAAGATTGCAAAACCAAGTCCTGTGCCAAGTGTCAACACAACTTCGTAACCAGAGCCAGAAACAATTCCTGCGCCATGAACTTCTGCATCATTTAAAACACGTGTTGGAACACCGAGTTTCTTAGTCAATGTATTTTGCATGTCATATCCACGCCATGCTTCTTGAAGTTCGGGATCAATGCGAGTTCTAGGACCACTCTTTGTTATGTAGTGGGGTGTTGCAACTACAACGCCATGTCGAATCATTCCTGGCATACCGACAGTTGCTCGATAAGTTTCAGGAAGCGAATTCTTAATTTCAATCAGGGTATCGATGAATCGTTCTGGTGGAAGCGGATAAGGAGTTTCAATACGACCAGGCTTTGAGTGCATTGTGCCGGATTCATCGAGCACACAACTCTTTAGAAAGAGACCACCGCAATCGATTGAGAGCGTAAGTCTTTCGTCGTTAGCCATTGGGAAATTCTCCCATAGCCCGCGCTATCAACCAAAAATACGCCTACTTAAGAACTTTAAGCAGTGCATCTCGCAAGTCACTTGGATCAACATCTTTGCCGGTCCAATATTTAATGCTGATTACTGCTTGATTCACAACCATTCCAAGCCCTTGCAAAGTTATTGCACCTTGAGCTTCTGCTTTTTGTAAGAACGGAGTGTGAGGCGGATTAACGATGACATCAGCAACGAGCATGCCTTTACGAATTGTTGAGAAATCAATATCTTGCAATTCGGTAGCGCCAGCCATTCCCATCGACGTTGAATTGATAACTACTTCTGCATCTGCAGGAACTGAATAAGTAGAACTCCACTCGACATATTGCGCAGTTGAATTGGTTTTTTCATTGAGAAGCTTCGTGAGTTCTTCACCACGGGCTTTGCCACGGTTAACAACATAAAATTTGCTCGCTCCTGCAAGTGCTAGCTCTACTGCAATTGCGCGAGCCGCTCCTCCTGCGCCAAGTAAAACAATTGTTTTGCCTTTTGGATCGGCAACTTCCATAAAGGATTTAAGAAATCCTTTTCCATCTGTATTTTCGCCAATGAATTTTCCGTCCCGATTTACTGCGCAATTTACTGCGCCAATAACAGCAGCAGACTCTCCAAGCCCATCAAGATGCTTGATAACTTCGACCTTATGTGGGATTGAACAGTTAAAGCCTTTCCAGTTCATCGCACGAGCACCTGCAACAGCTGCCGCCAATTGTTCTGGATGTACTTCACAATTCACATATCGATAATGAAGTCCGTTCGCGTTATAGGAAGCCTCAACCATTGCAACGGTTGGGTTTGCATCCGAACCTTCTGAAAAACTTCCCGTTAGTTCGTGGCGAAATTGATTACCGATATCCATAGTCATGTGACCAACTCTATCTCGGCAGATATGATCGGGCTATGAGTAAGCCTTTCCTAGAACGCATCGCATCGGCGCCAATTTCTTGGGGTATCTGTGAGGTACCAGGTTGGGGCGCGATGCTTCCAACAAAGCGAGTTCTTAAAGAGATGACCGAGCTAGGAATTCCAGCAACCGAACTCGGAGCACCGGGCTTTTTCTCCGATAACTCTTCCGAATTAAAAGATGAGTTAGCTGAATTTAATATGTCGATGATCGGCGGATTTACTCCCGTTGTTTTGCAGGATAAATCTCAAGAGCATGCCACTATTGAGATGGCGATAAACACAAGTAAAAAGTTCCAGGAAATCGGTGCTACACATTTCGTTTCGGCACCTGTCCAAAGTTGGGATTGGGCAGTTCCGACTCCGCTTACGGGTGATGAAACAAAACAAATGTTTAAGATGCTCGATCGCATAGATGAAATCACCAAAGACCACGGATTAGTGCATGTGATTCATCCACATTTGCAGACGATAGTTGAGACTAAAAGCGATATTGATTTAGTTGTAGAAAATTCACCCGTTATGTGGTGCCTCGATACTGGACATATGACTATCGGTGGTCAAGTCACTGTTGAATTTGCTAAGAAGTACGCAAGTCGAGTCGGTCACGTGCACCTAAAAGATGTAAATATGAAATCAGCCCCTCCTGTTCTTAGCCGTAAGCAAAGCATCATGGAAGGTGTACAAAGTGGTCTATTCACACCACTTGGTGAGGGAGATGTTCCGATTCTTGAAACAGTTCTGGCTCTTG
>WLNK01000033.1 GCA_009699795.1 Actinomycetota bacterium | reverse complement strand
GGCAGGCGGCAAATCGAAGCTTTACAGGCTCACAGTCTCAACGCCAAGGCTCGATTGGGCATCCAAGGCACCAGCGCTAGGTGGGCGCCCCGCGCTGACCATGAGCGAGCCAAGGGCTGCCACCATCGCGCCATTGTCGGTACAAAGGGCAGGGCTTGGGATTCGAAGGCGTACGCCTGCTTTAGCACAACGCTCTTGGGCAACCACTCGCAGTCTGGAATTAGCGGCAACACCACCTGCAATGACTAATGAATCGATCCCGCTCTCTTTACATGCAGCGAGAGATTTAAGAATGAGTACATCGACGATTGCTTCTTGAAACGATGCTGCAACATCGCTCATCTTGTAATTCGGAGTTGCCTCTAAATACCGTGCGACTGCTGTCTTAAGACCTGAAAAAGAAAAATCAAATGGGCGCGTCTGCCAATCACTCCTTGTTGTGAGGCCTCGCGGAAAATCAATTGCGCTCGCATTTCCATCTTTTGCGCTTCGATCAATTGCTGGACCTCCCGGAAAACCTAGCCCCATAACTCTGGATATTTTATCGAAAGCTTCACCCGCGGCATCATCCATAGTTGCGCCAAGCTTTTTGATTGAACCAGTGATGTCGTCAACTTGGAGAAGAGAAGAGTGTCCTCCACTTACAAGGAGCGCGATTGTGGGATCCGTTGGTAAATCATGAGTTAAATAATCAACGCTTACGTGCGCCGCTAAATGGTTTACTCCATAAAGTGGTTTACTAAGTCCACTGGCAAGTCCACTTGCTGATGAAACACCAACTAAGAGTGCTCCTACTAATCCAGGACCTGCAGTAACAGCCACGGCATCTAGATCATCGAGTGAAATTTTGGCGGCTTTTACCGCTCTTTGGATACTAGGAATAATTGCTTCAAGGTGCGCGCGGCTAGCAATTTCTGGAACAACGCCTCCGAAGCGTGCATGCTCATCAACACTTGATGCAATTTCATTTGCTAACAGCGTTCGTCCGCGAACGATTCCGATTGCAGTTTCATCGCATGAAGTTTCTATTCCTAGAACTAATGGTTCGCTCATTTAGCTAGCTCCTTTCGCATCACAAATGCATCCAGTGCTGGACCGTAATAGTTTTGACGCGTTGAAATATTTGAATAGCCCAATTTTTCGTAGAGCGAAATCGCTGGCTTATTTTCAACCGCAACTTCTAACATCATCGCGGGAGCGCCTTTTTCTAGTGACCAATCTTCAAGCTCTGACATGAATGCGCTGGCGATACCTCGCTTTTGGTGCTCTGGTAGAACACCAACAGTAAGTACATCTGCTTCTACTCCAGGGGCCACAACTAATACGCCGGCATAACCGATAATCTGGTTATCAGCATCAACTGCAACTAGGAAGAAGCGTGATTTAGGTACACCTTTGAATTCTTCTTTAAATTGGCCCATCGACCATGGGGAATCTGAAAATAACTTTTTCTCCATTCCAACCAGTGTTGGAAGATCGAGTGTCATCGCCTCGCGAATTTTGAAAGACTTCGCCACTATGCACGCTCCGCAGTTGGAATGGCATCGGGCCTGCGCAAATACATAGGCTCGGAAATTTTCTCCAAAGTTGGAAATAGAGACAATTTAGGAAATGCAGATTCGGTAGCCAACCCATATTTATATGCACCTTCACCAATAAATAGTGGTGCACTTACTTCACTTGAAAAATTTACGAACGGACCTTCAATCCGCTCTCCGTTCTTATACCGTGCCCAGTAAATTTCTTTACGTCTGGCATCGGTTGCAGCTACATACTCTTCGGCGTGAGTAGTAATTGCATCAAGTGAGCAGACTCCAACAACTTCAATATTACGAGCGAGTGCAAAGCTCCAAGCAAATGAAATTCCAACCCGAAGACCGGTAAATGGTCCTGGGCCCATCCCGACATAAACTCTTTCAATTATTTTTCTCTCTTTTAAAGCCTCTTCAACTAATTCCGGTAGCACTTTGCCATGGTCGAGCGCGCCATCGTGATGAGCGCTCCAAATTGCTTTGCCATCTTCAAGGAGAGCAACACTTGTTCTTGAAGTTGAAGTATCGATTGCAAGCCACGTACTCATAGCGAAAGAGATTCCCATCTCTTACCGATTTTCTGTATCGAAATCTCTCGAACTTCATCATCGCGATTAATCTCTATTTCGAGCCGTTCATCCGATAAACGTGCGGATTCTTGGCCACCCCACTCGATTACGGTTACGCCAACTTCGCGGGTGCTATCAAGATCTAAATCATCTAGTACTGCACTTGCATTTCCACCCTCAAGTAATCGGTAGGCGTCAACATGGATAAGTGGAATTTTTCCTTTATGGACTCGTGAAATTACAAATGTGGGAGAAGTGACATCGCTAAATCCAAGAGCTGCGCCTATCCCTTGTACCAATACGGTTTTGCCTGCACCCAAGGGGCCGTTAAGCAATATGAGATCTCCAGCTGCACATTGCGAACCGATTTTCTTGCCTAAATCAAACATTGCCTCGGCTGAATTAATTTTCATATCAACTCTTAATAAACATGTGACTGATACGTACGAGGAACTCGAGGCCCAATTCGTGTAACGATTTCGTAGCAAATGGACTGTGATGCCGCGCCCCATTCATCTGCGGTGTATTCCCCATGGCTACCATCCCCAAAAATTGTTACCCAATCACCTGAATTGGCTTTTGAGTCAGCGCCAAGGTCGACAACAAATTGATCCATTGAAACTCTTCCAACAATGGGCGCGCGCTTTCCTGCGAACATAACCCCAGCGCCATGGGCCACACGTGGAATGCCATCGGCATATCCCATTGCTACAACGCCAAGTTTGGTTGCAGTTTTTGTCACATATGTTGCGCCATATCCAACGCTTGCACCGGCGGGTACATCTTTGACCAAGTACAGAGCAGCGCGCAATTGCATGGCAGGTTTTAAACCTAATTCTTTTGAAGATCCGAGGCTTTGAAAATCTGGTGAGAGTCCGTACATCGCAATACCTGTTCGAACCATGTTAAATGCCGATTGTGCATCTTTAATTGTTGCTGCTGAATTTGATAAATGCTTGATCGGCGGATTAATACCAATCTTTTCTAGATCTAAGACAGCCTTCTTAAAATTTTGAAGCTGCTCTCTATTTTGGAGTTCTGCCGGTTCATCAGCTCTTGCGAAATGAGAGAAAACTCCGACAACTTCGACTTTCGAGAGATCAGATTTAAGGAGTTCGCTCCACTCATCTAGAAATCCCCCGCGCGACATTCCTGTATCTACTTCAATATGAATTCTTGGATTTCCACCAACAGTACTTATCTCTTGCAAGGCTTTAATAGATGCAACAGCAACATCTATATCTTTAGAGACCGCAGTTGCAAAGTCTGAACCAGGTTGAACCAACCAAGCAAGAATAGGAACTTTTATTCCAGCATCTCTTAGCGCTACTGCCTCTTCAAGGAGAGCTACTCCAAGCCATGTTGCACCGCCCTTGATGGCAGCTTGGGCAACTTCAACTAAGCCATGGCCATAAGCATCGGCTTTTACAACAGCTAAGAGTTCTACACCGCTAATTTTCTTGAGGTGCTCAACGTTTTTTGTAATTGAAAGTAAATCAACGCGCGCTTCTGCTCTCATTATTCGCGCTCCACAATAACCATTGCTGATGCGATACCAGCATCGTGTGAAAGTGAGAGATGAACTCTGGCTCCATCTACTAAATCAGCAATTTTGCCTCGAAAGAGAAAATCGGGTTTTCCGTTTTCGTGGTTAATCACTTCAGCTTCATGCCATTGCAACCCGTGCTCGGCGCTAAGTGCTTTATATAAAGCTTCCTTTGCAGCAAAGCGTGCAGCTAGTCCCTGCACAGACTTTTGGCGCTCACTTTGCGTGAACAACTTTTCAAGCAAAGCTGGTGTGCGATCTAGAGATTCTTGGAATCTTTTGATGTCGACAACATCTATGCCGATTCCATCAATCATGCCCTGAGTCTAATTGAAGGTTATGAGAGTTGGCTATCTGATGGAAAGAACCTATCCACCGCTATTACAAGCACAAGAAGTGCGCCACCTATTAAGAGACCGCCCAAGAGATCTGAAAACCAATGCGTATCTCGAACTAACGAGACCACACATATGGTCAAACTAATTGCTGCAACTCCAGCGCTAGCGACTCGACCACGATATCTATCGACATGTGCGTATCGGTAAATTAAATATGCCAGTACACCCCAGGTCAGAATTGCATTCGATGCATGCCCACTTGGATATGACATTCCTCCTGCATGGAGTAAATCAAGTCCAACTTTCGGTTTTGTTCTTCCAAGCCAATATTTAAATACTCCGACAACAAGATTTAGTGAGATTAAAGAAAGTACGGCTAGATTTAATGGGCGCCAAGTTTTGAATCGTCGAGCAATGTAAAAAGCTCCTGAAAGAAGGGCGATTGCGGTCACGCTTCGTAACCCTAAATCGTCGAGTCTTCGAATGATGAATCCAAAAATTCCAGAAAATTCAGGATGGACTTTATTACTCAAACTTCTATCTACATTTGTGAGCGGCCCAGATGTAAGTACCTGGTGAGTTACAAGAAGGAATCCAGCGAAGAATATTGCCGACCACCGAAGAGCTCTTGTCATTTGAGCGCGACGAGTTAAGAGAACTTGCGGCATTATCTATTCAACCGTGACAGATTTTGCAAGGTTTCGTGGCTGGTCCACATCGTTTCCACGAGTTACGGCCATCTCATATGCGAAAACTTGAAGTGGAACTGTCGCAAGCACTGGTTGCAATAATGCAGATGCAACAGGAATTCTGATGATGTGCTCTGCGCCAACGACTTTATCGCCTTCTTGGGCGATAACAATGACGCGAGCACCACGAGCTTTTACCTCTTGGATATTGCTTAACATTTTTTCATCAAGTGCGTGGTCGTGGCCGGCAGGAAGGATTGCGATAACTGGAGTCCCCTGATCAATGAGTGCGATCGGTCCATGCTTTAACTCACCCCCAGCGAAACCTTCTGCATGCATATAGGCAAGCTCTTTTAATTTGAGTGCACCTTCAAGTGCAACTGGATAACCAACATTTCGACCGAGGAAAAGTACTGATGCGCTCTGCGCAAAACCCCGAGTTAATTCGCGAAGTGGTTCAACAGTTTCAAGGATCTGTTCAATCTTTGCAGGCAGTTCGAGCATCTCATTGTAAAGATTGTGAATCTCTGAATCTTTGAGCTCTCCTCGAACTTGAGCCAGTTTTAATCCAATGAGATATACGGCAACAACTTGTGTGAGAAAAGCTTTAGTTGAGGCGACGGCAATTTCGGGCCCCGCGTGCGTATACAGAACCGCATCGGATTCACGCGGAATAGTTGAACTATTCGTATTACATATTGCAAGGACTCGCGCACCTGCAGCTTTCGCATGGCGGATAGCCATCAGCGTGTCCATGGTTTCACCGGACTGCGAAATTGCGATGACAAGAGTTCCCGCATCGATAATTGGATCGCGATATCGATACTCACTCGCGATTTCTACTTCAACTGAAATTTTTGCCCATTTTTCAATTGCATATTTTGCAACCATGCCAGCGTGATAGGCGGTTCCGCAGGCGATTACAACAATTTTCTTTATCGCCTTGATTTCTTTATCCGACATATGTATTTCATCAAGTTGAATTTGATTGTTATCGCTTAGGCGCCCGATAAGTGTGTCTGCTACAGCTTTAGGTTGTTCGAAGATCTCTTTAAGCATGAAGTGTGAGAATCCACCCTTTTGAGCTGCGGCTGAATCCCAGGTGATTTCATATTCGCGAGGCGCAACTTTCTTGCCGCTCAAATCAGTAATCTCTATTCCACCTGGCGTAATAGTTACTACTTCATCTTGGCCGAGTTCAATTGCGCGTTTCGTGTAATCAATAAAAGCTGCAACATCGGATGCCATGAAATTTTCACCATCTCCGATACCTACAACAAGTGGAGAATTGCGACGAACGCCCACAATTGTCTCCGGTGCATCGGCATGAATTGCGAGAAGAGTAAATGAACCGCGTAACTTCTTAACTGCCTCACGCATTGCAGCAGTCAGGTCACCTTTATTCTCTTTGCGTAAATCTGAGAGCAAGTGTGCAACAGATTCTGTGTCTGTATCTGAAGTGAATTTGTGCCCACGCTTTTCAAGTTCGATCTTTAGCTCTGAATAATTTTCAATGATTCCATTATGAATAACAGCAAGCTTTCCTTCATTATCAACATGAGGATGTGCGTTTCGATCTGTAGGTCCGCCATGAGTTGCCCAACGAGTGTGACCGATACCGGAGTGAACAACGGGAAGATTAGCCGGAAGAGCGCCCTCTAAATTTCCAAGTTTTCCTGCGCGCTTTTCTATAAAAAGTGAACCAGGTGTGCCGAGTGCGATTCCTGCAGAGTCATAGCCGCGATATTCAAGTCGTCGTAAACCTTCTACGAGTGGCGTGATTGCAGACTGTGGCCCTGTGTAACCCACAATTCCGCACACGCGATTTACCTCAGTTCTGCTTCGACAACTTTAGCTAGGCTCGTTGCAATTTCTTTCGCAAGGTTATCACTTTGGGCTTCCACCATCACGCGAACAAGCGGTTCTGTTCCAGATGCTCGCAATAAAACACGCCCTTTATCTCCTAATGAATCTTCGGCAGAGCGAACGGCTTCTTTAATTGCCTGTGATCCGTCAAGTTTTTCTTTATTTACATCTTTTACATTTATTAAAATCTGAGGGAATCTGTGCATCGCACTTGCTAATTCATGGAGAGGTTTTCCAGATTTAGCTACCTCTTGTGCAAGAGCAAGAGCGGTAAGGATTCCATCGCCGGTGTTTGCAAACTCGCGCATAATTAAGTGACCGGATTGTTCGCCACCAAGTGCGTAATTCTTCTTGAGCATCTCTTCTAAAACATAGCGATCGCCAACTGCGGTAGTAACTACGTTGATATCTGCTTCTTTCATCGCTTTCATAAAGCCAAGATTGCTCATCACGGTTCCGACGATTGTGTTTGATGTAAGGGCGCCGCGAGCTTTAAATCCAAGAGCAAGAATTGTCATGATGACATCACCATCAACGTCATTTCCTTTTCCATCGATGGCAAGGCAGCGATCAGCGTCGCCATCGTGAGCGATTCCAAAATCTGCGCTTTCTTTTGCTACTGCTTCGCGTAATTTATCTAAATGCGTTGAACCGCAACCATCGTTGATATTCCAACCATTTGGTGAGTTATAGATTGCTATTACTTGGGCCCCTGCTCGGCGAAGTGATTCCGGTGCTACAACCGATGATGCGCCATTTGCACAATCGACCACAATCTTTAAGCCCTTTAGCGGTGTCTTAACCGATGAAAGCAAATGTGCTAAGTATTTCTCGCTCGCATTCTCATCAACAATGGCACGACCTACATCTGCGCCCGTTGGGCGCTGCCAATCAATACCTGATTTAAGTTCCGCGACTCGAGCTTCGATTGCCGCTTCGATTTTGTCATCTAGCTTTTCTCCACCACGTGCAAATATCTTGATGCCGTTATCTGGCATTGCATTATGAGAAGCTGAAATCATTACACCAAGATCTGCGCCAGTTTCACCTACTAGATATGCGATTGCTGGTGTTGGAAGAACGCCTACGCGATAAACATCTATGCCTGCACTTGTTAAACCTGCAACAACGGCAGCTTCTAGAAATTCTCCAGATGCGCGTGAATCTTGGCCGACAATTGCGTGCGGGCGTTTATTGTTTGCAGCCTTATTTGAAAGAAGAACATGGGCAGTTGCAAGTGCAACATTTAAGGCTAATTCCGCTGTTAATTCGCGATTAGCTAAACCACGTATTCCATCTGTTCCAAATAGCGCCATAAATTTTGCGCTCTTCGAATTAACGCTTGCTGTATTGCGAACGCTTACGAGCCTTCTTCAGACCGTACTTCTTGCGCTCGATAACACGTGCATCACGTGAAAGGAATCCAGCCTTCTTAAGTGCCGGGCGGTTAGCTTCTTCATCAATTTGGTTAAGTGAACGAGCAACACCAAGACGAAGTGCACCAGCTTGGCCAGAAACTCCGCCACCGTTGATGCGAGCAAAAACATCGTATGCATTCTCAGCACCTACTGTGCGAAATGGCTCCGATACGAGTTGTTGGTGAACTTTATTTGGGAAATAGTCTGCGAGCGCTTTGCCGTTTACAACCCAACGACCTGTTCCTGGAACAAGACGAACGCGTGCAACTGCTTCTTTACGGCGACCTGTTCCGGCACCTGGCGCCTTAATTGCTGGGCGGTTAGTTGCTGGAGCTGGCGTTGATGAAGAGTAAGAAGTAGGAACTTCGTTTTCGTCTAAACCGTCGTTATAAGTTGTATCTGACATGTCTTTAGTTATCCCTTACTTAACGATCTGTGAAACTTGCTCGAATTTATATGGCTGTGGAGCTTGTGCTGCATGTGGATGCTCTGAACCTGCATACACCTTGAGCTTTGACGCGATATCGCGACCAAGACGATTCTTTGGCAACATTCCCTTAATTGCTTTTTCAACTGCACGTGTTGGGTGCTTTTCCATAAGCTCGCCATAAACAGTAGAAGTCAAACCACCTGGGAAACCTGAGTGGTGGTGTGCAAACTTTGTCAGTGCTTTGTTACCAGAGAGCGAAATCTTGTCTGCGTTAATTACGATGACGAAGTCGCCCATGTCCATGTGTGGAGCAAATGTTGCTTTGTGCTTTCCACGAAGTAGAACAGCAGCATGAGTTGCAAGGCGGCCAAGAACTACATCTTGTGCATCGATAACGTGCCACTTACGGACGACGTCGCCTGCCTTTGGACTATATGTACGCATGCTTTTTCTGCCTTCTTCTTAATTAGAACTTTGGTTTCAAGCGGCGCCGCTACCCATGTGAGCGAGCTAAGCGCAGAGGTGTAAGGGTACTAGCCGCCTTGCGAGGGGTCAAAATCGCCTGATTCCGCCCATATTCACGCTCAGCTAGTTGTTCTCTTCCTCTCGTCGGGCCACTGTTTTTGCCGCCCGATCGAGCAATTCGGCCGGTGTTGGGTAATCAACTTTATAGAGGGTCAAACCCCTTCCTGGAAAGACCAGCGAATCACTTACGCGCTCGCGATTGGCTAGCAACGTCGCAATCCATGAAGGTTCAAAGCGTCCATCAGCAACGCAAACCACCGCTCCTACCAAATTGCGCACCATTGAATAGCAAAAAGCATCTGCAACCACGTCGGCAACAAGAATTCCTTGCTCATCACGTATCCATTGATACTTTTCGAGAGTTCGAATTGTGGTGCCACCTTCTCGGAATTTACAGAACGCTGCAAAATCGTGTGTGCCAAGGAGAAGTTTGCTCGCTTGGTTCATGAGATCTAAATCTAGTGGGCGATACCAACCTGCTGTATTAAATCTTGCCAGCGGTTGAATGACGCTATTGGAATCTAAAATTCGGTATTGGTAGTAGCGGCGCAGCGCTGAAAATCTTGCATGGAATGCGGGGGGCGCCACTTCGATTTTATTGATGCGAATATCTTCATCGAGGATGCGATTTAGCTTGTAGGCAAGGTCATCCAAACCAATATTTTCTGGAACATCAACATGTATAACTTGGCCACTCGCGTGTACCCCAGCATCGGTGCGGCCCGCAACAATTGTTTCTACTTCAGTGCGAGCAATTTTTGCGAGGGCTTCTTCGATAAGTGCTTGTACGGTTCGGCGATCGGGCTGTACAGCCCAACCTGAAAAATTAGTTCCGTCGTATGCAAGATCTATTCTTAAACGAAGAAACCCACTCTCAGGATAGAGAGTGGGTTCCGTCATTTAAGTAGAGATTTCTAAACGCGAAGGGGCTTAGTTATCTTTCTCAGTAAGAACTTCGATTACCGCCATTGGAGCGTTATCGCCCTTACGTGGTGCAATC
>WLNK01000032.1 GCA_009699795.1 Actinomycetota bacterium | reverse complement strand
TGTCGTTGCTCGAATTTATGATCCAGGTCGCGCTGAAATTTATCAGCGCCTTGGGATTCCAACAGTTGCGACAGTTATTTGGGCAACCGATCAAATTCTTCGTCGCCTTGTTCCAGAAGGCTCGCGCTCAGAGTGGCGCGATGCAACCGGGACCGTTCAACTTTGTGAAGTACTTCCTCATGTGGGTTGGTACGGATATCCCATTGACGAAATTGAAAAACACACAGGAGCGCGCGTTGCATTTATTACACGCCTCGGTGAAGGAATTCTTCCTGACTCTCATATCGTCTTACAAGAAGGCGACCTTCTGCACGTCATTGTTCGAGATGAAGAGATAGCAAAAGTGGAACTCATCCTAGGTAAATCACCGGAGGCAACTGCATGAGAATTGCCATCGCTGGTGCAGGAAATGTTGGTCGAGCCATTGCGCGCGAACTATTAGATAACGGTCATCAAGTACTACTCATTGACCGTGATCCAAAGGCTCTCAAGATGGAGAGCGTTCCTGATGCTGAATGGCTTATGGCTGATGCTTGCGAAATCACATCGCTCGATAAAGCAGCTCTCAATAACTGTCAGGTTTTGGTTGCAGCTACTGGAGATGACAAAGTAAATCTCGTTTCATCATTGCTTGCTAAGACTGAATATGGAGTACCCCGCGTCGTTGCTCGTATTAACCATCCAAAGAATGAATGGATGTTTGATTCATCATGGGGAGTCGACGTTGCAGTATCAACGCCACGAATAATTTCGGCACTTGTTGAAGAAGCAGTCAGCGTGGGAGATGTTGTTCGTCTATTTAGCTTTAGAAAAGGCCAAGCAAACCTTGTCGAACTCACACTCCCTGATTCATCATCTTGCATTGGTAAAACTGTTGATGAAATCGAACTTCCACAAGATGCTTCTCTTGCGGCCATTGTTCGTGATGGTCGCGTGATAGCTCCAACTCCAACAGATGTATTTAGCGCTGGTGATGAACTGCTCTTCGTCGCTTCATCTGCTGCAGAGAATCAAATTAAAGCCTGCTTTATTGCAAATTAATCAGCTTTAACTGTTGGCACATCTTTCAAAATTAACCAAGAGCCATATCCAGTTGCAATAAATAGTGGATACCCCATCGCAAGATTTACGGTGCCAAGTAAGTTAACGTTTCCGGATCTGTAAATCGGATATTGAACTGCAATGCGAGTAAAGAAGAGCCCAACCCAAAGCCAGCTTGCACGAAGGTAAGCCTTCTTGCGGGCGGGATGATTTCGCCACATCAGATTTTCTCCAAGAATGGGTCCAAGCAGAAGTCCTAGTAGAGGCCATCCAGCAAGGTTTGCTATTAAATATGCACTTCCATATGCCAAGTTGGTAAGTAATTTAGGAATATAAAGATCACTTGCATTGCCAGTGCGATTGGCAAACCACGCACAAATAAGTGAACCAACGAAACCAGAAATTGCGTGTTGGAGAGTGTCGCGCATTGCAAGGCGAATGATTGTCAAGATTGCAGAAATAATGAGTGAAGCTACGAGTGCGGTTTTGAGTTCGTGCGCAACGTTAAAGACGATAAGAAAGACAATGGATGGAACTCCAGAGTCGATCAGTCCTTTTGTCCCACCAAAGGCCGCTAAAACCTTGTCACGATCTTCGTGTTTGCTCATGAACGCCCCGTAGATCCAAAACCTGATTCGGCTCTTCCTGAACCCGGAAGTGATTTCACTTCAATAAACTCGGCGCGCTCAACTTGCTGAAAAACTAGCTGTGCAATGCGATCGCCTCTCTTAAAGTGCACGCTCTCGATAGGATCGTGATTTATTAAAATAACTTGAAGTTCCCCACGATAACCAGCATCAACTGTTCCTGGAGCATTAACCATTGTTACTCCATGCTTAATTGCCAAGCCCGACCTCGGGTGAACCAAACATACGTACCCATCTGGCAGAGCTATAGAAATTCCAGTTGGAACTAATTTGCGCTCCCCAGGAGCAAGAGAGATGTCGATCCTTGAAACAATATCTGCACCAGCATCCCCACCTTTTGCATATTGCGGCAATGGGAGGTCTGGATCAAGCCTTGTTACTAAAACTTTGAGAGTCATTTAAGGATTTATCTCGAACTCTGGGTCAACGAATGCAAGCACTTCTGGATTTGCCTTGATGTATTCGTGATATTCCTTAGGCATGTTATCTATGAAGTGTTGCATCGGGACAATGACAAAGAGCGCTGATGCGCGAACGGCAATCTCTCCATCTTGTCCACCAAGTCGTCCAACAGCTTCTGTATATACCTTGCGATTCATTTGTCCTGTTATTCGCGCGGATATGTAAAGAGTCTGACCGATTGGTACTGGTTTAATAAAATCAGTTTCAAGGCGAGCAGTCACGGCAGGTGCTCGCAGTAGCCACATTAACTTTCCAAGTGATTCATCGAATGCAAGTGAGAGAAGACCGCCATGGGCAAGGCCTGGTGCACCTTGATGATTTTCTGTAACGGTGAATTCTGCGGTTATGTCAACGCCTTCACCAACATGGGCAACTAAATGCAGGCCTGTTGGGTGCAAATCTCCACAACCAAAACAATGTGCAAAGTGCGATGGAATTTTTGTACCCGTCGCTGGCGAAAGCCGATGTCGCGTTGGAATT
Organism: Actinomycetota bacterium; assembly: GCA_009699795.1. Lineage (GTDB taxonomy): Bacteria > Actinomycetota > Actinomycetes > Nanopelagicales > Nanopelagicaceae > Planktophila. The sequence continues at coordinate 7,322 of WLNK01000032.1, read as the reverse complement.
TCTGCTCCATCTGGTGGAACAGTGCTGGCAATCCGACTCATGGTGGCAACAATACTTGATGGCCCTTGCGATACCGTACTTCTATGGCAGGCCAATCATCGATGGAATACAGAGAAATCCTGCGTCCACCCCTGCAAACCTTGGCATTTATCTATTTCCTACTAGGGTCAATCGTGATCGCAATTTGGGCAGCCCTTCCAGCTCCTGCGACTCAGATTTCATTTATTCTTTCGCTGCTCTTGCTATTGCTTATCGCAAGATCGCTATCTTCCAAAATTATTCTCGCAAATGACGTTCTATATGTTGGTAAGGCAGCAATTGAAACGAAATTCATAGCGGAGGTTATTCTCCTTGATAAAAAGGAAATGGCTTTGGAGCGGACGGTTCGAATTGATCCGGCTGCCCACTTGTCGCTTAAATTTTGGGAGCCAAAGGGAGTCAAGATCATCTTGCAAGATGAGAGAGATCCAACGCCTTACTGGCTTGTGACGACTAAACGAGGCGAAGAATTAAAATCTGCAATTTTGCAGAGATCTTAATTACATTCCTTACACACAGCTTTTGCGCCTTCGCCTTTTGCGAGCTGTGTGATGTGGTGAACCAAGAAGCACCGTGAACAAGTAAATTCATCCTCTTGTTTTGGAACAACACGAACTGCGAGTTCTTCACCTGAAAGATCAGCACCAGGAAGTTCTAGATTTTCAGCTGCTTCTGCTTCATCGACATCGATCTGACCTGATTGAGCATCAACGCGCTTGGCTTTGAGCTCTTCTAACGACTCTTCATGGAGTTCTTCATCGGTTTTTCTGGGTGTGTCGTAATCCGTTGCCATTGCTCTCACCTCGCCTTCGAAATCTTTTATTTGGCATTACTTATGCCAACGGGCGGATACTCGCGCATTTTGCCCCTAATAGCCTGTACAACCGTCGGCGTGTCGATTTTATTCCCGCAAAGTACGCCTTATGACGGCGTTGCAATCTCTTCAATCGCCTTCGCAAGTCCCCCATCGACTCGGGCTTTGATTTTAGTCCCGTTCTCTACGTACTCCTCAACAATAATCTCTCCATGTTCATGGATTTGGCTGACTAGATCACCTCGCTCGTAAGGAATGACAACATCTATCTCAATCTTGGGTCTTGGAAGTGAATTTTCAATTGCATGAACGAGGCCTTCGATACCAAAGCCCGTACGAACAGAAAATGCATAACTATTTGGTTCACTTCTAAGTATTTGCATCACAACATCTGGGTCTGCTACATCAACTTTATTGATGGCAATAATTTCTGGAATTTCCGCTCCGCCGATTTCTGTAATTACTTGGCGCACGGCGCGAATTTGTTCGAACGGATCCGAATGTGAGCCATCAACGACGTGAACAATGAGATCTGCTCCCGAAACCTCTTCGAGAGTTGATTTAAATGCATCAACTAACTGATGCGGGAGGTGCCTTACAAAACCCACAGTGTCAGTGAGTGTGTAGATGCGCCCATCTGCGGTTTGAGATTTGCGAACTGTCGGGTCAAGCGTTGCGAAGAGGGCATTTTCAACTAAAACTCCAGCGCCAGTCAGGCGATTTAAAAGTGATGATTTACCAGCATTTGTATATCCAGCAATTGCAACTGAGGGAATATTGTGGCGCTTTCTCTCTTGGCGTTTTGTATCTCGAGAAACTTTCATCTCTGCAATTTCACGGCGAAGCTTTGCCATTTTGTCGCGAATTCTTCTGCGATCTGTTTCGATCTTAGTTTCACCAGGTCCACGACCACCAATTCCGGCACCGCCTGCAGCGCGACCACCAACTTGGCGAGATAAAGAATCACCCCAACCGCGAAGTCGCGGGAGTAGGTAAGCAATCTGCGCTAACTCGACCTGAGCTTTACCTTCTTTGCTTTTTGCATGTTGAGCAAAAATATCGAGAATAAGCGCTGTTCGATCTACAACTTTTACCTTCAACTTTTCTTCAAGTTGGCGCAATTGAGAAGGGGAAAGTTCGCCATCACACACAACTGTATCTGCACCACTTGAAAGAACTATTTGTCGCAACTCAGCAACTTTTCCAGAACCAATATATGTCGCGGGATCTGGCTTATCTCGTCTTTGAATTAATCCCTCCAAAACTTCTGAACCCGCAGTCTCGGCTAGCGCTTTTAGCTCTGCGAGAGAATTTTCAGCCATCTCGGCGGTTCCTTCAGTCCATACTCCAACTAGAACGACTCGCTCTAATTGAAGTTGGCGGTACTCCGCCTCTGAAATATCTTGAAGTTCAGTGGAGAATCCTTTTACGCGACGAAGCGCTTGTCGATCAGCTAAATCTTGACTTCCAGTTGTCTCCAAAACTTCAGTCTCATCGCTATCGAAATCAGCAGCGACGCGGGCGCTCTCGCGTAAGAGTTCTTCAAAACTATCTTCTGAGCGAGGATCTTTCATTTGATACTAATTGCTTAAGAATCTTGAAATGTCGTGATCACCGATAAGGACGGCAGGTCCCGTAAGTGTGGCATTTGAGTGTCCGTCGATATCTACAACTAATCGGCCTCCTGGTGGATTAATAATCCATTGAGAAGGCAACTTACCCTTTGTAAATTTTGTTGCAGCTAGTGCAACTGCACATGTTCCTGTTCCACACGATCTAGTTTCGCCACTTCCCCGTTCGTGTACGCGCATCTTTATCTCATTGTTTTCCATAATTTCAACAAATTCAACGTTGACGCCCTCGGGGTAAGAATCTTTTGGTCGCACAACCGGCGGTACAGATAGTGAACCAACATCTTCAATTTTCTCTACGAAAACTACTGCATGAGGATTACCCACGCTTATGTGATATCCGTTCCATATTTTTCCTTCAACGGATGCTGTGACATCTTCGCTTTCATCACTTACCTGTCCCATATTTACCGAGATATCTCCAGTCATGGGTACCCGTAGGTGTTTCATGCCATCTCTAGTATTGATGGCAAAAATTCCCTCCGGTTGATGTCCCCGTTCGACCAAGTACCTTGCCATCACACGAATTCCATTGCCACACATTTCTGCCAGCGATCCATCTGAATTTCTGTAATCCATGAACCATTTACCTTCAGGCTTCGTAATTCGTATAAGACCATCGGCGCCGATGCCACTTTCTCTATTACATATTGCAGCAGTTTGGGCAGTCGTAATTGAAAATTCTTCACCTGGGTCGAAGACGAGCACAAAATCGTTCTCGGTTCCGTGACCGTATGTACCAATTACCTCAACACTCATGATGGGTTTGAGTTTAGCTTCTCGCGCACAATCTCGAGTCTATTTTGGTGAGGTGCAATCCACTTGATTCGCGCATCACGCGAGAACCACGTTTCTTGCCTGCGCGCGTATTGTCTTGTTGCGCGCTTAGTATCTTCTCTCGCTTCGGCTTCGTTCATCTCACCATCGCGCATAGAAAGAATCTGCGCGTAGCCGAGGGCACGTCTGGCTGTCACGCCTTCTCTCAAACCTTTTTCTACCAGTGAATCAACTTCATCAACAAAACCAAGATCCCACATTCGATCAACACGATTTTCAATTCTTTCGCCAAGTTTTTCACGATCCATAACCAATCCAAACTGAATGGCATCTGGGTAATGTGTGCTTTCTTCGCGAGGAAGATTGGCAGTAAACGGAGCTCCAGTAATTTCAATCACTTCAAGAGCGCGAATAATTCTTCGAGTATTTGCTCGATCAATTGCAATTGCGGCAGCAGGATCTAATTGTTGAAGGCGTTCGAAGAGCTTGGCGGATCCAAATTCTTCGGCTTCTGTATTCAATCTCTCGCGAATAGCTGGGTCAGTATCTGGAAAATTCAAATCATCAAGAATCGCCTTTATGTAGAGGCCCGTTCCACCGACGATGACCGCGCTCTTTTGACGGGCATGAATCTCGGAAATCTTCGCTCTTGCTAACTCCTGATACCAAGCCACTGTTGAATCCTGATTTACCTCTAATACGTCGAGCAAATGGTGCGTTATTCCAGCACGCTCTGGAATTGAAATTTTAGCTGTGCCAATATCCATTCCCCGATAGAGCTGCATTGAATCAGCATTAATGATTTCAGCGTCGAATTCCGCGGCCACTTGAACCGCAAGTTCGCTCTTGCCTGTAGCCGTTGCGCCGCAGATAACAATAGTTTTCATTATTTACGAGTTGGAATTCCCAGAAGAAGTGGTTCGACTTTTCTCTCGGAAACTCGAGCCTCATGAGCATCTCCTCCACGAGTTTTTCGAACCGAAATAAGATCACCAATCAGGTAGTGAGCCGACGCTTCGGTGATTCGAACATCCACTATGTCGCCAGGTCTTGCATCTGAATTAGCGAAATGAACAAGTCTGAAATCTTCGCTTCGACCTGAAGATCTTTCCTCTCTGGCATCTCGTCGCCCTTCAACTTCACTTACCAATACTTTATGAACGCTTCCAACAGCTTCCTTATTTACAGAGAGTGAAATTTCTTGTTGGTGTTCATGCAAGCGGGTATACCGCTCTCCAACAATCTTGCTATCAATTTGATTTGGCATCTCACCTGCAGGCGTTCCGGGGCGAATTGAATATTTGTAAGTATATGCAGCGCTAAAGCGCGCCTTACTTGTGAGATCTAACGTTGCTTGAAAGTCTTCTTCGCTCTCTCCGGGAAATCCGACAATGATGTCCGTTGTGATTGCCGCACCTGGAAGTGCTTTTCGAACTCGATCGAGAATGCCTAAATATTTTTCACTCCGGTATGAGCGGCGCATTTCCTGCAGAACTTTATCCGAACCAGATTGAAGTGGCATATGAAGATGAGGCATAACATTTGGATTTGTTGCCATCACTTCAATGACGTCGTCTGTGAAATCTCTTGGATGCGGAGACATGAATCTAATTCGCTCCAATCCATCTACTGCAGCTACCTGCTCAAGTAACTTTGCAAAACCACCATGCTTGTAGGCATTTACATTCTGTCCAAGAAGAGTTATTTCAATGACGCCTTGATCGACAAGTGCTCTTACTTCTTTAAGTATGTCTACTTCTTCTCGATCTTTCTCAACTCCACGAAGAGTGGGAACAATGCAGAAAGTGCAGGTGTTATTGCACCCGACCGAGATTGAGACCCACGATGTAAAAGCGGAAAATCTCTTAGCTGGAAGGGTCGATGGAAAGTGCTCCAGCGCCTCAAGAATTTCAATTTGAGATTCTTCTTCTATGCGAGCCCTTTCAAGAAGCGTTGGAAGTGAACCGACATTGTGCGTACCAAAAACAACATCCACATAAGGGGCTTTCTTAAGAATCACATCTTGATCCTTTTGAGCCAAGCATCCCCCTACGGCAATCTGCATCTGTGGGTTTAATTTTTTGATCGGTGCTAGAAAACTTAGATTTCCATAGAGCTTGTTATCTGCATTTTCGCGTACCGCGCATGTATTGAAGACAACTAAATCAGCTTGTTGGCCATCGGCAACGGCTATGTACCCGGCTTCATCTAATAGTCCAGCAATACGTTCGGAATCGTGAACATTCATCTGGCAGCCATAAGTTTCGACCGTATATGTGCGAGACATCGTTGTGAAAGTGGAACTAATCTTTTTTAATACGGATTGGTTCTTGACCTCTAGCGATGAGACGCTCAAAGTGAACCTCACGCTTGTCATTAAATGTCGCTGCATCACTCGTTGCTTTTGCCATGAACGCTGCAAGTTCATCACGGGCTTTGAGACCATCGCCAGTGAGATCTGTGCGCTCAAATACTTTCCAGGCACGAAGTACTGGAGCAACAACATCATCTAGGTGTTGCTGTAAATCATAAATTCCAGCAAGAGCAATCTGAACTGCTTTTCGACCAAACCCAGGCATGTTGGCGCCCGGCATATCAAAATTTGTCACTACATCGGTAATTGCGCGCATCGCTGCGTTTGGTTCCATATCGAGAGCCGCTGCAAGAGTATTGCGATAGAAGAGCATATGAAGATTTTCATCCAAAGAAACTCGCTGCATCATTCCTTCTGCAATCGGATCATCGGAGATTTTTCCAGTATTTCGATGAGAAATACGAGTGGCTAATTCTTGGAATGAAACGTATGCAATGGTGTGAAGCATGTCGTTTTCATAAGGTGTTTGATATCCGAGAGACATATGAGCCATTCGAAGGTCTTCAAGCTCGTATGGGTCAACGCCTCGTGTTGCCATGAGGTAATCGCGAATAACAATGGAGTGTCGAGCTTCTTCAGCTGTCCAACGTTCGATCCACGTTCCCCACGCACCATCGCGCCCCATCGAGAGAGCAATCTCGGTGTGGTAACTCGGAAGATTATCTTCAGTAAGAAGATTCAAAATTAGTGAATCTTGTGCAACCGGCGTCAGTCTTGAATCTTTCGCCTCCCACGCATCACCATTGAGAGGGCCTGCGTAGTCACGACCTTCAGACCATGGGACATACTCATGTGGATACCAATTTTTTTGAACACTAAGGTGGCGCTCGAGTTCAACTGCAACTACCGGCTCAAGATCACGAATAAGGCGTGATTGAATCCTTTGTGACTCTTCGCTCATGGCTCAACCCTACGGTCTGATGTCATAACTGACCAGTTATCGGTTCTTTTTTGCACGCTGTGCCGCTTGTGATGCTCGCCATTTTGCAATCTCACCATGATTTCCGCCAAGCAATATCTCGGGTACTGAGATTCCACGCCACACTTGTGGCTTTGTGAAATTCGGATACTCCAACCAACCTTCATCATTATGCGATTCTTCAGCAAGAGATTCGGGATTACCCAAAACACCTGGAATAAGTCTTGTAATTGCTTCGACCATCACCATCGTTGCTACTTCCCCGCCGCCAAGAACGTAATCACCAATAGATACTTCATGGACTCTAATGTTTCTAGAAACAAACTCATCGCCAGAGTAGTGTTGACGCACTCGATCATCAATTCCTTCGTATCTCCCACAGGCGAAAATTAAATGCCGACGTTTAGATAATTCTGTAGCCATCGATTGGGTAAATCTCACACCCGCCGGCGTCAAAATAATTATGTCTGAGTTATCTGTAAGCACTTCATCTATTGCCCCACCCCACACTTCGGGCAACATCACCATGCCTGCGCCTCCCCCATATGGAGTGTCATCAACAGTGTTGTGGTTATCTTTTGCCTGGCTCCGCAAATCATGAACTGCAATTTCGACTAAGCCTTTATCCTGAGCTTTACCAAGCAGAGAAAGTTCGAGTGGAGCTAAGTACTCTGGAAAAATCGTGATGGCATCAATCTTCATGCTTGAACCTCTGGCGGAATAACAACCATCTTTTTTGATTTTATATCCACCGATGGCACGAGTTGA
>WLNK01000031.1 GCA_009699795.1 Actinomycetota bacterium | reverse complement strand
TAAGCCTTTTGGGCGTCTTTATCCTAGCGCGAAAGAAAATGAGGGCTAGCCATAAAAAGGCTTAGGTGTGGGAAATGCGGGCTTTTCGCCGCAAGGTTGAGGGTTCCTATTGGCCCCGCTCATATTTGAGCGTGATTTCTGGCTTTTAGCCGTATGTGTCTCTGGGACCGCGCTCATTCTTAATTGTTCGAACCCCGCGCTTCCACGATGGAGCGTGTGGGCCCATAAATGAAAGTGATTGCACGCCGGCAGATGGAGCTGCGTTTTGAATTGTATGCAAGAGATCTAAACCGACTGCAGTTAGCTGCGTCGCCCATGCAGTTGAAGAACATTGAATTAAAAGTGCGCCTTCAAGAAGTGAAAGCGGAGTTGTGTGCGAAGCAATGTCGTCGCCAACAATTTCTTTCCACGTTGTAAAGAGAGTTCCTTCAGCAATTCCTAAGTGCCAATCTCGCTCTTCAATTAAATTTGTCAGTACGTCGCTAATAAGTGTCGGATCTGTTGCAGTTGTTGTGCGCTGCTCGACAATTTTTTTCTTTTTAGTAAATCCGGTCTTGTAGCTTCTAAATAAATCAAGGGCTAAATCGCGTTTTGTCATTGCTGCCCTTTCTTAACTTCGCCGGGAGTTACATAAAACTTGGTAGATAGTAGTTCTGCTGGGAGATCGCTTTCAACGGCTGCGGTAATAAAAGTTTGTTCAGCCATCATTGTTACGGAGGTTAATTGTGCACGACGGGCGGTGTCTAGCTCAGCAAAAATATCATCGAGGATAAGTACAGGGTCTGCGCCTTCGGATTTAAGTAGGTTGTAAGAACCAATACGCAACGAGATCGCCATTGACCATGATTCGCCGTGGCTTGCATAACCTTTCGCGGGAAAATCTCCTAGTTGCAGATGTAAGTCATCGCGATGTGGGCCTACAAGTGAAACTCCACGATCTGCTTCTTGCCTTGCAACTTCCTCTTGCCTTGCGGTGAGTAACTTTGCATTTTCTTCCACGCTTTGTGAAAGTCCTTCGGTGGAAGACTTGTAACTAATGGTTGCCGGTTTTACTTCATTTAAATTCTTATAGTTTGCTGCAACGAATGGTTCTAGTAATTCGACAAGTGTCACACGTTCTGCAGAAAGCTCGGCCCCAAATTTGATGAGTTGCTCTGTCCAAGGTGCGAGCGCACTTTCTGGTGCTCGGGTTTTAAGAAGTGTATTTCTTTGCTTCACAACTCTTTCATAATCAGAAATAACTCCAGCAAGTCTTGGGCTTCGCGTGATTAATAGTTTGTCTAAGAAATCTCTGCGGTCGGTCGGTTCTCCCCGCACTAGATCTAAATCTTCTGGTGAAAAATAAATAACTTGTAGCGCGCCAAGAATTTCGCGTTGCGATTTAGTCGGGTTTTGATTTAGCCGCGCGCGATTAGCTCTTGTGGCATTTATTTCTAGGTCAACTTGTAGGTTGCGTCCATCGCGTTCTATTTCTGCGCGGATAATCGCTTGGTCTGCACCAAGAGAGAGCAGTGGTTGGTTTTGGCTGACTCTGTGCGAGCTTAAAAAGCTCAGGTAGATAAGGGCTTCAGCGATATTTGTCTTTCCGGCGCCGTTATTGCCGATGAAGGTTATTGGGCCTGGTCCGAATTCAAGTTCAAGATTTTTATATGAACGGAAATTGGTAAGCGCCAGCTTGGTAACGCGCATTGGTGCCGCTCGTTAGGAGGCGTAACGCATTGGCATTAAGAGGTAGCGATAGTTATCTATTGCTTTTCCATCGCGGTCTGTTTTGCCCATAAGGATTGCAGGTTTATTTGACCCAGTAAATGAAATCTGAACGAATGGTGTTCCTACCGCTTGCAGCCCTTCGGCTAAGAAGACGGGGTTGAATGCAATTGAGATTGCATCTCCGTCTAATTTAATTTCGATGGCTTCTGTTGCTTGTGCCTCTTCGCCAGCACCAGCTTCTAGTGAAACCGAGCCGTTAGTGAACTCAAGGCGCAGAGGGACAGTTTTATCTGTAACGAGTGCGACGCGTCGTACTGATTCTAAAAATGAAGCAACTTCAACAACAGCAGTTGTTGTTACTTCTTGTGGAAGTAGGTGGCGATACGGAGGGAAAGTTCCATCCAACATTCTTGATGTCATTGATTTTCCGTCGCCCGCAAAACCCGCAAGTCGATCGTTGCTTGTGCTTGGTGCGAATGAAAGCGAAACTTCTTTTGACCCTACTAAAGACTTTGCAGCATCTGCAAGAGTGCGAGCGCGCATGAGCGCTGTTGTAGAAACTCCCGGCGCTGTTGGGCCCCAATTAAATTCTCTTACCGCTAAGCGGTATCTATCTGTCGCCGCAAGAGTTACAACATCTTCATTTATTTCTACATGCACTCCTGTGAGCGTTGGTAGTGAATCATCTCGGCCTGCTGCAATTGCAACTTGTGAAACCGCTGTTGCAAAAATATCACTAGCAACTACACCCGTGGTCTCTGGTAGTTCTGGAAGGTTTGGGTATTCATCGATTGAAAGAGTTGGAAGAGTAAATTTTGCAGATCCAGATGTTACGAGAACTCTAGATCCATCTAGTGCGATGGTGATTGGTTTATTTGGTAGCGAGCGAGAAATTTCAGCTAGTAACTTTCCTGGGACTAACACTTTTCCTTTTGTTGTTATATCTGCAGAAAAATTAGCTTTGCTAGAAGTTTCTAAATCAGAGCCTGAGAGAATTACTTCACTTCCGGTTGCATCGATAACAATTCCTAAGAGTTCGGTTTTTATTGGGCGTGAGGAAAGGCTTCTGGATACCCAGTTAACGCCTTCTGTTAAAGCTAATTGATCAACAGTAAATTTCACGCCGCAGCCCTCATTCTCATCTTTTCGCTTTTATATAAATCTTTCCTTGGGAAAGCATCCACGCATTTACTATTTAAAATCAACCCGGGGCTTAAGTGGCTAAAAGGTGTGTGGTTCGTTTGGGGAAGGGTTTCTTGTATATAAAGGTAGTAGTAGTAACCAGGCCTAGAACCTGTGGATAAAGAGTAAAAGCGCAGGTCAGAGGGGGTGTAATAGCCCAAAAACCTGTGGGTAAGCGCCTGAAAGGTGTGGGTAACTCGCGGCGCGGTAGAGAGCCTCATAAGAGCGATACCCCGATCCTTAGAAAGCTGCAGTAGATACCAACAGAAAACCGAACTATTTCCACAGTTATCCACATCTTCTCCACAAGATGGGGGTAAAGCGGTTTAAAACGGACAAGCCAGACTATTTATAGCTAATTGCTTGTTTGGGATTTTATGCGAGTAGTGAGTTCGTTGACTTGGTTATAGATAGAGCGGCGCTCGGCCATCAGCTCGCGGATCTTGCGGTCTGCGTGCATCACGGTTGTGTGGTCGCGGCCGCCGAAAGTTTGGCCAATTTTAGGAAGCGAGAGCTCTGTTAGTTCGCGGCAGAGGTACATAGCAATCTGGCGGGCGTTAACTAGCGCGCGAGAACGAGAAGTTCCGCAAAGATCGTCGAGAGTGAGGCTGAAATAGGCAGCGGTCTGAGCCATGATTGTTGGCGCAGTTATCTCGGCGCTGATGCCGCTAGGAATTAAATCTTTAAGAACAATTTCTGCAAGTCCTAAATCAACAGCTTGACGGTTCAGGCTCGCAAAAGCTGTAACGCGGATGAGAGCGCCTTCAAGCTCGCGAATATTTGTAGAGATTTTGCTAGCAATATATTCAAGAACATCATCGGGTGCGTTAAGGCGATCTTGAATCGCTTTCTTACGCAAAATAGCGATACGCGTTTCGAGTTCTGGTGGCTGAATATCGGTCATCAATCCCCACTCAAACCGAGAGCGAAGACGATCTTCAAGAGTGGTGAGCTGCTTCGGTGAACGGTCAGACGAAATAACTATTTGTTTATTAGCGTTATAGAGCGTGTTAAATGTATGGAAGAACTCTTCTTGAGTTCGTTCTTTATTTTCTAAGAATTGAATATCGTCAACAAGTAGAACATCTAAGTCGCGGTAGCGGCGTTGGAAAGCAGAAGCCTTGTCGTCGCGAATTGAGTTAATAAAGTCGTTAGTAAATTCTTCAGAGGAGACATAACGCACGCGGACATTGCCGTATAGCTCTTTTGCATAAGCCCCAATCGCGTGAAGCAAATGTGTCTTTCCAAGCCCGGATTCACCATAAATAAAGAGCGGGTTGTATGCCTTAGCAGGCGCTTCAGCAACTGCAACAGCTGCTGCGTGCGCAAAACGATTTGATGCACCAATAACAAAAGTTTCAAAAACATATCGTGGATTTAATTGTGATGGTTCGTCGCTCTTGCGATTTTGTGAAGGCGCATCATCGCGACCGGTTCCAGGACGAGAGGGCGTTGCTTCAACTTGAATCGACGGCGCTGCAAGATCTGCTAACTCGATGCTTTCATCAATCATCACTGCGATATTTGTTTTGTCGCCGAGTTCTTTTGAGAGAACTTCATTTACAACAACACGCAGCCTTGACTCCAGGACATCCTTAGCAAAAGCGTTTGGGGCCGCAACCAAGAGATTGGTAAAGCCGCCTTCGCTTTGGATAAGTCCGAGAGGTTTGGTCATCGTTAAAAATGCACGATGTTGTGGCTCTCCCAAGGAGACATGTTCGATGACCCGATCCCAAAGATCGGTCAGCTCTACCTCAGTAACAGCCATTTCGAACCTTCCTAGGAGTATCCACAGAGTTATCCACAGGCTGTGGTCTAAAGTAGGGGTTTAGCCTTCTTTTCGACCAAAAGCGACGGATGCCTGTGGACAGGGCGTCAAAATAGGGGTCATTTACTGGAAAAGCAAGTGGTTATCCACACCGATATCTGCCCGCCACGGGTTTGACCGAGCGCAACCTCGCCCCGTACCGTTACACCCCTTGCTTCCCCCGTATTTACTACCAAATGCACCACACATTTATGAATAGCCGAGCCGCTCGGCCAGCAGTACAAGAGTTTTGAAGGAGTCATCATGACAAAGCGCACTTTCCAACCTAATACACGCCGCCGTGCCAAGAAGCATGGCTTCCGTGCCCGCATGGCAACACGTGCAGGCCGTGCAGTTCTCTCTGCTCGCCGCGCTAAGGGCCGCGCTCGCCTCTCTGCGTAAGTAAAGATCCGCACAGGAGCTTCTCGTGCTGCCTAAAAACGCACGTTTAACAGCAAGCGAAGACTTTGCTCGCACAACAAAGAGCGGGATTCGTGTCACGGTAGAAAATTTCGTTGGATATCTCTACATCTCACCTGCCTCAGAAGCTGGCGCAAAATGTGGACTCATTATTAATAAAACTGTCGGCGGATCAGTTGCGCGTCACGCACTTGCTCGCAAAGTTCGTCACGCACTTGCTGCCCAAGTTACAAAACTCCCCAACGGATCGCTGCTTGTAGTTCGCGCTCTGTCACAGAAGAAGAGTTCGGCACTTGTTTTAACAAACAGCATTTCTACAGAGATTGAAAGCCTTGTAACCAAACTTTTGGAACGTCAAGCAAAGGTTGCTGCCAGATGATTAGAAAAATTGTTGTAGCTCCAATCCGCTTTTATCAAAAGTGGATTTCTCCTGCCTTTGCACCGCGTTGTAAGTATTACCCATCATGTTCTTCATATGCGATCACGGCGATTGGTCGCTATGGAGTAAAGGGGCTGGCGATGGCGCTTTGGCGAGTGGTCCGCTGCAACCCATGGTCACATGGCGGAGTTGATTACGTGCCTGAAAAAGCAGTGCAGACCGCAGGTTTTAGAACTATCCAACAAACAGTAGGAGCCAAATAATGGGAGCAATTCTCAATCCGTTGTACTTAATTGTTTCAGGGGTAATGGTTACATTCCATAAATTCCTCTCTCCAATGTTCGGCAAAGATAGCGGCGTTACATGGGCGCTATCCATCGTTGGACTTGTTGTTTTAATCCGTATCATTTTGATTCCACTCTTCGTAAAGCAAATTAAGAGCCAGCGGGCACTTACTGCAATTCAGCCACATATGAAGGCGATTCAGACAAAGTATAAAGATGATCGTCAGAAGCAATCTGAAGAGATGATGAAGCTATACAAGGAGCACAAGACAAACCCTCTTGCTTCTTGTTTTCCAATCCTTGCCCAAGCCCCAATATTTTTTGCACTATTTACAGTCCTTAACGGAATTGCAAAAAACAATCCACACGGTTATCTCAAAGGTGAATACTTAGCATCAATCCAGAACGCTAAATTCTTTGGCGCATCCTTTGGTGAAAGCTTCCTAGGATCATCAGATACAAGTGTAAAAATCGTTACTGTTCTTTTGATTGCACTGATGTCTGCAACAACATTTACAACACAGCGTCAGCTCATGGTTAAGGGAATGCCAAAGATGGATTCCAGTAACAACATGATGTTGCAACAACAAAAAATAATGCTCTATGTATTCCCAATCATTTTTGCTGTTTCAGGTGTTAACTTCCCAGTTGGTGTTTTGATCTACTGGTCAACGACAAACCTCTGGACATGGGGTCAGCAGTTCTACGTAATTAAGCGAAACCCAACTCCTGGTTCGCCGGCATTTGAAGAGTTACAGAGAAAGCGTGCTCATAAGGCAAAGCTTGAAGGAAGAGAAAATTCGATCGACTCAGATGACCAGAACCCAAGTGGGGAAGAAGGCCAAGCGGGAGATGTTTCGGGACAACGCCAGCAACCAAAGAAGAAGAAAAAGAAGAAGAAGTAATTCGGACATTTACCATCAATTCATACCAATTAGGATTATCCACTCAATAGGAGAGTAAAATGGCTAAGAAAGATGCAGAAGTACTGGAAAAAGAAGAGACCACAGAGAAGAAGGCGCCAAAGGGCGTAGCAAAGCTTGAAGAAGAAGGCGATATTGCAGCCGACTACCTAGAGGGCTTGCTAGATATCGCCGATCTCGACGGTGATATTGATATTGACGTGGAGAACGACCGCGCTGCTCTTGCAATTGTTGGCGGAAAGCTTCGCCACCTCGTAGGACAGGAAGGCGAAGTGCTGGATGCAATCCAGGAGCTCACCCGCTTGGCTGTTCAGACAGCAACGGGAGATCGCAGCCGCCTCATGCTCGATATCGATGGTTTCCGTGCCGGGCGTCGCAAGGAGCTCACCGCTCTGGCTGAGAAGATGGCAGAGGAAGCAAAGACAACCGGCGCCTCAATCAAGCTCGACCCAATGAACGCTTTTGAGCGCAAGATCATCCACGACACAATCCAGAGCCTTGGCCTTACCTCGGAGTCAGATGGCGAAGATCCAAACCGCTTTGTAGTGATTTACCCAGCGTAAGCCAGCTATGGCGGAGCCAGTTTCACGTGAAACCCTGATTGAGCGGTACTTCCCAAGCTCAAAAAAGGAGATTCTGGCCTATGCCGATTTCCTGGTCACTGCGGGGATTGAAAGAGGGCTGATCGGACCCCGCGAAGGCGAGCGGATCTGGGAGCGCCATATCTTCAACTGTCTTCCCGTAACCCAGCTTTTGCCGCAAGGGGCATCCCTCTTTGATATCGGTTCGGGGGCTGGTTTACCCGGCATTGTGATTGCACTTGCCCGCCCAGATTTGAAAGTTACCCTCATTGAGCCCCTTGAACGCAGGGTTGAATTCCTAAAAGAGGCCACCGCAGGGAGTTCAATTGAAGTCATTCGAGGACGAGCCGAAGACGTTAAGAAAAGCGCTGATTTTGTAACTGCTAGAGCCGTTGCCCCGCTGGAAAAATTAAAGAAAATCAGCTGGCACATGGTTAAAACCGGGGGATCACTCCTTGCAATGAAGGGGGAGTCTGCCGCAGCTGAGATGGAGGGCGTAAAAGGTGCCACCCTGCATGAAATTACCCTCGATGGAATTGAAATGGGTCGCATAGTCGCCATCAAAAAGGGTGCTTAGATAGGCGCGTGGATTCACGTGAAACAACGAAAGTTATCGGCGTTCGCCGCCTAAAAGAGGCGATGGCCAAACCGGTTTCCACCCGAATTTTCACCGTGGCCAACCAAAAGGGCGGGGTCGGTAAAACCACCACAACGGTCAATGTTGCTGCAGCCATGGCTATGGGTGGCTTGCGCGTGCTGGTTATTGATTTAGATCCACAGGGAAATGCAAGTACAGCTCTCGGGGTCCCTCACCGTGATACCGAGGGCATTTATGACGTACTTATGGGCAACTCCCCAATCGCTTCAGTAATTAAGAAAGTCGCTGGTTTCCCAGCCCTTGATTGCATCCCTTCAAATTCATCTCTTGCAAATGCGGAAGTTGAATTAGTTTCAATGGTGGCACGAGAACTTCGATTGAAAGAAGCGCTCGAAGAAATTAGCCCGAATTACGATTATGTTTTTATTGATTGCCCACCTTCACTTGGTTTGTTAACTGTTAATGCGCTCGCTGCAGCTAAAGAGTTATTAATTCCAATTCAAACTGAGTACTACGCGCTTGAAGGCTTGTCACAACTTCTTGAAACTTATGGAGTTGTTAAGAAAAGACTTAATCCATCTCTAGAACTTTCAACAATTGTTCTGACGATGTTTGATGGAAGAACACGTTTATCAAATGATGTTGCAGATAATGTTCGCCAACATTTTCCAAACGAGTTGATTGATATTCCGATTCCTCGCGCAGTACGTGTATCTGAAGCGCCTTCTTATGATCAAACAGTAATGACATACGATCCTGTTTCACCTGGCGCTATTGCCTATATGCAAGTTGCAAGAGAAATAGCAGAGCGCGGAAAACCAAAGCTAGACGCCAACTTTGATTCAAATGTTGTAAGTATTAATTACAAAAAAGAGGGAGAGACCGCATAATGGCAAGTAAACGCGGTGGTCTTGGTACTAATTTAGATTCGCTGATTCCAACTTCACTTACTGTTGCAGGAACAGAAGTTGCACAACAGAATGAAGTTTCAATTGATTTAATTTCACCAAACCCACGACAACCACGTACAGTCTTTGATGAGAGTGCACTTAACGAATTAGTAGCATCCATTAAAGAAATTGGAATTCTCCAGCCGCCAGTTGTTCGCAGAACCTCTGGTGGTAAGTACGAACTCATTATGGGTGAGCGACGCTTTCGTGCGGCAAAAGCCGCGGGGCTAAAAACAATTCCTGTAATAATTAGACAGACTCCAGATAACGAACTTCTTCGTGAAGCCCTCATCGAAAACATTCACCGAAGCCAACTCAATCCACTTGAAGAAGGCGCGGCTTACGCACAATTACTTACTGATTTTAATTGCACGCATGAAGAGTTAGCGACAAAGCTTGGACGATCACGCCCGTTGATTTCAAACACGATGCGCTTACTTAATTTGCCAGCAACTGTGCAGAGAAAAGTTGCCGCAGGAGTAATCTCTGCTGGACATGCACGCGCGCTTCTTGGTCTTACAGATGAAAACGACATCGAAAAGCTCGCAAATAGAATTGTTGCTGAAGGCTTAAGTGTTCGCGCAACTGAAGAGGCTGTTGCTGTCCACGCTCCAAGCGCAAAATCAGCTAAAAAGAAGGGCAAAGAGGGCACATCCGGTGAAGCCCTCGCAGCAGCTGAATTATTGAGTGATTACCTAGATACGCGCGTTGTTGTGCAAGGCGGAAAAGGTAAAGGCAAGATTGTTATTGAATTTGCGGGCCGCGAAGACTTGCAACGCATTGTTGATTTAATCGAGGGTTAATTATTTAAGTGCGCCGCCGCGGCGTGACATCTCTTGCTTAACAATCCCGCCAAGGGCTTTGACACCTTCGCGAATGCGCTCAGGTGTTGGGTGACAGTATGAAAGACGCATCGACCAGCTACCGAAACCATCTGCATAAAAAGCAGTTCCTGGCACATATGCAACCTTTGCAACGATTGCCTTAGGCATCATCGCTTTGGTATCAATTTCTGGTGGAAGATTTACCCAAACATAGAATCCGCCACCAGGCTTTGTCCATGTTGCTTCCTTTGGAAAATGTTGTTCAAGTGATTCAAGCATCGCATCGCGCCTGACTTTGTAGAGTTCGCAGAAACTTGC
>WLNK01000030.1 GCA_009699795.1 Actinomycetota bacterium | reverse complement strand
ATAGACAAACCGCCACCCGAAAATAAATTCTAAGCGGCGGTTAATCCGAGCGGACGACGGGGTTCGAACCCGCGACCTGAACCTTGGCAAGGTTCCGCGCTACCAGCTGCGCTACGTCCGCATTTTGTGCAGGGGCAAATCTAGCGCAGGCATGGCATAAGCGCCAAAGAGCATATTTTCACCGTAGCGTTACCGCATGAATGTCGCTCCGAACTGCTTTTGGATGGGCGGGGTTATGGCGAGCGAGATCGTTGAAATAAGTAATGACCCAAGCGTTTTAAGTGATGGAAATTTTTGGGCGCTCACCGCAACTTTTGAAGGTGAATTAACTCTTGTTCGGTTTAAAAATGTTCGCAAAGAAGAATTCCCTAATTATGAGTGGGCAGGGAGCTCACTCAATAAATGGGAGACCACGATAAATAAAGAACAATACTGTGAGTACGTAGAAACCATTCGAGAGGCGATTGCCGCCGGCGATGTTTATCAAGTCAACGCATGCCGAGAAATATTTCACCAAGGTGTTGGACTTTCTCTAGCCGGTCTTTTTGGAAGGTTAATTTCAAATAATCCGGCCCCTTTTGCATCATTTCTATCGATTCCGGGATTAGAAATTGCATCAGCTTCTCCCGAACTGTTTTTAAAACGCGATGGTCGGCAATTAAAGAGTTCACCTATTAAGGGCACTAAGAAGTTAAATAGTGAAGCATTTGGTGAGAAAGATAAATCGGAGAACATCATGATTGTTGACTTGATGCGCAATGATTTAGGTCGAATCTGCACTCCCGGCAGCGTTGATGTTCAAAACTTACTTCGCACCGAGAATCATCCAGGGCTTACTCACCTGGTCTCTGATGTGCTCGGAGAACTTAAGGATGGCCTTACGTGGAAAGAGATTCTTGCCGCAACTCTTCCTCCAGGTTCAGTTAGCGGTGCTCCAAAGAGTTCGGCTCTTGATTTGATTTCAAAATCTGAAAAAAATAAACGAAGCACGTATTGCGGAGCCCTCGGATGGATTCACGGTGATCAAGCTTTGTTAAGTGTTGCAATAAGAACGTTTTGGAAGAAGAACGACGATATTTTGCGATTCGGAACAGGGGCCGGAATAACTTGGGGGAGCGATCCACTTTCTGAATGGGAAGAGACAGAGCTAAAGGCTAGGAAGTTAATCTCGATTGCAGAGGGTCACAGATGAAGGTTTGGTTTGATAACGAACTTATCGATTCATCAAAGGTTGCACTGGATGCTGATGGATGGCCGGAAGGTATCGGTATTTTTGAGACTCTTCGAACAGAGCATGGCGAAGTATTCGAACTCAGCAGACATATGCGCCGAGCAATAGATGCTGCAGAACGCATAGGGATCACGTTGCCCAATGAAAATTTAATTCGCGAGGCCATTGCAAAAACACTTGATGCAGAACCATGCGATGTCGGAAGACTTCGCCTACTTTTTTCACAAAATAGTTTCGCCGTGGTCCACAAGAGTTATGAAGATTTGCGAAATGCTCAGAAAATTTGTACTCAGTCACGAGCGAGTGAGATAGATGGATTCGTGATGAAGCGTTACCCATATACCGAAAGGCTTCAGCTCTTGGCCAGTGTCGTGAGTGCTGGTTTTGATGAAGTGATTTGCTACAACCCAGATGATCACATTACAGAGGGTGCGGTTTCAAATTTTCTGTTCTTAATTGATGGTCAATGGGTTACTTCTCCGCTTACCTCGGGGGTGCTTCCAGGAGTCATTCGCGCCATTGCGATTGAAAGATGCGATGTAAAAGTCAGAAATATTTCCAAAGATGAAATTCCAATGATTGAAAGCGCCTTAGTTCTTTCCAGTCTAAAGATTGCACTGCCCGTAGCTTCGATTGATGAACGCCGGCTCAATGTAAATGGGCATGTTGTAGCCCTAGAGGAGCAAATTCGGGCAAAGACGCAGAAGCATTCGGTAGGCTAAGAACATGTCTGCACTTGCAATCAAAGTTGATGGGAAAGAAACCTCGATAGAGGCAGATTCCAAACCCACACATATTTTTGCTGAACAGAAAGACATTGTTGTTTGCAAAATCAATGGTGTTTTGAGAGATTTGTGGACCGATCTTAAAGATGGTGATGTTGTGGAAGGAATTTCAATTTCTTCCCCCGAAGGATTAGCGGTACTTAGACACTCAACTGCCCACGTCATGGCGCAAGCGGTGCAGCAAGTCTTTGCTCAAACACGACTCGGTATCGGACCGCCCATCACAGATGGTTTTTATTACGATTTCGACCCAGAAAGACCATTTAATCCAGAGGATTTGGAAAAGATCGAAAGCGCAATGCGCAAGATTGTTAAAGATGGCCAAAGATTCAAGCGTCGAGTTACTACGGAAACTGACGCGCTCAAAGAACTTGCTCACGAACCGTATAAGTGTGAATTAATTGGACTTAAATCTGGAGTCGGCGACGAAGCAAGTGTTGAAGTTGGCGGAACAGAGTTAACTATCTATGACAACTTAGGTAGAGATGGACAGCCTGTTTGGTCGGACCTTTGTCGAGGACCCCACCTACCTTCAACGAAAAATATTCCTGCCTTCAAACTGATGCGTTCAGCAGCTGCATATTGGAGAGGTTCTGAAAAAAATCCGATGCTTCAACGTATCTACGGAACAGCATGGCCATCACAGGATGAACTTAACGCATATCTTGAATTACTTGCCGAAGCCGAAAAGCGTGACCATCGTCGCCTTGGTACAGAGCTAGACCTATTTTCATTTCCTGAAGAGATTGGTTCGGGCCTGGCAGTCTTTCATCCAAAAGGTGGAATTGTGCGACGCGCAATGGAGGACTATTCAAGAATTCGCCATGAAGAAGAAGGTTATGAATTTGTTTACTCACCACATTTAACAAAGGCCGCGCTTTTTCAAAAATCTGGGCACTTAGATTGGTATTCAGAGGGAATGTACCCGCCAATGATTCTTGATGAAGAACATCATCCCGATGGCACGATCAAGCGCGCTGGTCAGCAGTACTACATGAAACCAATGAACTGTCCGTTCCATAATTTGATTTTCCAATCAAGGGGCCGGTCCTATCGCGAGCTCCCACTTCGTCTTTTTGAATTCGGAACCGTTTACCGTTATGAAAAATCCGGTGTACTTCATGGGATCACACGAGCCCGCGGTTTTACGCAAGATGACGCACATATCTATTGCACAAAAGAGCAGATGCCAGCCGAGCTCGACTCACTATTAACTTTTGTACTTAATTTATTACGTGATTACGGTCTTGAGGATTTCTATCTAGAACTCTCTACGCGTAATCCAGAAAAATCTGTGGGCGAGGACGCTGATTGGATTGAAGCCACCGAAGCGCTTCGAAAAGCAGCACTCGCACAAAATCTCGAGTTAGTCCTTGATGAAGGCGGGGCTGCTTTCTACGGTCCAAAGATTTCCGTACAGGCAAAAGATGCCATTGGTCGAACTTGGCAGATGTCCACGATTCAAGTTGATTTCCAATTGCCACAGAGATTTGAACTCGAATATTCGGCAACTGACGGTTCGCGCAAACGCCCAGTAATGATTCACCGTGCGCTCTTTGGATCCATTGAACGGTTCTTCGGAGTATTAACGGAGCATTACTCGGGAGCATTTCCACCATGGCTTGCGCCGGTACAAGCTATTGGAATTCCAGTAGCGGATGCATTTACTGATTACTTAGATGGTGTGTTGAAGACATTTAAGAATTCTGGAATTCGCGTTGAATTAGATAGTTCTGATGATCGCATGCAGAAGAAGATTCGAAACGCTCAAATGCAAAAAGTTCCGTTCATGATCATTGCTGGTGAAGAAGATCAAGCAGCAGGTGCGGTTTCTATTCGCTATCGCAACGGTGAACAAAAGAACGGTATCTCAGTAGATGATGCGATTGCCGAAATAACGAAGAGCATCAAAGATCGCACACAGGTTTAACAAATGTCAGAAGAGAAAAATTTTGGCGGAGCCGGTATGCCAGACGCTTGGCAACGACTTTGGGCGCCTCATCGCATGGAATATCTCAAAGGAACGAATAGGCCACTTGCTGGTAATGAAGCTGTTTGTCCTTTCTGTCGAATCCCAACGTTAAGTGACGAAGAGGCGCTTATCGTGGCTCGAGGTGAAAGTGCTTATGTGGTCATGAATCTCTATCCATATAACGCGGGCCACCTTTTGGTTTGCGCGAATCGCCACGTTGCTGACTTAACAGAGCTGACAACGCAAGAGCGCAATGAGATTAGTGAATTAACTGCGCACGCCATGAAAACAATTCGTAAAGTTTCAAGCCCAGGGGGATTCAACCTCGGGATGAATCAGGGGGCGATATCGGGAGCAGGTGTTGCCGAACATATTCATCAGCACGTTGTTCCAAGATGGGCTGGAGATGCAAATTTCATGCCAATCATCGGACAGACCAAAACGCTCCCAGCTTTGTTATCAACTACTAGAGATGAAATTGCTGCGGCTTGGTAATGGATTCCGATTTTTCGCAGTTTTTAGCCTCACGCCGCAGCACTCGTGACTTCTTGCCAAAAACAGTGCCACCAGAAATTATTGAGCAACTGTTAACAGATTCACTTACTGCTCCAAGCTGGTCTAACACGCGACCATTTAAGGTTGCGGTTGCTACGGGTGAAGTTCGCGATCGTATTAGTAATGAATTTCTTAGTCGATGGGCTGCACTTTCAAAAGCTCGTAACGGAAACGCTTTTTCCAAGATAAAGCTCTTTTTTACACGTCATGGGTTGCCGACTAGTAATAGAAGAATGACCAAACCATATGTAGCTGAATTGAAACCTCGCGCCCAGCGAATAGGTAAAGAACTCTATTCAGTTCTTGGCGTGGCTCGCGGTGATGTCGTTAACCGCGATGCGCAATGGGCGCGAAACTATGAGTTCTTTGGTGCGCCGGTAGAACTTTTTATTTACATACATAAGAGTCTTCACATTTACGCTGCGAGCGATGCCGGACTCATGATGGAGAATTTGATGCTTTCAGCCCATGCACTCGGACTAGGTACCTGCGCACAAGGAGCGGTAGGAATTTGGGACGATGTGGTTCGCAGAGAATTCGAAGTATCAGGTGATTACCGATTGCTATGTGGAATTGCTATTGGATATCCAACAGATTCACCCGTGAATTCGTTTAAAGCTCACCGCCTAGATGTAAGCGATTTAGTTCTTAAACTTAAGAACTAAGTTGGTTTATGTATTGGCCTGCGATATCAACGCCAATATTCTTGCCCAGAACAATTGGGATGGCCGGGAATAGCAATCCTGCCGCAAAAGCATCTTCTCCCATCTCTTGTAAAGCTTCAAGATATTCATGGCGAAAATCGGAAATGATTTCCTGATGTTCAGATTCACTCTCTCTTATCGTCGGTGGAGTAGTTGAATAGTCCCGGATTTTCATATCTGAAAGTGAAATTAGTGCAGCAGGTTCACCATTATCACCATGTAAAACAAGATATGGAGTAACGACTGGGTCTAAGACTCTGTTTGCAACGAGAACAGCATCGTCAAAATCTATTTCTGATCCATCTAAACCAACTACAAGTAAAAGTCTTGGAATTTGGTATTCACTTACTTGATGCCACAAATCAATTGTCATCTGATCTATACCAGCTGCTGGATTAATGGCGAAAATTGCGAGATCAATCTCCGAATCAACACTCGAAGCAACGGCGCCATTAAATACTTCAGCCAGGGCTTGTGGCTGGGCACTCACATGAGCAAAGACTGAAATTTTGAGCGCCAAACTAGGAGATGTCATGGTGTAAAGCCTACGATGAGCCCGATGATTAGTAGTTCTCTTAAGCCAATGGTCACTAAGTTGATTAACCCAGTGGCACGCCTAGCGCTGCGAATTGGTCTAACGCCAAATGGCGTGACACTTCTCGGAACTCTTGGATTGGCTACTTGTGCTCTATATTTCCTTCCGCGTGGCCAGCTATTTATAGGCACAATCGCAATTTGTTTTTTTTCACTCAGCGATCTCTTCGATGGCGCAATGGCCCGACTCTCCCAACGAGGAGCAAGCAAATGGGGAGGATTTCTAGACTCGACCTTAGACCGCATTTCTGATGCTGCGCTTCATTTTGGTGTCGCGATTTATTTGATTCGCAAAAGTGATCCGCTTGCTTACATTGTTCTGTTGGCGATGGTGTTGGGCTTTCTAATTTCATATATCCGCGCAAAAGCTGAATCACTCGGAATAGATTGTTCTATCGGAATCGCTGAACGAACCGAGCGTTTGCTTATCGCTTTAACTGCGGTGGGTTTATCTGGTCTCGGTGTCGGGTACGCACTTTCAATTGGATTCTGGGCGCTATTGATACTTGGAGTCATTACGGTGATGCAACGAATTTTAGTTGTGAAACGGGCAGCGTCTTAGATGGTTAAGGATTTTCTCATTGTGAGAGCGTACTTTTTCGGGTGGGCAATCGTGAGACTTCTTCCCGAGAAACATGCGT
This sequence comes from Actinomycetota bacterium, assembly GCA_009699795.1. Classification (GTDB taxonomy): domain Bacteria; phylum Actinomycetota; class Actinomycetes; order Nanopelagicales; family Nanopelagicaceae; genus Planktophila. The sequence continues at coordinate 3,499 of WLNK01000030.1, read as the reverse complement.
ACGCACTTTTTGAATTTATCTCTAAGTATTTTGCAAAAAAGAATGGAAATAGCGTCCAAAGACTTCGTGACAATCTATCGCGAGTTTCGCCGAACATTTCGACAGAGGAACTTGAAGATTTAGTACAGCGCGCTCTTTCGTCATATATGCGTTACTGGTGTGACACTTTTCGATCGCCGGATTGGTCAAAGCAAAGCATTCAAGATCGAGTCGCCTGCACCAATGAGGAGTACATAACCGGTCCGATGAAACGTGGTGAAGGGGTAATCGTTGCGCTTCCGCATGCTGGAAATTGGGATTTAGCTGGAGCCTATTTTGCATCTATGGGGCTTGCCCTGGTCACAGTTGCCGAAAGGTTAAAACCAGAAGCACTTTTTCAAAGATTTTTAGAGCATCGAGAATCACTTGGAATGGAAGTTCTTCCACTTGATAATCGAGCAATGGGAACTCTCGTTCAACGAGCACGACAGGGAAAACTTATCGCCCTTGTTGCAGATCGAGATCTTTCAGCTAGCGGGATTGGAGTTAACTTTTTCGGTGGACAAGCCTCAATGCCTGCTGGGCCTGCACTCCTTGCGATTCGCACTGGAGTGGCTCTTGTTACCGCGTTTGTTTCATACACCGATAAAGGAATACATATAGATTTGAAAGAAATTTCAATCCCAGAATCCGGCACCGATCAAGAGAAACTTCAATTAGTCGTTCAAAAATGCGCGGATAATTTTGCTCTTGGAATTGCCAAACATCCAGAGGATTGGCACATGCTCCAACGAATTTGGATAGATGAGAAAATTTTGAGGAGTCAGTAATGCCTATTAAGAAATTACGAATAGGCATCGTTTGTCCCTACGGTTGGGATACACCCGGAGGAGTTCAAAACCATGTACGCGATTTAGCCGAGTATCTAATTAGTAAAGGGCACTTTGTGAGTGTTTTAGCTCCTGTTATTGATGAATCAAAGGTTCCTGATTATGTAACCAGTGCGGGCAAACCGATTTCAATTCCATATAACGGCGCTGTCGCACGAGTTCTTTTCGGACCAATTGCATTTGCAAGAGTTCGTCAATGGATTTCTTCTAATGAATTTGATCTTCTTCATCTCCATGAGCCAGCAATTCCCTCAATTTCACTTCTTGCTTGCTGGGCTGCGGACGGCCCGATGGTTGGAACTTTTCATGCAGCTGCTAAACGGCAGAAGGCCATTTTTGCGATCGGGCCAATTCTGGAACCTGTCATTGAGAAGCTGACGGCGCGTATCGCCGTCAGCGAGGCGGCCAGACTTACTCTCACAGAACATTTAGATACAGATGCAATTGTTGTTCCCAACGGAATTTACGCCGACCACTATCGCGATGGTGAGGTTGTGCAAAAGTGGAGCGGTAACACGATTGGTTTTATTGGACGTTTTGAAGAACCACGTAAGGGGCTTCCTGTTTTACTCGCAGCCTTACCGATTATTGCCAGATTCGCACCAGATGTAAGGGTTCTTATCGCTGGTCCAGGAGATTCGGAAGAATTTAGGAAAAGTATCGATATACAACTTAAGGATCGTTTTGAATTCTTGGGAAGAATTTCGGATAAGGAAAAAGCGGACTTACTCACCTCCATTGCAGTTTATGTAGCTCCCAATACTGGAGGTGAATCTTTCGGAATTATTCTCGCCGAGGCCCTGGCAGGTGGCGCAGCAGTTGTTGCCAGTGATATTCCGGCATTTGATTCGCTTTTGGGTCACGGCGAATATGGCGCCCTATTTCCATCCGAAAATCCGCAAGAACTTGCAAAAGTGGTCATTGATCTCCTGCGCAATGAAGAGAAACGCAAAAATTTGGCTAAGCGAGGAAAAGAATATGCTCAACGATTTGATTGGGATGTTGTTGCTGAGGAGATATATTCGATTTACGAAATGTCGATGGTTGGAAGCACTGGTGTACGTCTTGCATCAGAAAATCGAGGATGGCAACGATTCCTAGGCAGAGAAGGTAAGGACGAATGAGAGATTATGCGCTCTACCTATTCATAATTCTCTTTGGACTTTGGTATCTCTCATATTCAGCCACGCGCCTTGATCGTTTGCACCATCGCGTGGAAACAAGTTGGGCCAATCTTGATGGGCTCCTTCAGCGCAGAGCTGCCATAGCTTTGGAAATCGCAAGAAGTTCTATTTCAGATCCAGCTTCAGCACTGTTGCTGACTGCAGCTGCCCATCAAGCACGTGATGCCGATATTGAAAATAGATCAATGGCAGAGAGCGGACTATCAGGCGCGCTAGGGCTCCTATTAAATGATGAAAGCTCAATAATCGGATCCATTGAAAAAGACTTACTTCGTGAACTTTCCGAACTCACCGACAAAGTTCGAGTAGCGATCGCCATCCATGTTGATGCTGTAAATAGAACGCAAATGGTGCGTAGGAAATTTGTTTTCAGAGTATTTCGTTTAGCGGGACGCGCACCATTGCCTGTGACCTATGAATTTGAATCCGATGTACTTTAAGAAATATATAGCCAGATTATTTGGTTTACTTTCAGTTGTCGTAGTTTTGTCGAGTTGCGCAACGATTCCTAGCGCGATCCCGATTATTGGCAAAGACCCGGTTGTAAATTCCATAAGTGGACGCGAGGGTAGCGACGGCCCAGTTTTGGTAGTCAAAATTGACGATACTCCAGCGGCGCATCCACAAGTGGGTCTTGACGATGCTGATCTGGTTTACATCGAAGAAGTTGAGGGCGGGTTAACGCGCCTTGCAGCTGTATTTTCTTCAGTAATTCCTATGCGCGTGGGTCCCGTTAGAAGTGCTCGAATTACGGATATTGAACTATTGGAGCAATTTGGTCGCGTCGCTTTTGCATATAGCGGTGCGCAAAAGAAATTGCTACCGGTTATAAGTTCGGCAAATCTAGAAAACATGGGAGCTCAGCGCCAGCCTGCCTCTATCTATACGACTGATCCTAATCGCGTTAGCCCTTTTGCAATGATCTTGAGATCAGACTTACTGATGCAAAAAATTGTTAACGAAGGCAAATCGATCGCAACTTCGAAAAATATGGGCTGGAATTTTGGTCAATCGATAGAGACTGGTACCCCAATTAGCGAAGTCAAAGTTTCCTGGCCAGCGAATTCTTATTCAGCAAAGTGGTCCAAGGAGCAGGATAGGTGGTTGTTGTCACACGCGGGCATGCCAGATCTGGCCGACTCAGGAAAGCAATTAGGAGCGACAACGTTTGTAATACAGATGGTTTCTATTACTCCCTCGCAATATCACGACAAAGTCGGGGGAGTTACACCATTTTCGCAAACTGTAGGAAAGGGTCGAGGCTATGTACTTCGAAATGGTAAGTACATAGTTGCGAATTGGTTGCGTGAAAGTGCTTCTGATGGCACGAAATGGATGGACGCCAACGGAGAAGAAATCCTCTTTGCTCCCGGTCAAATTTGGATTGCCTTAACTGATAAAGAGCCAATCTTTACGCCTGTAATTGCGGATGCACCATCGCCATCT
>WLNK01000003.1 GCA_009699795.1 Actinomycetota bacterium | reverse complement strand
CGCGCTCGGCATCAATGGCAAAGGGACCACTTCCGTTTTCTAATTTTGAAATAGCTTGCGTGAGCGCCTGCGTCGTATCAATTACGGGGGGAGTTCCACCGCTTGGTTGAAGTAAAGGAACAGCAATGGGTAGAGATAAATCTTCGGCGGACTCTTCCGTTTTCTCTTCAGACATTGTTTAAATTAATTGGCCTGTATTAATTTCGCCGACGCGCTGTTGAAAGTGAAGAGACTCCATCTTCAAGGGGTGGCAAACCAGCAACTTCTCCAAGAAGTTTGCACCAAGCCAGAACATGCTCAAGTAGTTCTTCGTTCTTAGATATCAGCGGCGACCATGACGCGCGAATTTCAATTTCGGATTCATCGTTACGAGGGGAGAGCTTTCCAAATGATGCACTCGATACCCGCGTCACGGTTCCACTCGGTGCAGCAAATTCACATCCACGATCGGAGAGTGAATCTAACAACCATGACCAACCAACTTCAGGAAGGAGCGGATCTTCTTGCATGGCGACATCCACATCTGCACGCAAGAAAGTCACACAGCGAAATTCACCTTCCCACGTGTCCTGTCCACCGGGTTCATGGAGTAAAACGAAGCGTCCGCTTGCCACTTCATCTTCGTCATCACCATGTGCGCCATTAGAAACATCGGCGGTGAATGCAAATGCATATGTCGCAAGTTTCTGAGGTGCGGGAACTTCTTCAAGAATAATTTCTTCGCGAGGAGTAACGGTACGAAGTAAATCAACTAAGCGATTAAAACCGTTTACATCCATCCGCAAATTCTAAAGTTCAATACTAGAAAGGTTTGGGAGGCTTGGCGGTAGTATTCGTACGTGGCCTCACTCCTTGCACTCTTATCGAGCGCACTCTGGGGAAGTGCCGACTATCAAGCTGGAAATCTGAGTAAAAAATTTCCAGCAATCGCGGTTCTTGGCACAACACAAGCGATTGGTTTGATTACTGGGTTATTTCTCGTCGCGGTAAATGGCGAGTGGAATGCGAGAGCATTTGGTACCGGGGGATATTTTTGGCCAGGACTATTCGCAGGTCTTTTTGGATATGCAGGGCTTATGTGTCTCTACGCTGGTCTCTCAACTGGTCGCATGGGAGTTGTTTCACCGATTAGCGCTCTAAGTGCGTTATTACCATTCGCGTATGCAGTCTTTATTAAAGATAATAAATTATCAACGCTGGTTTTAATCGGCGCGTTTCTAGCAATTGCGGGGGGCTTCTTCACAAGTGGTCCAGAAGTTAGCCAAGGACTTCCAATCAAGCCACTTCTTTTAGCGTTGGGTGCAGCGCTAGGTTTTGGAAGTGCTCTGATTGCTATGGCTATCGGATCAGAAGGAAGCGCACTTGCAACCATGACGATGATGCGTGCAACGACTTTTATTCCTTCACTTGTTTTGCTAACAAAATATAGAAATATTGCCGGTCTTGGCAAGAAAGAACTGCCATCACTTTTATTTATCGGCATAGCCGACTTCCTTGCCAATTTGCTTCTAGGGGTTGCAACGACCAAGGGAATCTTGGCCTTGGCAATGGTTCTTGGGGCGCTTTATCCGGTAGCAACAGTTTTATTAGCATTTCATTTCTTGAAGGAGCGCTTGCATAAGGTTCAATATTTTGGGATTGCCTGTGCAGTCGCTGGCGTTGCGATTATCTCTACTTTTTAACTATCGCCTGGCAGAGTAAAAAGTTGTATTTTCAATCTTTTCTTCATCTATCGATGTAAAACTTTTTAATAGTCTCTGAATATCAATTTTTTCTTCTCCACCGATTTCACTTGTAACGCTTAATTCAAGACCATCAATGAGGCCAGCGCCAATCATTTCCTTGACGAGGTTTGGCCCAGCTTCAACCAAGATATTTTCACCGAAAGTTTTCTTTGCTCGCGCTATTGCATTTTCAGGTGTCGTATTCCACCAAAAAGCAATTCGGTTATCAGCAAGTGAATTAATCATGGAACGCGATATGACAACAACGGGTACCGGAGTTCGGTGATACGGCTCATTACGCGCGGTTTTTCCACCGATGATGATGCAATCTGCTTCTCTACGGCGCGCTAAGAATCTATTGCGATCTTGGATTGATGCAACACCGGAAGAAATTCCACCTTTTACTGTGGAACCATCCTGTGCAACGACCAGCGATGCAATCACGCTCATGCATTAATTCTAATTTGATATTCACAGCCTAAAAACTGCGCTTCAGGTTGAGATTTGGTGGGCCTCGACGCTAACCTGAAGTCCATGTTGGCCAGAGTAAAGCTTGATTTAGGGGTCGTTCTCACGATTCTTTCGCTGGCCCTACCTACTTTCATTACGCCGATCGTGTTTGCTCCAAGAGCCGCGGCAGCCTCGCTCGAAGAAGTTCAAGCTCGTGTGCAACAACTCGAAGAGGAAGCAACGACTGCAGCTGAAGGCGCTCAGGAAGCTAAAGTAAAACTAGCCTCACTCACCAAGACTCTTGCCGGTATTCAGGCCCAAGAACAAGTTCAAGGCGCAGGCGTGAGCGCACTTTCTAAGTCCTTGAGTGCAATTGCAATTGAGCAATATAAGACGGGTGGACTTAGTCAGAGCCTCGAACTTCTCTTCTCCTCGAATCCGACTCTTTATCTTTCGGCCGCAGGTTCATTGGAAGCGATTACTAGAAAAAAATCTGTGCAACTTCGTAAATATCAGGCTGCAAAGCAGCGACTAACTGCAACATCGCTGACCGTTAACGATCGCATGTCTCTCGTGAAAGCAGCACAACAAAAACTTGCTGCCCAAAGTGCTCGCGCTACTGCAAAACTTGCAGAAGCGGAAGCTCTTTTAGCGAAATTGAAAAAAGAAGATAGAGAGAGATTGGCACGCCTTGCCCAACAAGCAGAGGATGCAGATCAAGCTTCTTCACTTGAAGCAGCACGTGCAGCTGAGGGTGTTTCAGGTAGAGCAGGTATCGCCCTTAAATTCGCACTTAAGCAAATTGGTGACAAATATGTTTTTGGTGCAGATGGAATGACCTACTGGGATTGTTCGGGATTAACTATGCGCGCATACCAAGCCGCAGGTGTTTATCTTCCACATTCTTCAGCGGCGCAGTTCCACAAAGGAAGAGCAGTTCCGAAGAATCAATTAAAGCCCGGAGATTTACTCTTCTTTGGTAAGCCAATCTCGCACGTTGGAATTTATCTTGGTGGTGGACGAATGGTGCATGCACCACGATCTGGCTCGCGCGTAAAGGTTGCAGCGGCCGGAAGTTTGGGTCGCAAACCATTCGTTGGCGCGCGACGCTTCTAACAAGAAATTACAATGCCAATTAAAAAAATATTGTGCATCACCAATGATTTCGGTCCTCGGGCGGGGGGAATTGAATCTTTCGTCATTGGATTAGTCGAACGATTCCCAAAAAACAGCGTCATTGTTTATACATCCTCACAGGCGGGGGATGTGCAATGGGATGCAAAATGGATGGATAATTTTGGCGTAAAAGTATTTCGAGATAAATCAAAAATCCTTCTTCCCACTCTTAGAGTTGGCTTTAGGGTAAGAAAAATAGTCAGGGAAGAAAATATAGAGAGCGTTTTCTTTGGCGCCGCGGCTCCCTTGGGATTATTAGCGGGGGGACTTCGCAAGGCTGGCGTGAAAAAAATAGTTGCGCTAACTCATGGCCATGAAGTCTGGTGGGCGAAAGTTTTCCCGTTCAATCGTGCTCTACATCGCATTGGGGAACGCGTTGATCACCTTACATTTCTTGGAGAATTTACTCGTTCAGTCATATCAAAATCGCTCAATCCAAAAGCCAGAAACTCAATGGTTCGCATTGCGCCAGGAATTGATGTGGAGCACTTTAAGCCAACGAGCGAGGCATCAGATTTGCGAAAATCACTTGGTATCGACAGTAAAAAAGTTATTGTCAGCGTAGGACGTTTGGTTCACCGAAAAGGGCAGGACCGTTTGATCCAGGCGCTTGCCAGGATCAAAACAATCGAACCGAAGGCGCATCTGCTTTTTGTTGGCGAAGGTCCGTATCGAGCTCATCTAGAAAAACTTGCAAGGCAGCTAGGTGTATTAGAAAAGGTCACTTTTGTTGGTCGAGTGCAATATGCAGATCTTGCGAAATATATTAGCGCCGGTCAGATTTTTGCCATGCCTTCAAGATCACGATTTGGCGGCCTAGAGGTTGAAGGACTCGGAATTGTGTATCTCGAAGCAAGTGCATGTGGACTACCTGTGATTGCAGGCAATTCAGGAGGAGCACCTGATGCGATTATTGAAGGTGTAACTGGTTTTGCTGTTGATGGAAATAACGTTAAAGAAATTAGTGAAAAATTAATTGAGCTGCTATCAGATTCAGCAAAAGCCAAAGTAATGGGCGAGCAAGGTCGCAATTGGGTAACTTCGAATTGGGCCTGGCAGATTTGGGCTAAGAAATTTCAAGAACTCTTATAACAATCCGCTTTCACGAGCTTTTACTAGCGCTGCAACTCTGGAATTAACCTGTAATTTAGAAAAAATTGAAGCAACATGAGATTTAAGTGTTGCCTCCGAGATGAAGTGTTCACGCGCCATATCGCCATATTTCGCCTCCGAGTTCATCGCATTAAGGATTTGAAGTTCTCTAGGTGAGAGTTCAAAATCTTCAATATCTAATGCAACTACTCCAGAAGGCGCGGAGAAATAGAGAGGTGATTTGATTGCGCTCTCTATTGCCTTCACTAAATCTCCAATAGGAGCGCTCTTGGAAATAAATGCGCTTGCCCCTGCCGTTGCTGCGGCGTTAATTACACGAGGATCTGCGCTAAGAGTAAGAACGATAATTGCAATGGTATTTGAATGTTTGCGCGCCCACTGAACAATTTCGAGTCCGTGGCCATCAGGCAAATTTAGATCCACAACAATGACATCAGGGCTCTTATGAGCAATTTGAGCGAAGGCCTCACTTCGAGTAGCTGCTTCCGATATATTCATAAAGCCAAGGGATGCGATAGCACTTTTTACACCTTCGCGAACAAGTGCATGATCATCTATTAAGAGAATTTTGCTAGCTTCTAGATTCATAAAGTGATTTGAGTTCTAGTTCCCTCTTTATTACTTATAATTTTTAATACTCCACTTGCATTTCTTACTTTCTCACCAATTCCTTTAAGTCCAAAACCACTTTGATTCACTTCTGCACCACCATTTCCATTATCTAAAACTTCTAGGTAAAGGAGATTCTCGTTTTGGCGCAGCGAGATCTCTATAACGCTAGCCCCAGAATGTTTTGCACTATTTCGCAGAAGTTCGCAGGCAATCATGTAAATCTCTTCCTCCTGATCGAGAGTCCCAGTAACTTCATCAAGGTCAGTTCTACCCATGAGGTTTCCACAGATTTCTGCAGCCGATTTACCAATTCGCACTGCCAGCGAGTTCTCATTTAGCTGCCTTAGAGCAAAAATTTCGCGTCGAACTTTGGTGATTAATTCATCGATACGAAATCGTGCAGTGCGTAACTCACTTCGCATATTTGCCGGAATTTCAGGCTCTGCGAGCATCAAATCAAATTGATAACCAAGTGCGACCAAGTCCTGAGCAATGCCATCATGTAAATCTTGGGCTATTCGAATCTTTTCGCTGGCGATCTTTAAATTAGACACTCAATCTACTTGGAGTACAAGTGATCGATTTGTGATTGGAATTGCGAGGTAACAACATGGCGCTTAATCGAGAGTTTTGCAGTCAGTTGTCCGCCGGCAATAGTGAAATCAGTTGCGAGAATTGTAAATTTACGAATTGATTCAGCGCGACTGACCGCCTTATTAGCCTCATCTACGGCCGTTTGAATTACAGCATTTAAATCGGGATCGTTAACTAGAGAATCCAGAGTTGCGCCATCTTTCTTATTAATTGCAATCCAAGATTTAAGCGAGTCTTGGTCAATAGTTATCAGGGCGGCGATGAAAGGTTTGTTATCACCAACAACCATGCATTGGCTTACTAATGGATGCGCACGCAAGCGATCCTCAAGAACTGCGGGTGCAACATTTTTTCCGCCAGCTGTAACGAGAAGTTCTTTCTTGCGTCCTGTTATGAAGAGATAACCATCTTCATCTATGTGCCCAAGATCTCCTGTCCTAAACCAACCGTCAGAGGATAAAACTTCAGAGTTTGCTTTTTCATTCTGCCAATAACCCTGCATAACAATGTCACCTTTAATAAGGATTTCACCATCATCTTCAATTCGAATTGTTGTTCCAGGAATTGGTCTACCTACGGAGCCAATTTTCAGTGCGCTCAATAAGTTAAGAGTTGCTCCCGCAGTAGTTTCTGTTAATCCATATCCCTCTAAAACAGTAATTCCAATGCCGCGGTAGAAATGGCCAAGGCGTGCTCCCAGAGCCGATCCACCCGAGATTGCATTTACAACTTTGCCGCCAACAGCGTGACGGATTTTCTTGTAAACGAGGGCATCGAAAATTTTATGTTGAATTCTCAACAAGGGATTAAATCCAGGAGAATCAAGTGATTGGCTATAGGCGATTGCAACCGCTGCTGCTTTTCTAAATATCTTTCCTTTTCTGGCCGCATCGGCTTTAGCTTCTGCTGCGTTATAAATCTTTTCAAATATGCGCGGGACAGCCAGAACAAAATCTGGTTGGAAAGTTGAGAGATCTTGCGCAAGACGTCCAACTGGGTCGCTGCAGTGGGCCAGATGTAAACCTGCAGATATGGCTCCAATTTGAATCATTCGACCGAAGACATGGGCCACTGGCAAGAAAAGAAGTGTGGACGAACCCGGTTTTAGAAATATATCTGCAGCACCTTGCACAACATTTCCACATTCAAAGAGGAAATTCGCATGCGTAATTTGAACACCCTTTGGGTTACCTGTTGTTCCTGATGTGTAAATCAGCGTCGCAAGAGTTTCTGGTTTTAGCGCGCTTCTACGTCTTTCAATTTCGGCATCGTCTATGTGAGCACCTTTTGCCGCAAGTGAAGCCAAAATATCTTCGGTAATCGTCCATACGTGTTTTGTGTGAGTTGGGCGCGCAGTTTCTAAGAGTTCTCTATGAGTTGGAGTTTCAACGATTGCTCCAGTCGCGGATGAATCACTAAGAATCCATTCAATTTGTTCCGCAGAAGATGTTTCATAAATTGGTACAACGCAGCCTCCTGCATACCAAATTGCAAAATCTAGAATCGTCCACTCATATCTTGTGCGAGACATGATTGCGATTCGATCGCCAATTTGGATTCCTTCTGCAATAAGTCCTTTAGCGGTTGCGCGAATTTCTTTTTCAACTTGTCTTGCGGTGAGTTTTTGCCATCCATCACCGAGCGCTCTTGAAAGCGTGACTCTCTCAGGTTCAAATTTTGCTCGATCTGAAACTAGATTTGTGAGATTGCCAGAAGTGGCTGGCGCGACCAGGGCTGGTGTCGAAAATTCCCTCATGCCGCTAACGCTATCGGGGGATTGGCAAAAATGGGAGATGATCGATATCAAGTTCGCTAAGTAAGTGAAGGTAGCCTTCGACCATGAGTAAGGCGAGTACCGGCAGCGAAACCATAAATGCCGGGCTCACGCAAGTAGCAGCTGCCCTGTATGCCGTAGACGAATATGCGAAGTGGGCAGATGGTATCTCTGCGGTCTCAAATATTGATCGTGACGATAGAGGTCAAATCACCAGGGCAACTCTGCTTATCGAAGCTGGCGTCATAAGGGACGAAGTCACATTGGAATATGACTGGAGTGAAATACCAGAGCGATTGAATTTTAAGTTCGTCAATGGCAAATTGCTCAAGAAAATGGATGGCGCATATATTCTCGAGCAAGTATCTGCAGCCTCGACAAAAGTAACTTACGAATTATCGGTTGATGTTTCTATGTTCATTCCCAGAGCGATGATTGTGAGCCAAGAAAAAGCGATAATTACTCGTGCGCTTTTACAACTGAAAGAATTTGTAGAAAGATAGAAGTCATGAAGCTCACTATGGGGATAGATGTTGGCGGAACTAAAGTTCTGGGCGGCGTTGTGAATTCAGCGGGTGAAATTCTTGCTACAGCTCGTAAAGAGACAGCCCCAGAAGGTGGACTTGCGGCGGTGGCGGTAATCGCAGATGTTGCAAAAGAGTTAATGCGCACTCACGAAGTAGATGCAATTGGCATTTCGGTTCCAGGTTTTATTTCTTCAGACAGAAGTACAGTCGTGGGAACTCCAAATATTTCTGGTTGGAACGGTTTGGCCATTGATGAGAAGTTAACTTCGCTCATTGGAGTTGACGTGATCGTTGAAAATGATGCTAACGCCGCAATCTGGGGAGAATACAAATTTGGTGCAGGTCGTGGAAAAGAAAATATTTTCATGCTTACCCTCGGTACCGGAGTCGGCGGGGGAGTCGTAACCGATGGTCGCCTTTATAGAGGCGCATTTGGCATGAGCGCTGAACTCGGCCATGTTCGCCTTGTTCCAGATGGATTACTTTGTGGGTGTGGTGCACGAGGCTGCCTTGAACAATATGGTTCAGGTAGCGCACTTGTCCGTATTGCTAAAGAAAGCGCAAAGGCAAAACCTGATCTTGCTAAAAATCTTTTATCACTCGGAAGCGGAGTGATTTCAGAAATAAAAGGCGAGCAGATTACTGAAGCTGCAAACGGTGGTGATGGTTTTGCAATCGAGGTATTTAGCCAACTGGGAGATTCAGTAGGTGCAGGTATTGCAACTATTTGTGCAGCACTTGATCCATCTCATGTAATTATCGGTGGTGGTGTTATCGAAGCAGGAGAAATTTTGTTAAAGCCGATTCGCGAATCGATGGTTCGCAATATGCCATTTAGCGGCTTACATCCGTTTCCAGAAATTATTCCTGCAGAACTTGGCGATATGGCTGGCTTGGTTGGCTTATCTGACCTTGCGCGCATCTAGAAATTCGCCCATTTAGGCAAGCAAGGCTAAATTAGACCCATGGACAACCTGCCCTATGGCATTTTGCGTGCGTTCTTAACACCATTCTTAATGATTTTGTTTCGTCCAAAAGTTAAGGGACTTCGAAATGTTCCGGTGAATGGTCCGTTGATTATCGCTTCGAATCATCTTTCTTTTAGTGATTCAATATTTATGCCACTTGTTGTTCCAAGAAAAGTTACCTTTCTTGCAAAGAGTGAGTACTTCACCTCTCCAGGACCTAAAGGGCTACTAAAAAAGTTAACTTTTATTGCGCTGGGCCAAGTACCGGTGGATCGCTCGGGAGGACGTCGCTCAGAAGCTGCCCTCATCACCGGCCTAAAGGTTTTAGCCGAAGGTAAATGTCTCGGTATCTATCCCGAAGGTACCCGCTCTCCCGATGGAAAGTTATATAAGGGCCGTACTGGAATTGCTCGTCTTGCAATTGAATCAGGTGCACAAGTTGTTCCGGTTGCAATGTTTAATACAGAAAAAATTCAACCTACCGGAACTGTTGTACCAAAAGTGATGCGCGTAGAAATGATTTTCGGCGAGCCCATGACTTTCACGGGAGACTCAACAGATCTTCAATATCTGCGCCAAGTTACCGATCAGATTATGAATCGAATCCAAGAGCTTTCTGGTCAAGAATACGTCGATGAATATGCAGTCAAAGCTAAGAAGAACGCAACCGAAAACGAGTAAAACTTTCTAGATATCACCTAGCGTTAATCGTTGATCGAGATAATTACAAGTTTGGCAATCAGGGCCAGCATCGGGAAAATCTCCATAAATAACATCTATGAGATTAGCTATTAATTCGTTAAAGGTTTTTGCATCTCGCTCAACTGGCAGATAGTGCTGAGTAACTCCAAAACCATGGGCACCATCGGCGGTAGGTGTAATTCCAGCCAATTTCCATACCAATAGCCCCATTGAAGAGACGGGGAAGGGCTTACCTTTATCCGGATTTTCAAGGGCATAGGCATAAGCCTCAAGTTGGGGAGAATAAAACTGTGCGTTGTCGCGATCTGAATCCGAAACTTTGCAATCGATTATTCCAACGCTTCCGTCGTCGTAATGCGCTAACAGATCGTAGATTCCAAGAATTTGGAAACCGGTCTCTTTGCCATCGATAACAATCGGCTGGCTCTTTACCCATTGTCCCCATTGCTTAACCACACCTGGAGCAAGTGATGGATCTAAATCCGGCATCGATGCGCGGCGAAAATGTTCTTCTTGCGCAGTTGAAAGTGGCTTAACAAGTGGAAACTGGCCAGGCATCGTAATTTTAAACCAATATTTAATCCATAGACATCGCTTGCAAGTAGATAGCCCAAAAGTTAAATCAGAGGGTGCAATTGTATTTCTTGCAGGTTTGTCGGGACGTTTTACTTGCTTGCTCATGGCGCGATTAAATCACGCAGCGCAAATGCAATCACAAGCGCGCCCAAGGTAATCATGACTATTCCACCCGTTGCGCGTAATTTCTCCAATCGTGCCGCATCCCCCGATAGCCAAGCTCTAGCAGTTCCTGCAAGCAAACCCCAGGATCCATCTGAAATGAAAGCAAGGATTGAAAAGAGAGCGCCAAGAAATAAGAGTTGCAAGGTAACTTGCCCACGATCGATATCCACGAATTGCGGCAAAACTGCTGCATAAAAAACCAACCCTTTAGGGTTTAAAACGCCTACCCAAAAACCATCACGAATGCATCTTCTGATTGTTGGTTCAATAGGTCCTTGATTTCGCATATCCGCGGCATGAATTTTTCTTTTTGCGATTGCGTCCAAGCCTAAATAAATTAAGTACGCACCACCAAGCCATTGAACTGCGACGTAAGCAATATGCCATTTTGAGAGAATGGGACCAAGGCCGACGGCCACTAGTGAGGAAAGTACAAAGGCTCCAGTTACATTTCCTAGAACGGTAAAGACTGCGATTCGTCTTCCCCAAGCTATGGCTCTTGCAATAACAAAGAGAACGCTCGGACCTGGTGCCAAAATAATAATCATCGCGGCGATGATGTATTCAATCAGGCGGGATGGGATGACCATGGAGCAACTATAAAGGGCGAGAGGTTTGCCTCCCGCCCTTTATAGATTAATTATTGCTAGTGCTAATTACCGCGACTCTTTGCGATGGCATGAAGCGCGCGATAACCAATAACTGCAACCAGAGTTGCGTTAACTATTCCCGTGAAGGTGTAGTCGCCCTTGGTCCATGAGTAGTCAGCGATACCGATGATGAGCGAGGATGCCACTACAAGCAGGTTAATTGGATTCGAGAAGTCAGCACGACCTTCAATCCAAATACGCGCACCAAGAACACCGATCATTCCAAAGAGCGCAGTTGATACGCCGCCTAGAACTCCGAGTGGAGTTGCACTTAGGACCGCACCGAACTTAGGTGAGAAGCCAAGAACAATTGCACCGATACCGGCAATCCAATAAGCAGCGGTGGAATAAACGCGAGTTGCTGCCATAACGCCAATATTTTCAGCATATGTGGTTGTTCCAGAACCGCCACCAAGGCCAGCAAGAGTTGTTGCAATTCCGTCACCGAGAAGTGCATTTCCCATTTGGTCGTCTAGGTTTTTTCCGGTCATCGCAGAAACTGCTTTAACGTGCCCAACGTTTTCTGCAATCAGAACAAGAACCACAGGAAGGAAGAGGATCATTGTGCTCATTGAGAATGATGGGGATGTAAATGTTGGAGCTGCAATCCACTTCGCAGCAGTTATGCCTTCAGTGTGTACATCTCCCATGATTGCAGCAACTACATAACCGACTACTAGACCAAGGAAAATGCTGATTCGTCCAAGGAAGCCCTTTGAAAGAGCGGTAATCAGACCAATTGCAACGAGAGTGATGATGCCAAGACGAGCAGCGTGTGGCTGAACTACTTGACCACCAATGACTCCCTGGAAGTTGTTCTTCGCAGCGCCAGCAAGGTTAAGGCCGATTACCATCACGATTGTTCCTGTTACGACTGGTGGAAGCATCCAGTTAACCCAGCCGATGCCTGCACTCTTAACAATGAAACCGATGATTGCAAGTACAACACCGGTGAAGACAATTCCGCCAAGTGCTGCGCCCATATTCTTCTGGGCGCCCATTGCTGCAGCTATCGGTCCAAGGAATGCAAATGAAGAACCTAGGTAGCTTGGAACTTTATTTCCTGTGATTACTAAGAATAAAAGTGTTCCGATACCTGAAAATAAAAGTGTTGTGGTTGCTGGAAATCCCGTAAGAATTGGAACAAGGAATGTTGCTCCAAACATCGCAGCAATATGTTGTAAGCCAACGCCTATTGTGCGGGGCCAACTTAGGCGTTCATCTGTGGAGACAACAGCGCCAGGTGTAATTGTTTTGCCATTTCCATGAAGCTTCCATGAAAGCAGTGACATAAGGATCCTTCCCTAAAGGTGCGCAAAGCGCGCGCCATATTTGCGGGGAAGGCGATTACTAGATTAAAGGGCGACCTTTTTAACTCTTCAGTAACTTCTTGGCGAGTCGTTAAAAAGTTATCCATGACTGAGCGTGAATTAGAAAATCCCCCCGATAAATCGAGGGGATTTTCCCTACTCCCTCACGGAGAGTTGAGGGTTAGATCGTCGCGCTATCTGGAGTGCGACGAATGTGAAGTAACCCTGCAATTGAAAGTAGAAGCATCACAAGCCCGCCAATGAGTGCAGCGATAGTTGCGTAGCCGGCGATAGTTCCAAGTGTTCCGAATGCATACGCCTCAAGAAGCATTCCACGAAGTGTGTTACCCATGAAAAGTGTTTGGCGTAGATCTCCAAGTTTTGCAATCTGAGCAGTATCAGTGCTTCCACCCTTTACCAAACCGAGATACATTCCTGAAACTTCAGAATACGTTGCAGGCTTACCTACTGCACCTGTTGATGCTGCTTTCATGTGTTCCCAGATGTACTTATCTGAATAATCACGAGCCATCTCACCGGTTGTAACTTTCATTCCAGCCCATTTTGCAAGTGAGTCCTTTGTTGCAGGTGGCATTGCTTCGGCTGCTGGGAATGAAATGTTTTGGTTTTCGAGCTGAGTCGTAACTGAATCTTTAGCAAATCCTGCGCCCCAGTTAAGTAAACCTGCTGCTACGAATAGAAATACTGCAAGACCAAATCCAACTGCAGTGACAATCTTGTCAAAATTTTTGCGCTTCATAATTTTCGCTTCTCTCCCTTTAAAGCACCTAAGTTTTAGGTACACAAGAAGTATCGCGCGAGGACTAAATGCGAAATGGTAAAAGGTTGAGTGCTGGCACTAGGTAAAGATGAGTGAGTGCTAGCACCAGCTTCAATTAGTGAACGTCTCTGTTACAGACTGATTTTCCTTCGCCATCAATACCAACATGTATGCAGGGGATTCCAAGTCGATCGAATGCGGCATCTCCATAATGTGTTCGAAATGCGAGAGCTAGAAGTACTCGGATATTTGTATCGCCATCGGAAGAAATATTAAATGCCTTTGCTGAGCGGCTGACAGTGTTCTCAATAACTTTCTCAGTGTGAGATGTTTCGCGAGCTATCGCTGCATTTGATTTTCCTTCGCAGAGTAATCCCAACACCAATTGCTCAAAAGGAGTTAATTCTCGTGTGGTGATAGTTACGTCTTTAGACATATTCCTGTGACCTCTCCGTCAAGGTCAATTCTGCCCCATAAATCTTGCGAGTGCTGTTATCTAATTTCCACTTTTCCTTGCTACCTTTAGCAACCAAAAGCAATGGCATGGGGGTAGGTATGAAAAAGCTCGTAGCTATGGCCTGTGTCAGCTTCGCTCTCTCAATTTCCTTAGCTACAACATTTGCCTATGCCGATGATGATCAACCCGGTGAAAAACCTAAACCAACTTTATATTCTCATGAAGAAGGCGAAGAAGGCGATGAATCTTTGATTGGTGATGAAGCGCTTTTTGTTGTCGCAGGATTAGCCGCCGGAGTTGGAACAATTGGTTTCCTGATTTATCGCAGAGGAAAATCTGAAGATTAAGTTCCAGATAAATTTAGAGTTAAATGGCACCAACGTAATTTCTGAAAATGAGAGGCGCGGTAAGCCTTCTCACCTTTTCTGGCCCTGGTGTGGAGCTAATGTTTCATTGCTTGCACTTTCTTATGGAGCGTTCTTCTTAGGATTTGGTATCTCATTCTGGCAAGCAACAATTGCAGCCTTGGTAGGAACCACACTTTCTTTCTTATTGGTTGGTTTTAGTTCTCTGGCTGGTAAGAAATCAAATGCACCCACGATGGTTCTTTCGAGGGCGGCATTTGGTGTGAAGGGAAATATTCTCCCTGGTTTGCTCTCTTATGCGATTTTTGTTGGCTGGGAGACAGTTCTTGTATCACTGGCAACTCTTGCAACAGGAACAATTTTTGAACGCATTGGTTCTCTTGATAAAAATTTAGCCATGATCTGTGGATTCATTCTCGCACTCGCTCTCACGGTTGCTGGGGGAGTACTAGGTCATTCGATTATTATGAAGTTGCAAAAGTATTTAACTTCGATCACCGTGATAGCAACCGTTCTCTATATTTTGCTTACAGTTGATTCAGTACAATGGAGTCGCGTAAGCGCCCTGCCTACAGGAAATGTGCAGGCATTTATCGGTGCATTTATTTTCGGTGTAACGGGGATCGGACTTGGCTGGGTGAATTCAGCTGCCGACTATTCGCGTTATCTACCTAGAAATTCATCAAGCAGGAGCGTTATCGGTTGGACAGTATTTGGAGCCTCCCTTGTTCCGGTAATTCTTGTTATCTATGGTGCGCTATTGGCTGGAAGTGATGCAAAGTTGTCAGAGGCTATTGCCCTCGATCCGATAGGCGCGCTTACTTCAATTCTTCCAACTTGGTTTCTAGCTCTCTTTGCATTGATAGCAATACTTGGATTAGTAGGTGGCGCAATTCTCGATCTTTATTCTTCGGGACTAACCCTTATTGCGATTGGGCTACCCGTGAAAAGGCATGTAGCAGCATCACTGGATTCGGCAATCATGTTGGCTGGCACGATTTACATCGTTTGGTTTGCCCCTAATTTCTTTATTCCCTTCCAAGGATTCTTGATAACTCTTGGTGTTCCAATTGCGGCCTGGTCTGCGATATTTGTAACCGATGTTCTTATGCGCAGGAAAGATTTTAATGAGCGAAGTCTTTACAAAGTCGATGGCATTTATGGGGCTTGGAATATGAAATCACTAGCACTCATTGCTATGGCATCCGTTGTTGGTTGGGGATTCGTTACCAATAGCTTTGCACCCTGGCTTGGCTGGCAGGGTTACTTTCTTGAAGTTCTAGGTGGTCGCCAGGGATCGTGGGCGTATGCGAATCTAGGTGTTGCTTTCGCCCTGGTAATTGGTTCAGTTGGTTATTTTGTTCTTTCGCGAATTGATATCAAGAAGCAGGAAAGCGTTTAAACCAAAGAAAGCTAATTGCAGTAGAAATTAGCGCTCCAGCAATTAATCCGGCTCGAACCTCGGCGAGGGAACTCTCGGTAGTCAGCGCAACATCTGCAATCACAAGTGAAACTGTCATTCCTATTCCGCTTAACCAACCTATGCCCGCAACGTGTTTTATCTCGATAGAGAGCGGAATGCGAAATGAACTAGCCACATAAGCGAAGAGGGTAATGCCGATTACTTTCCCAAAAATGCGCGCAACGATAAAAGACCAGGTTGTATGAGAAGTCAGGGCAGATACAGAGATGCCTTCGCTTAACTTGGCGATTACGTATATTGGAATCACCCCGAATGTAATGACAGGGGCAAGCCAATTAATCAAAAGTTGAGCTGGAAATTTCGGAAGTGAGGCCAATGCGATACCGAAGGCCGCAGAACCAAGAGTTGCGGCTGCGTGAGTTAAATCGAGTTGATCCGAATAAAAAATACCAAGGATGATCAACGAGAAGAGATCATCGGCAACGGCCAGAGTCAAAAGAAAAATTCGAACAGCCGGAGAAAAGCCTTTACCGAGAAGTGCAACGACGCCAAGGGCCAAGGCAATATCTGTTGGCATGGTTGCAGCCCACGCTTGGTTATCGTGTGAAAGAACGAGAAAGATTGCCGCGGGAAAAACCATTCCGCCGAGAGCAGATATTGCTGGAAGTGCCACCTGCTTTAAATGTGTGAGAGTTGTGCGAATCTCGATTCCGATAAAAATAAAGAAAACCGAGACGAGCAACTCTAGGAACATTTGATGATTCTAGAGCACCAACAATCTTTACCAGCAAAGCAAAACCCCCACTAGATATCTAGTGGGGGTTTTGCGACTACCTTTTAGATGTCGTAGTAGAGCTCGAATTCAGCTGGATGCGGACGTAGTCGCACATAATCAACTTCATTCTTGCGCTTGAAATCAATCCAAGTTGAAATTAGATCAGGTGCAAATACATTTCCCTTTGTGAGGAATGCATGATCCTTCTCTAGATTATCTAGAACTTCTCCGAGTGAACCTGGAACCTGCTTAATCGCAGCAGCTTCAGCTCCTTCGAGTTCATATAGATCTTTATCAACTGGAGCAGGTGGCTCGATCTTGTTCAAAATTCCATCGATTCCAGCCATCAGCATTGCTGCAAATGCGAGATATGGATTAGAAGAAGGATCTGGGCAACGGAATTCAATGCGCTTTGCCTTTGGATTAGAACCAGTTACCGGAATACGAATACATGCAGAGCGGTTACGCGCTGAGTACACGAGATTTACTGGAGCTTCATAACCCGGAACTAGGCGGCGGTATGAATTAACTGTTGGGTTTGTGAATGCAAGAAGAGATGGAGCATGCTTTAGCAGACCACCGATGTACCAACGTGCCATATCTGAAAGATCGCCATAGCCATCGCCGAAGAAGAGTGGTTTGCCATCTTTCCAAAGTGATTGGTGAACGTGCATTCCTGAACCGTTATCACCAAAGAGTGGCTTTGGCATAAATGTTGCAGTCTTGCCGCCTTCCCACGCAACGTTACGGATGATGTATTTGAACTTCATTACATCATCGCCTGCTTGCAAAATATCTGAGAAGCGGTAGTTGATTTCCATCTGACCCGCAGTACCAACTTCGTGGTGTGAACGCTCAACCAAAAGACCTGCGCGACCGAGTTCCATGACCATTTGATCACGAAGATCTGCATATTGATCTGTTGGAGAAACTGGGAAATATCCACCCTTAACGCGAGTGCGATATCCGCGGTTTGGAGTTCCGTCAGCATCGTATTCAACGCCTGTGTTCCATGCGCCCTCGTATGACTGAATCTCATGCGTTGCCTCATTGATGCCTGTCTTAAATCGAACGGCATCAAATACGTAGAACTCAGCTTCTGGTGCAAAGAATGCGGTATCTGCAATTCCGAGTGAACGCATGTATTCAACAGCCTTAGCAACAACACCACGTGGATCACGTGAATAAGCTGAATTATCACTTGGATTATGAACTGAGAAAATTATTACGAGAGTTTTTTCATCTCGGAATGGATCAATGAATGCTGAACTTGGGACTGGGAGAAGTTTCATATCTGATTCGTGGATTGACTGGAAACCACGAATAGAAGAACCATCGAACATCAGACCTTCTGTAAATACAGCTTCGTCAAATGATTCAACTGGAACGTTGAAGTGGTGCTGAATACCTGGAAGATCTGTAAAGCGAACATCAATGAGTTTTACATCTTCTTTTTTGATGTAGGCAAAGATCTCGGATGAGTTCTTAAACATGTATGACTCCAATTAGTAACTTTTGGCTTAGTCAGGCTCTCATCTTTGAGCGCGCCTTATGGGGGTAACGCTATCCGTAACGCGCTAAAAAGACATAACTCGGGTGTTACAGCCATGTTAAGTTCAAGGCCAACAAGTCACCCTGCGATGTAGGCTCGCGCGGGTGAAGCACCAAATCAGCCTCGGTCGTCGCATGGCAGCCCTGCTCATCGATTGGATTATGAGCTACGCAATCGCCATCGGTTTCTTTGCTGGCGGTGGCGCTTTCACCGATCGCGTACCGCACGCCCGGATCCCAGTGCTCCTTATTTTTTTCGCAGAGATGTCAATTATGACGGCGCTAGGTGGTGCCAGCGCAGGTCATCGGGTGATGCGGATGAAGGTTGTGCGCTTTAGCGATGGAGGCGTTGCTACTCCGATACAAGCGCTCATTCGCACGACGCTGATTTGTTTAGTGATCACTGCAATAACTTTTGACGAAAATGGACGCGGGATTCACGAGCGATTTTCGAATACAAAGCTAATTAACGCTTAGGAACCCGAATTCCCTTTGGCATCGGTCCCTTAGGAATAGGCATTGAAAGTCCACCAACAGCTTTAAGTCGAGCACGAACTTCGCGCATTTGGTGAGCACTTAATTTCTTTGGAAGTTTCGCTAGGTGCTTTTGAAGTTTACGCAGCGGAACTTCGCCGTTGTTTTCGCCAACTACAACTTCAAAAACGGGCACACCAGGAGCCAGACGATTTACCTTTTTCTTCTCGTCGGAAATCATCGCTCGAACCGCGGGAGTTCCTTCACCAGTAAGAACGACTCCGGCACGTCCCACACTTCTATGCACCATGTCTTGATTTCGAGTTACCGCAACAGCCGGTGTTGTTGTCCAACCTTTGCGAATTGCCATCAAAACACTTGCTCCCGCGCCAATTTGTCCTTCAATAGAAACGTAGGCCGAAGAAGCAGCAATGCGCGTAAAGAATACGAGTGATGCTAAAACTGAAAGCGGAACTGAAATAAATCCGACATAAACAGGGTGGCCAACAGAAATTCCAATCCCGATACCAATTGCTAGAACCACCACAAAGATTGCTGCAATCGCAATTCCGATCCACGGTCTAACGCTTTTGGTTACTGAATATGCATCGCGGAAAGCTTGGAAACGAGGAGCTTTGATTTTTGGCTCTTTGGCCTTATTTCTATTGAACATGGCCTCAGTTTAGGGGAGCAGGGGCGGTACCACCAAGACGAGCAGGAGCCCAGCGCTTTCCTTCGTGCGAATCAGGATATTTTGCTTGTACATCATGAAGCATTTCAATCATGATTGCACGAAGCGCTTTTTCTCCAGCATCGGCGTCATCACCTTTTTTAAAGTACATAGGTTTACCGAAAGCTACAGTGACGGGAATGTTTTGTTTGCGCAGATTACGTTTAACTCCTTTTGTCCATATTCTTTGTGAGCCCCAAACAATTGTCGGAATCACGGGCACCCCTGCGCCCATCGCTAGTCTTACCGCACCTGATTTCAGCTCTTTAATTTCAAAGCTCACCGAAACTGTTCCCTCAGGAAAAATTCCAATAATTTCACCAGAGCGAAGTGCTCGAAGTGCCGTCACAAATGATGCTGTGCCATTGGCTCGATCGACGCTGATGTGATGCATCCCGCGCATCAACGGCCCCGCTATTTTGTTTTCGAAGATTTCTTTTTTCGCCATAAAACGAACATAACGTTTGACAGGAAGCGCGGCTGTGCCCGTGAGTGCGAAATCAAGATAACCAATGTGATTTATTGCTAGTACTGCACCACCATTTGTAGGAATATTTTCATGGCCGGAAAATGTAAATCGAAGTCCCAAGTACTTCCACAAAGCCTTTATTGCAGTAATTACCGGGGGATATACGTAATCAGCCATTCAAAGCCTTGGCTTCCATCGCCTGCTTATAAAGTCGTCCCGCACGATAACTGGAGCGAACAAGTGGACCACTCATCACGCCAAGGAAACCTATCTCTTTAGCTTCGGCCGCCATTTCTACAAACTCTTCTGGCTTTACCCATCGCTCTACTGGATGGTGCTTATTTGTTGGGCGAAGGTATTGCGTAATTGTGATGAGATCACAACCTGCGCTGCGCAAATCCTTAAGTGCCTGAGTGATTTCATCGCGAGTCTCGCCAAGACCCAAAATCAAATTTGATTTAGTAATGAGCCCAAAGTCGCGTGCTTGGCTAATTACATTCAGAGACAGATCGTAGGTAAACGCAGGTCGAATTCGTTTAAAGATACGAGGAACAGTTTCTAGATTGTGCGCAAAAACTTCAGGGCGTGTTTCAAAAACTTCATTGAGATATGTGGAATTGCCGCTGAAATCTGGAGCAAGCATTTCAACTCCACAACCCGGATTTAGTGCATGCACCTGGCGGATGGTTTCGGCATATAGCCATGCGCCTTCATCATCTAAATCATCTCGGGTAACGCCAGTGATTGTTGCGTAACGAAGTCCCATTGATTGGACGGATTCGGCAACTCTTCTAGGCTCATCTCGGTCTAAAGGTTCAGGCTTACCGGTATCGATATTGCAGAAGTCGCAGCGACGAGTGCAGCGTTCGCCACCGATAAGAAATGTGGCTTCTTTATCTTCCCAGCATTCAAAAATATTTGGGCATGCTGCTTCTTGGCAGACAGTGTGCAGTCCTTCAGATTTAACCAGCGAACGAAGTCGTGTGTATTCAGGTCCCATATTTGCCCGAGTCTTGATCCACTCAGGTTTACGTTCGATAGGAGTTTCGGCGTTGCGAGCTTCGATACGAAGTAATTTGCGGCCATCGGGGGTAATACTCATTTGGCCACCTTTCCTAAAGATTCGTGCAAATATTTTTCAACAACAGGGATAACCTCTTCGACCGATATCTTATGTCCAAGTTCAATTTCGAGCGAAGTGACCGCTGCATCCTCAATTCCACACGGAATAATGAGGCTAAAGGGAGCAAGATCTGGGCAAACATTGAGTGCAAACCCATGCATTGTTACTCCCGTGGCTACACGTATTCCAATAGCTGCAATTTTTCTTTCCCCGTTAGCGTCACGAATCCAAACACCGGATCGACCATCGACCCTGACGGCCGCAATTCCAAAATGTTCACAGACTTTTATTAATCCAGATTCAAGTTCTCTGACAAAGCCCACTAACTCGTGAGGATTTTCTAATTTAACAATGGGGTAGCCAACTAATTGACCGGGTCCGTGCCATGTGATTTTTCCACCGCGATCGACATCTGTCACAGGTGTTCCATCCTTTGGCCTTTCATGATCTTGTGTTCGTCGACCGGCTGTATAAACGGGCAGATGTTCAAGAAGAATTAGCGTGTTTGGGCTCTCATCCGTTGTCACGCGACGATGTAAATCCCGCTGCATGACAAGGGCTTCTTCGTAGGGGACAAGACCAGCGCGGGTAATGGCGATGGGCGATATGAGTGGCACATACACAGCCTAAAGGTAGGCTTACCCTCAGTGGAAATAAACCTCATTTGCCTCAAATTAACTAAGCCGTGAAGGGCCCATTCGTGTCAACTATTTCAAAAAATAAGAATCTATTGCGTCGTCCATTTGTGATTGCTCTCCTCGTAATTTTCGCTTGGTTTGGAATCGGCGGGGGATTGGGTCCCCTCTTTGGGAAGCTTTCAACAGTTCAAGAAAATGACAATGCTAATTTCTTGCCCAGCAATGCTGAAGCAACAATGGCAGCTAAAGATATTGAAAAGTTTTCGACCGCTGAATCTCGCGCCCTCCCAACACTCATTCTTTATTTGGGAGCAATCGATCAGGGCAAACTCGGGGCGCTTAACGCTGATTTAGCGAAGATCGGTTCAAAGAATATTGAAGGAACTTCAGTACCAATTTCGAAGTATTTACTTCCAGATCAACCTGTCTTTGCTTATCCATCACAAGATGGAAAAGCCATGCTCGCCTCAATTCCTGTAATGGCTGATGCGGCCGCTCAACTTTTACCTAATAACAAGCCCGTGCTTCCGGAAATCATTGCAACGCTTCGTACCGAAGCCGCTGGGTTTGCAAAAACAAATGGCTTAGAAGCAAAAGTAACTGGCATTGGTGCGATTCTCGGAGATCTCTTTGGAGCTTTCGGTGCCATTGATACAGCTTTGCTTGGCACAACTCTCTTGGTAGTTTCTTTAATTTTGATTATTGTCTATCGATCACCTGTTCTGTGGATTCTTCCTTTGCTTTCAGCGCTCTTTGCGCTTTCAACTGCTGGCGGAGTTATTTATTTGCTAGCCAAGAATGACGTGATTGCACTTAATGGGCAGTCACAAGGAATTCTCTCTGTTCTTGTCTTGGGTGCAGCAACTGACTACGCGCTTTTATTGATTTCGCGCTATCGCGAAGAGCTCCACCATCACGCCTCACGATTTGATGCGATGAAGAGCGCTTACAAAGGTATTTTTGAACCGATTCTGGCATCTGGAACAACTGTGATGTTGAGTTTGCTTGTCTTGCTTGCAAGCGAACTTTCTAGTAATCGTGGTTTAGGACCAGTTGGAGCAATTGGTATCGCTGCATCAATGGTTACGATTTTGACTTTACTTCCTGCGTTACTTGTCGCTTTTGGGCGCTGGATTTTCTGGCCACGAATTCCACGCTTTGATGATGTTGATGCGCAGTTAGCCGGTACATGGGCCAAAATTGGTAGCGCTGTTGATCGACGTCCGCGCAGAATTTGGATCTCAACTGCTGTACTTCTCGTTGTACTTGCAGGATTTTCAACTTCCCTAAATACAAAGGGCATTTCTACTTCTGAGTCATTTACAACTGAACAAGATTCAGTCGTTGGCCTGGAGCTATTAACGCAACACTTCCCAGGCGGCAGTGGTCAACCAACGCAAATTGTGACCACTGAGGCCAAGGCACCTGCAGTGATTGCCGCAGTCAAAGGCGCCCCCAATGTTTCAGATGTGGACTACACAAGAGTGTCGCCAGTTATGCCAGGGGCGCCACTTTCGGAAATAAAAGTTGTTGATGGAAAAGTCATCGTTAACGCCACACTAACTATTAGCCCGGATTCTCGTGAAGCTATCGCCTCTATTCCAGAGATTCGAAAAGTTGTTCACGCAGCTGATCCTGCGGCCCTTGTTGGAGGATCAACTGCGGTCTCCTACGACATAGCTCAAGCATCTGCTCGCGACAATAGAGTGATTATTCCAATAGTTTTGGTTCTGATTACGATCATTCTTGGGTTCTTGCTTCGCAGCATTGTCTCGGCGCTTTTGCTTCTTGTTACGGTTGTTCTTTCTTACCTTGCAACCCTTGGCGCATGCAAAATTGTTTTCGACAATATATTTCACTTTAAGGGCGCGGATCAATCCTTCCCGTTGTTCGCCTTTATTTTCTTGGTCGCACTCGGTATCGATTACAACATCTTCCTGATGACTCGCGTCCGAGAAGAATCGATAAAGATTGGAACCCATGCAGGAGTGATTAAGGGTCTTACCGTTACAGGATCTGTGATTACATCTGCAGGAATTGTTCTTGCTGCGACCTTTGCAGTCTTGGGCGTTATTCCACTGGTCTTCCTTGCAGAACTTGGATTCGCTGTCGCATTTGGAGTTTTGCTCGACACAATTGTTGTTCGCTCTCTTCTTGTGCCTGCTCTTGTACGCGAAATAGGTGGCAAAGTTTGGTGGCCATCGAAGCTTCAAAATAAGTAAAATCTTCAAACTTCGCATACTAGAAAGATAAGAATCTTGGTCGTTGTAATTGGTGCTGGGCTTGCTGGGCTAAGTGCTGCACTAACTCTCCAAGAAGCGGGAAAAGAAGTCCGCGTTATCGAGGCCAGTGATCGGCCAGGCGGGCGCCTTACTACAGATTATGTAGATGGCTTTCGCCTCGATCGTGGCTTTCAATTAATAAATCTTAATTATCCGGAATTTAAGCGACTCGGTATTTCAAAAGAAATTGAATTTATCCAAGCCCCGAGAATCATTGATATTTGCCTTGGTAAAGATTTTGCTTCAATAGGTGATCCACGTGAATCTCTGACTGGGATTTTTGACGAACGCACCGGATCAATTCAAAACAAAGCTTCGCTCCTAAAGTACTTACTTTCCTCACCGAAGATGGGAGAGAGCGTCGAAACTCATTTCATTCGATGTGGGGCTGGTTCTATTTACCGCAAAGTGCTCAAGCCATTCTTAGTTGGAGTTTTTTTAACGGATCCGAATAAGGTCGGCGCCATTGCAGGGAAAGAAATTATCAAGAGTTTTATTTCCGGAAAATCCGGCGTTCCTGCTGCGGGCGTTGCACGGGTTTCTGAAGTCTTGGCTAACAGGGTTAAGAACATTGAATTTAGCAGCTACGTTGAATCTTTAGATGAGTTCAAAGAAGAAGAAATAATTGTTGCGACAGATGCAATGCACGCGGCTCAATTACTCGATTTACCGGCAACCCCTGAACAACTTGGTTGCACGACGTGGTATCACAGTACAAGTGATGCGCCTTCACAAACATCAAGACTTAGAGTTGATGGCGAACAAAGAGGAGCGGTCGTTAATTCGATTGTCATTTCAAATTTGGCTCCAAGTTATGCCCCTGAGGGTGCAAACTTAATTTCAAGCACCTCAGTGACACCTATTTCTGAATCTGAAGTGCGCCGCCATCTTTCGATTATGTGGGGAGTGCCGACAACGAAATGGGAGTTAGTAGCAAAATTTGATCTTCCGGCTGCCTTGCCACTCTTCCCAATAAATGCCCCAGCTGTTCAATCCTCGCGTATATCTAAAGGGATTTATGTGGCAGGCGATTACCGGACTTCACCATCACAAAATGGGGCGCTACTTTCTGGGCGTTTGGCTGCAGAAGAACTTATCTAGTTTTCGACTAATACATCCAGGGCTGATGAAACGTGCGGGTAGTCCCAAGTAAACCCTGCATCAGTTAACTTCTGTGGAATAACTTTTTTCGATCCTAATATTTCAGAAGAAAAACCACCTAAGGCCAATTTCAGTGCAATTGCTGGTGCAGGAAAGAGTGCAGGTCGCTTCATTGCGCGCGCCAGCGCCGAGGTAAATTCCTGGTTAGTCACTGGATTCGGAGCCGTGATGTTTACCGGTCCAGTGATCTCTTTGTGAGCAAGAATGAAATCAATCGCACGGATTTGATCGTGAAGAGTTATCCAAGACCACCACTGTTTACCCGAACCGAGTTTTCCACCGAGACCGATCCTAAAAAGGGGAAGCATTTTTCCAAGTGCACCACCAGTTGGATCTAAAACAAGTCCCGTACGAATTTTTACAATTCGCACATTTGGGCCAGCTAAGTCGGCAGCAGCTTCCCATTCTCGACAAACAGCAGCAAGAAAATCATCACCTGAGCTATCGGATTCAATGACTCCGCGATTACCTGATTCTCCGTACCAACCGATAGCCGATGCAGAAATGAAGACTGAAGGCTGCACTTCGGCAACTGCATTTGCAATTGCAGTGGTACCGAGAAGTCTTGAATTCAAAATCTCTGCTTTGTATTTCTTTGACCATCGCTTATCTCCAACACCCACGCCGGCTAAATGAATTACAGCATCGACTCCGCGAAGAGCTTCGATATCTACGTAGCCAGATTTAGGATCCCATTTAATTTCATCGGAGGACACTGGATCGCGTCGGACGAGTCGTTGAACTGTGTGACCCTCGGATTTGAGATGGCCGACAAGAGCGCTGCCAATTAATCCAGATGAACCAGTAATTGCTATGCGCTGAAGTGGCATCTTTATTTAAAGTCCCAAATCTGATTCGAACGCTCCGCCTTCAAGGCGCTCTTTTAAAGTTACCAAGAAGCGTGCAGCATCTGCGCCATCAACGATTCGATGATCGTATGAAAGACCTAGATAAACCATTGAGCGAATTGCAATTGTTTCGCCCCCGTCTTCACCCTTAACGACCATTGGTCTCTTTACAACCGCGCCAAGTCCAAGAATGGCTACTTGTGGTTGATTGATAATCGGAGTATCAAAAAGTGCGCCACGACTTCCTGTATTTGTAAGAGTGAAAGTTCCACCACCTAATTCGTCTGGCGTCACTTTGTTTTCACGAGTACGTGCTGCAAGATCAGAAATCTTTCTTGCGATGCCACCCATATTGAGGTCACCCGCATTATGAATAACAGGAACTAAAAGTCCTCGCTCTGTATCGACAGCAACTCCAAGGTGTTCTGCTCCGTGATAAATAATCTGGTCGCCTTCAACCGATGAATTAAGTACTGGGTGCTGCTTGAGCGCTTCGCACACTGCAACTGCGAAGAAGGGCAGGAATGAGAGCTTGACTCCTTCGCGTGCTTCAAATGTTGCCTTGGAACGATCGCGAAGTCGAGCAATCTTTGTTACATCAACTTCAACAACGGTAGTGAGTTGCGCACTTACTTGAAGGGATTCAACCATGCGAGCAGCGATGACTTTTCTAAGTCGTGACATCGTCACAGTTGTGCCGCGAAGTGGTGAAGCTGCAACGGCCGCGCTCGGCGTTGTTGCGCGCGCAGGCGCACTTTGAGCAGGTGCAGTGGTGGAAGCTGATTTTGGAGCGGCAGCTTCAACATCTTCCTTGCGAATACGACCGCCGATACCAGTTCCCTTTACCGCTGCAAGGTTTACGCCTAATTCAGAAGCAAGTTTTCGAACAATGGGAGTTACATAAGCATCTGTTGGTTGTGATGTAACTGGTGCAGCAACAACTGGTGCAGCAACAACTGGTGCAGCAACAACTGGAGCTGCAACTACTGGTGCAACTGGAGCCGGAGTTACAGGGGCGGCAACAACTGGAGCAACTGGCGCTGGAGTTACAGGGGCTGCAACAGGGGCACCACTTGCACCGATTAATCCAAGACGCGCACCGACAGGAACAGTTGAATCAACGGCTACATCAATCGAAAGAAGTATTCCTGCAACTGGTGAAGGAATTTCTGTATCGACTTTATCGGTTGAAACTTCAAGTAGCGGTTCATCGATTGCAACTGCGTCGCCAACGTTTTTGAGCCAACGAGTAACAGTTCCTTCGCTAACGCTCTCACCGAGAGCGGGCATAGCAATAATTGTTCCGGCACCACTAGATGCAGATGCTGCTGTTGTAACAGGGGCAGCAGCTGGTGGGGGAGTCACCGGTGCTGTAACAACTGGCGCAGCAGGCGGCGGAGTAACAGGCTCAACAACCACTGGTGCTGCAGGAGTTGGAGTTGATGCCCCTGCGTCGGCAATGATTGCGAGTTCTGCACCAACTGGAACTGTTTGATCTATTGCAACAATAATCTTTTGAAGAGTTCCGGCTACTGGTGAAGGAATTTCTGTATCAACTTTGTCAGTCGAAACTTCTAGGAGCGGCTCATCAACATTTACATGGTCACCTTCGGCTTTAAGCCAACGTGTAACAGTTCCTTCACTTACGCTCTCACCGAGAGCGGGCATCGTTACTGAAAATGTCATATCAATTTCCTCTTATCCGTGCGCGTGAAGTGGTTTTCCTGCAAGAGCCATATGAGCTTCGCCCATCGCCTCCGACAGAGTTGGGTGTGCGTGAATGAGTGGTGCAACGTCATCTGCTGTTGCTTCCCAATTGAAAATCAATTGCGCTTCGGCAAGAAGTTCGCCAACGCGCGCGCCAACCATATGAATACCGAGCACCGGCCCGTTCTTCTGTGAAACAAGTTTTACAGAACCAGCTGTTCGCAATATCTGAGCCTTACCGTTACCCGCTAAATCATAATTGAGTTCAACTACATCGTGACCACGCTCTTTTGCTTGAGCGGTTGTAAGTCCAACGGATGCAACTTCTGGTTCTGAATAAGTAACTCGTGGGACACCGTCATAATTAATCGGACGAGGATTTAGCCCTGCAATCTCTTCTGCAACAAGAATTCCTTCAGCGAAGCCAACGTGAGCGAGTTGAAGTGTTGGAATCAAATCGCCAACTGCCCAGATTCCAGGAATATTTGTGCGGCATTTGTTATCGACGAGGATATAACCACGATCCATCGTGATTCCTTGTTCTTGATAGCCAAGACCTGCTGAGACTGGTCCGCGACCAACGGCAACGAGCAACACCTCTGCGGTGAACTCTTTTCCATCTTCGAGGGTAACTGTGACGCTGTCGCCATTTACTTTGTGAGACTTGAAGCGAACCCCAAGCTCGAAATTTATGCCGCGCTTTCGGTAAGCACGTTCAAGTTGCTTACTTGATGATTCGTCTTCAAGAGCCACTAGATGAGGCAAGCCTTCGATGATTGTTACATCAGAGCCAAATGATTTCCAGACTGATGCAAACTCGCAACCAATAACTCCGCCGCCTAGGACTATCGCACTTTTTGGGACGTAATCCATTTTCATTGCATGATCTGAAGTAAGCACTCGCTTCCCGTCAATATCTAAGCCAGGAAGAGTTTTGGCATAAGAACCTGTTGCTAACAAAATATTTTTTCCCGTGTACTTCGTTCCGTTTACATCGATTGTGTCTTTCGAAATTAGCTTTCCATGACCTTCGATGTACGTGATTCCGCGAGACTTAACTAATCCTTGTAATCCTTTGTGAAGCTTTGAGATAACTCCATCTTTATAAGAGTTAACGCCATTCATATCAATCGAGTTGAAAGTCGCATTTACTCCGAAGTGGCTTGCCTCGCGAGTGCCATCAGCAATCTCGCCAGCATGGAGGAGGGCCTTAGTAGGGATGCAACCGCGGTGTAAACAAGTTCCACCTAATTTGTCGGCTTCGATGAGTGCAACAGAAAGTCCTAGCTGCGAACCACGAAGGGCTGCTGCGTATCCGCCGCTGCCGCCACCTAGAACAACAAGATCCAAATTCGACACCTGGAGAACTCCCTCTTAAGTATGAGTAACTATTGCCCTATCTTGCCAGCCAGCAGGTGAAATTGACGAACTGGGAGTGTGCGCTTTATTACGCGCAAGGGAAATCTCACTTACTGAGCAGCGGACTCGGCCAGCCCAACCAATGAGCGAAGTGAAATACCAGTGCCACCGACAGGTGTGTATCCATGGGGCTTGCTCTCATTAAATGCAGGGCCGGCGATATCCAGGTGTAGCCATGGCAAATCATCGGCAACAAACTCTTTTAGAAATAATCCAGCGACAAGCATTCCACCCATTCGTTCGCCGATATTTGCTAGATCTGCAACTGGAGAATCAAGTGATGCGCGGAGTTCAACAGGAAGGGGCATTGGCCAGAACGCTTCACCACTTGCTTCTGCAACTTTCAAGAAACTGTTTCTTAACACTTCATTGTTTGTCATAACTGCGCTTGTGCGCGTACCGAGTGCAACCACTTGTGCACCGGTCAGCGTTGCTACATCAATAATTGCATCGAGTTTCTTATTTTCTTGTGCTTTTACAAGGGCATCCCCAAGCACTAGTCGACCTTCTGCATCCGGGTTTAGGACTTCAACAGTCTTGCCACCATACATCGTGATGATGTCACTTGGCCGCGTCGCATTTTCGCTCACCATGTTCTCCGCAAGGGGAGCGTAAGTATTAATTTCAATCGGGAGCTTTAGAAGTGCAATTGCAATTGTTGCTGCGCAAACGGCAGCGGCTCCACTCATATCTGATTTCATCGCTTCCATACCAAGAGCTGGCTTGAGAGCCAAGCCTCCAGTATCGAAGGTGATTCCTTTTCCTACGAAGGCATAAGTTTTGATCGAGCTCTTTTTAAGTTTCGATTTGTCCGGGGAATATGTGATGTTGAGAAGTCGTGGTGGATTTTTTGAACCTTGACCAACGGCTGTAATTCCACCAAATCCCTTAGATTTAAGTTGCCCCTCATTTAGAACTGAGATTCTTATCCCGGTTGCCCCAGATTTTTTTACCGCGTTTTGAATAGCATTTACAATTGTAACTGGCGTTAAATGGCTTGGGGGAGTATTTATCAAATCGCGTACTAGATATGTGTAATCGACAATTATCTGCGCGCGTTGGGCAATCAATGCGCCGCCACTCTTTGTGTATTTCTTGCTAATCACAGTGATGTTTTTTAAGGGCGCTTTGCGTTCACTTTTAGTGTTCCCACGAAACTCATCAAATGTATATGCCCCAAGCCCAGCACCTTCGGCAATCGCATGGACTGCACTTTCATCGGCATTTGGTAAGGAAAAAGTTGCGGCTGTGTGTCCGACCAATTCACGGGCGGCAGATCCTGCTGCGCGTCGTAAAACTTCATTTGTATATTGGTTGCCGAATTCGCCAAGACCCGTGAAAACAACTAAACCTGAAGTACTACCAGGAATCTTTATTACTTCCTCAGTTTTTCCAGTAGCGCCTAAATCTTCAAGAATTCTTTGAAATTTTTTGACATCAACAGCCACATCGCCGGACTCAATTACCAGAGAATCTTTCGCGCTCTTGCGCGAGAGTCCAACCACCAGGATGTCATCTTTGACATTTCCTTCTGAAATTCTGATTTTAGGCATTGGGCAAGTGTAGGTTGTCGACATGAAAAATTCACCACTGGCCGAAAAACACCTAGCCCTTAACGCCAAAATGGCTGATTTCGGTGGATGGTTAATGCCAATTGAATATCCAGGTTCAGGTGTTATTGCAGAACACACCGCGGTGAGAGAGCGCGTTGGAATATTTGATGTTTCACATCTTGGCAAGGCTTCTGTTATCGGACTGGGCGCTGTCGAATTTTTGAATTCAATGGTGACAAATGATCTCAACCGTATTGCCGCAGGGAAAGCTCAATACACGCTTCTTTGCAACGATGATGGCGGAGTGGTTGATGACCTTATTGTCTACAGAAACTCAGATTCAGATCTTTTTCTTGTTCCAAATGCTGCGAACACTGCAAGCGTTGTCAATGTATTGAAGTCATTGGCTCCAGCGGGAATTGAAGTGAAAAATTTGCATGAAGAATATGCAGTTATTGCACTCCAAGGTCCTAAATCCCACGCAGTCATGAGCGCTCTGGTAGTAAATCCAGAGCTGGATTACATGGCATTTGCACATGTTGAAATCGCAGGGTGCAAAGTCATTTTGTGCCGAACTGGATATACAGGAGAACTTGGTTTCGAGCTTCTGCCAAAGTGGTCGGATGCAAACAAAGTTTGGGACGCTCTCGTGACTGCGATAAGACCTTTTGATGGTCTGGTTTGCGGGCTAGGAGCACGAGATACCTTGCGTACAGAAATGGGTTATCCCCTTCATGGACACGAACTCACACTTGGCATATCACCAGTTGAAGCTGGAGCAACCTGGGCGATTGGTTGGAAAAAGGGAAGTTTTAGAGGATCAGATGTTTTGACAACTCAGAAAGAAAAGGGAACCAAGCGAATTCTTAAAGCTATCGCAGCAACTGACCGAGGTATTCCACGCGCTGGAATGCAGGTAAAGGATTCAAGCGGAAAAGTTATCGGAGAAGTTACAAGTGGAACATTCTCACCGACTCTTAAAAAGGGAATTGGTTTAGCTCTAATCGATCCCACGATAGAGATTGGTTCTAACGTTGTATTAGATGTTCGCGGCCGAGATTCAATTTGCGAAGTAGTGACGCTGCCTTTTGTGCCTTCTCACGTTCGCTAAATATAGTTTTCTAGCTTTCCCATTCGTTCATAAGCCAAACACGCTGCCCGTAATATAGGAATACTTAAAACTGCGCCCGTACCTTCTCCAAGTCGCAAATCCAGATCCAGAATTGGTTTTAGCTTCAAATGGTTTATAGCAATCCTTGATGCAGGTTCGGATGAGCGATGTCCAGCAATAAGTGTTCCCAAGATTTCAGGTTTGATTTCGGCAGCTGCGCTTGCGGCAGCAAGAGTGATAACCCCATCCAGAATTATTGGAACTCCGAGCGTTGCGCCCCGAATAATAAATCCTGTCATTGCGGCGATTTCAAGCCCT
>WLNK01000029.1 GCA_009699795.1 Actinomycetota bacterium | reverse complement strand
CTTTCCGAAGTCCATGATCTTGCAGACTGGTGGATTAGCCTCTGGAGCAATCTCGACGAGGTCAAGACCAACTTCATCAGCCATCTTTAGCGCTGTCTCGATATCTACAACTCCGACTTGCTCACCGGTGTAACCGATAAGACGAATTTCGGGTGTGCGGATTCGATCGTTAATGCGCGGTTCTGTTGTGATTTCTGCTCCTTAGTTTGGTTTCACTTGTAGTTTCCAAGATTGCGCAAAAAACGCGCACCGCTAAGGAGAAATGAATCTAAGTTCATTCTCGACAAACCAACTCGCCATAGCGATGGAGGTGGGAGCGGTGAGCTCCTCTTGCAGCAGCTTGTGGCTACTGGTCTTCGGCAATTTTAGCCTTAGCCACCCATGGCATGCAAACCGCCGTCTACATGGATGATTTCGCCCGTTGTTTTTGGGAACCAATCCGAAAGTAGGGCTACCGCTGCCTTTGCCGCTGGAACTGGATCATTTACATCCCATTCAAGTGGTGAGCGTTCGTTCCAAACCTTTTCAAATTCGTCAAAACCTGGAATTGATTTAGCAGCGATAGTCCGGATGGGGCCGGCTGCTACAAGATTAATCCGAATATTTTCAGCTCCTAGATCACGTGCTAAATAACGTGATGTTGATTCAAGGGCAGCTTTGGCAACACCCATCCAGTCATATTTTGGCCATGCAACGCTTGCGTCGAAATCCAAGCCAACGATAGATGCGCCGCCCTTAAATAACGGACGCGAAGCCATTGTTAATGATTTTAAAGAATATGCAGAAATCTGAACTGCAGTAGAAACATCTTCCCAAGCAGTATTAAGAAAATTACCGCCAAGGGCTGCTTCTGGAGCGAATCCAATTGAATGAATAACTCCATCTAAATGAGGTACATGTTCTTTAACTTTTGCCGCTAATCCATCCAGATGTTCTTGGTTGGAAACATCTAGCTCAATGACAGGGGCGTTTTGTGGCAATCGCCCAGCGATTCGAGTTGTCAGACTTAAGGCTCGACCAAATGAAGAAAGGACAACCGTTGCTCCTTCTTCTTGTGCAAGGCGGGCGATGTGGAAAGCAATTGAGCCGTCGGTGAGAACACCGGTAACAAGAATGTTTTTACCTTTAAGGATTCCCATGCTTAGTGCCCCATTCCTAATCCGCCGTCGACGGGAATGATTGCTCCCGTTATATAACTCGCTTGAGGTGATGCGATAAATGCAACTACATCTGCAATTTCCTCTGCCGAACAGAATCTGCCAAGTGGTACTGAACCGGCGATCTCATTCCGACGCTTTTCATCAAGCGTCGCTGTCATATCCGTCTCCACAAATCCAGGTGCAACAACATTTGCAGTTACACCTCGACTGCCGAGTTCACGGGCAAAGGAACGCGCCATTCCAACAAGACCAGCTTTACTTGCTGAGTAATTTACTTGGCCGGCTGAACCTACGCCGCCTACAACTGATCCAATAAAGATAAGTCGACCTCTCTTTATTTTTAACAAACCTTTAACCGCGCGTTTTGCCACACGGAATGCACCAGTGAGGTTTGCATTAATTACATCTTCAAAGTCTTCTTCACTCATGCGCATGACTAAGGTGTCTTTAGTTATACCGGCATTGGCAACAATAATTTCGGGCGTTCCCCATTGTTCTTCAATTGACTCAAATCCTTTTTCTACGCTCTCCATGGAAGTTACATCCATTTGGACGGCGTTAAATCCGACTGGTGCAGATCCAGAACGGTAAGTGACAATGACGTTATGGCCCTGACTCTTTAGCGATTTGGCAATGGCAAGACCAATACCTCGATTACCGCCGGTAACGAGAGCGATGCTTTGATCTGCTGACATGTGTCAAAACTTACCTGACTACTTATGCGTAATGGCAATTCTTCGACTCGCGCGAGCCTGATATCCCCCATACTCTTGGCAAATGGCCAAGTCACCGAAGGAACCAATCGCATATGACATCACAAGTGCGCCTACCTCTCTTACAAACGACCAGGCGGCCAGGCAACGCAGATACTTTTTTAGCATGATGATTCGAACAGCATGCTTTATTTTGACAGTCGTATTACCAAGTCCATTTCGATGGTTTGCACTTCTTGGTGCAGTAACTCTTCCTTATTTTGCGGTAGTTATTGCGAACGCGGGTCGAGAGACCATCATTCCTGGCGCATCAATCCTTAAGAATAAAACTCGCTCACTCGAGTAATCTACTTTTTGTGAAGGAAAAAAATTCACTCCTGCGTTCTGCGGTAGCCGCGTTGTTGGTAATTGCTTGTCTATGGGCTACGCAATGGCAATTCCAACGGGGCTTGGATCGGCACCAGAAAAATTCGATAATTTCTGCGCGTATTGAAAAACCAGATCTTCAGTTAAGTGATACTTACAAGAGCGTCGAAAATTATGAATGGCGAACAGTCTTAACCAGCGGAACCTTTGACCTGGATAATCAAATACTTTTACGCAATAGATATTTCGAAGGTAAATATGGATTTGAAGTCTTAACGCGATTCACAAGCGAGGATGGATATAAATTTTGGATTGATAGAGGGTGGGTACAGGCAGGAGCCACTGCCAAGACTCCCCCAGTGATTACGCCGGCACCAACAGGGCGGGTGCAAATACGTGGTCGCTTACGGCTCGATAGTTCTTTGCCGCAAGGAGCATTCTTTGCAGTGCCAACTTCAAAAAGCGGTGGCCTAATAAGAAAACTAAATGCCCAGTCAGGTCTTGATTCTGAGAATTTTTACGTCGATTTAATTAGCGGTTCTAATTCAGAGCTAACGCCGCAAGTACCAGCCAGCTTGCCAGAAATTTCCGATGGTCCACATATGGCTTACTCGGTTCAATGGCTCTTCTTCGCAGGACTGATCATTTATGGACGATTACTCATTCGTCGTAGTGAGATCCTGTCGCGCGAAAAGTTCTGAGTAAAGACCACTCTTGGCAATGAGTTCTTCATGTCGACCACGTTCAACGATGTGACCATTTTCTAAAACCAAAATTTGATCTGCAGCCATAATCGTACTTAACCGATGAGCGATGACGATACTTGTTCTGCCTTGAAGAGCTTTACTTAGCGCACGTTGAACAAGCTCTTCATTTTCTGAATCTAGATGCGCTGTCGCTTCGTCCAATACAACTATTGAAGGGGCTTTGAGTAAAAGGCGCGCAATTGCTAGGCGTTGTTTTTCTCCCCCAGAAAGGCGATGACCGCGCTCTCCCACCATTGTGTCGAATCCATTTGGCAAACTTTGAATGAGCTCCCAAATTTGTGCTGCTTCGCATGCCTTTTGCATTTCGGAATCCGTTGCATCAGGTTTTGCATACCGCAAATTTGCCGCAATCGAATCGTGGAAAAGATGAGAATCCTGCATTACTACGCCAATGTTATGGCGCAGTGAAGCAAGAGTTAGAGTTCGAATATCTTGACTATCTATTTTTATTGAACCTGCGGAAACATCGTAAAGTCTAGGTAGCAGTGCACTTATTGTGGTCTTGCCTGCACCCGAAGGACCAACTAAAGCGGTTAACGTTCCGGGCTTAGCCGTAAATGAAATGCCCTTAAGAATTTCACCAGAATCAACAAGTTCTGGTCTCGCTGCGGACTCAAGGGAAGCAAGGGATATATCGCTCGCCTTGGGATAAGAGAAATGAACATTTTCGAATTCAATTTCAGGCGTTTGACACTCAAGTTTTTTTGCATCAACCGCATCTTGAACCATAGGAACTAGATCAAGCACCTCAAAAACTCTTTCGAATGAAACTAGAGCGCCCATCACATCTACGCGAACAGATGCTAGTGAGACCAGCGGCGCATAAAGCCGGGCAAGAAGTGTTGTTATAGCAATCAAACTTCCAACAGTGATTGAACCACTTATAGCAAGGTGTCCGCCTACGCCGTATGCCACCGCGGTCGCTATCGCAGCGATACTAATGAGCGCAATGAAGAAAAAGGTGTTGAGCATTGCCATTGAAATACCGATATCTGCAACTCTTCTAGCTCGTTTTCTAAACATCCAAGACTCATCACTTGGATCACCATAAAGCTTGACTAAAAGCGCTCCTGAAACATTAAATCTCTCAGTCATAGCAGATGACATTTCGGCATTTAGCTCATAAGAATCGCGGGTGTAGCCCTGCAATTTTGAACCAATCCATTTGGTGGGAGCAAGAAATATTGGCAGCAAAGCAAGCGATGCCAAAGTAATTTGCCAACTCAGTGCAAGGAGTGTTCCTACAACCAATAAAAGCGTCAGAGTATTACTTATTACTCCCGAAAAAGTTGAAGTAAAAGCTCGCTGAGCACCTATGACATCACTGTTAATGCGAGTTATCAGCGCCCCGGTTTGAGTGCGAGTGAAGAAGGCAACCGATTGTTCCTGTACGTGTTCAAAAACTTGAGATCGTAAATCGTAAATTAGGCCTTCGCCAATCTTTGCTGAAATCCAGCGAACCAAAACGTTGATGGCCGCGGTGACAATGGCCAACAAGCCCACAACTACTGCAAGTTTTGTAACCAGAGCGCCATCTTTGGGAACTACTCCCTTATCCACGAGCTCTCTTAGGAGCAGCGGTGTGGCAACCGTCAAGAGAGCGTCCAGAATCAGGGCGAAGAAAAAAATAATGAAAATTATTTTGTATGGTGCGGCATATCCAGCTATTCGTTTTAAGGTTCCAGGTTTTAACTTTGCATTCTTAACAGATTGATCTGAACCTAGAGTGCGAAGAGCCATCCAACTGGCATGCATTGACATTAGAAACTAATTTCTAGGAATGCGATTTGATTTATCAAACCGTGAAGCCGAGAGCGCGTAGTTGCTCACGACCATCGTCGGTGATTTTATCCGGACCCCATGGCGGCATCCATACCCAATTGATTTTTACATCAGAAGTCAGAGGAGCTAAGGCAGCGCGTGTTTGATCTTCAATGACATCCTGGAGTGGGCAGGCAGCCGATGTTAGAGTCATATTGAGAATTGCTATATTGCTCTCATCAACCATTACGTCATAAATCAGACCAAGATCAACAACATTGATACCGAGTTCTGGGTCGACAACATCTTTCATCGCCTCAGTCACGTCATCTATCTTCGCTGTCATTAACTTCTCCTCATATCTAATTGTTCATCTAATCTTACTTTGATTGGGCTTGAACGACTGCATCTTTATAGGCCATCCAACCAAGAAGGGCGCACTTAATTCGAGCTGGATACTTTGAAACACCAGCCAAAGCCACGGCATCTTCTAACAGTTCAGCGCTGCCATCTTTAGAACCTTTACTCTGCATGAGATGGAGAAATTCATCCTGAATAATCTGTGCTTGCGAAATTGTTTTGCCTTTGAGCAAATCGCTCAATATAGAAACACTTGCCTGGGAGATTGAGCACCCAACACCGTCCCACGTAATGCAATCAACGAGCCCATCTTTGAGTGTTAAGTTCAGGGTGATTTCATCTCCACAACTTGGATTAATGTGATGAACTTGCGCGTCGTAGCTAGTGGCTAATTTCTTGTTTTGCGGATGCTTATAGTGATCCAAAATAATATCTTGATAAAGGGAGTCGAGTTCCATTATTTGCTCCCAAAATATTTCATTGCACCCTTAACGCCGGTCACTAAAAGGTCTATGTCTTCTTGGGTGTTGTAGAGATACATTGAAGCTCGAGTGGTAGCTGGTACTCCGAGTTTGCGCGTTAAAGGCCAAGCGCAATGGTGTCCTGTACGCACAGCAATTCCTAGTGAATCTAAATACTGTCCTAGATCGTGTGGATGAATCTCACCCACTGTGAATGAAACTGTAGCTCCGCGATCAACCATATCTTTTGGTCCTATGACTTTCACTTCTGAAATTTGCGCCAATTGAGTTAACAAGGAAGAGGTAAGCATCTTCTCGTGTTGTGAAATAGAGCCCATGCCAATTTCGCTCAAGTATTTCAGAGCAGCGCCTAGACCCACTGCTTGCGCCATATTGGGAACACCTGCTTCAAATTTCTTAGGTGCCGGAGCCCAAGTAGCTGAAGTCATTGTTACATTTTCGATCATTGATCCACCGGTGAGAAATGGTGGCAGTTCTAGTAAGAGTTCGGACTTTCCCCAGAAAATTCCTACTCCAGTTGGCCCAACGGTTTTGTGTCCAGAAAAAGCGAGAAAATCAACACCTAGATCTTTTACATTGAGAGAAGTATGTGGAACAGATTGACATGCATCGAGT
Organism: Actinomycetota bacterium; assembly: GCA_009699795.1. Lineage (GTDB taxonomy): Bacteria > Actinomycetota > Actinomycetes > Nanopelagicales > Nanopelagicaceae > Planktophila. The sequence goes on along the minus strand of WLNK01000029.1, from coordinate 4,146 downwards.
ACTACAACTGCACCTACTTCGTGTGCGCGCTTGACGATGGCATCCAAAGGGTTAATCGTCCCGAGAACGTTTGACTGATGAGTTAGAGCAACGACCTTCGTATTTTCAGTAATTACGCTTGCCATGTTAGAGAGATCAAGTCTTCCTTCCGGGGTTACTTCAAACCAACTTAATTTTGCGCCTGTTCGCTGCGATAACTGTTGCCAAGGAATCAAATTGGCATGGTGTTCCATCTCTGTAACGACAATGCCATCGGATGGCGTGAGGTGGAAACGATTGCCAGGATTTGCATTACCTATAGCGTAAGCAATGAGGTTGAGAGATTCAGTTGCGCTCTTAGTGAATACGATTTCATCGCTTTTGGCTCCGATGAATTTTGCAACTATTTCACGAGCGTTTTCGAAGGCATCGGTGGCTTCCTCGGCCAATTGATGCGCGCCACGATGAACCGCTGCGTTATGAAACCTATAAAAATTCGATTCAGCATCAATGACGCTGAGAGGCTTTTGACTAGTTGCACCACTATCAAGGTAAACAAGGCGCTTTCCATCACGAACTGTCCGATCAAATATCGGAAAATCCTTTCTAATGGTTAAAGCGTCTAATGACATTAGGCCCCGACGTACTCCGCATAGCCATTTGCTTCTAGCTTGTCTGCGAGTTCTGGTCCGCCCTCTTCAACAACTCGACCATTAGCAAATACGTGCACGAAGTCCGGCTTGATGTACTTAAGAATACGCGTGTAGTGCGTGATGAGAAGTACGCCTACGTTGTTTGAATCCTTTGCGCGATTTACGCCTTCTGAAACAATACGAAGTGCATCAACATCCAAACCAGAATCAGTCTCATCAAGGATTGCAATCTTTGGTTTGAGAAGTTCTAGCTGCATAATTTCATGACGCTTCTTTTCTCCACCAGAAAAACCCTCATTGACATTTCTTTGGGCAAACGAAGGATCCATGTGTAGCGCTTCCATCGCATCCTTGACTTCACCAACCCATGTACGAAGTTTCGGCGCTTCACCGCGCAGCGCTGTTGCAGCAGTACGTAAGAAGTTTGAAACTGATACTCCAGGGACCTCAACTGGGTATTGCATTGCTAAGAAAAGACCAGCTTTGGCACGCTCGTCGACGGTCATTTCTAAAACATCTGCACCATCGAGCGTGACGGTTCCACCTGTAATTGCATACTTTGGATGTCCCGCAATTGAATACGCAAGCGTTGATTTGCCAGAACCGTTAGGACCCATAATTGCATGTGTCTGTCCTGACTTGATTGTTAAATCAACACCCTTCAAGATTTCGACAGCGCCGTTCTCTGTATCAACCGAAACTTTAAGGCCGCGGATTTCTAATGTGCTCATCTATTCCCCGATTACGCTTCTACCGTGACGGAGTTTCCGTCGACGCTTACTGAAAAAGTCTTCACTGGAGCAACTGCCGGTGGTGTTAGCGCTTGACCTGTTCGAAGATCAAATTCGGCACCATGTAACCAACATTCAATTTTGTAGCCATTTACTTCTCCCTCAGCAAGGGATGCATCAGAGTGAGAACAGACATCTCCGATTGCGAAAACTTCATCGCCAACCTTTGTTACACAGATAGCTTCGCCATTTTTCTCGATTCGAACTGGCTTTCCGGCTGCTAGGTCAGTTAATAGGAGATCGCTCATCTATTTGCCTGCCTTTGCAAGTTCGTCATCAATGCGATTCATAAGTCGCTCTTGAATAGTTTCAACGCCTATTTCAGAGACAATTTCATTAAAAAAACCACGTACGACAAGTCTGCGCGCATCTTCTAATTCGATTCCACGAGACATTAAGTAGAAGAGTTGTTCATCATCAAAGCGTCCCGTCGTGCTTGCGTGGCCTGCTCCAACGATTTCTCCGGTTTCAATCTCCAAATTTGGAACTGAGTCTGCTCGAGCGCCATCGGTGAGAAGGAGATTGCGATTGAGTTCGTAGGTGTCTGTGCCTTCGGCTGCAGCGCGGATAAAAACATCACCGATCCATACGGTGTGTGCCTGATCTCCAGCCAGGGCGCCTTTGTAATTTACTCGTGATTTCGCATTAGGTACTTTGTGGTCAACAAACATTCGATGTTCAAAGAATTGCCCGCTAGTCGCAAAATAGACGCCAAGAAGTTCGGCCGATGCACCTGGAGCTATGAAATCTACGGTCGGAAGCATTCGTACAAGTGAACCGCCTACAGTGACCACAATAGATTTGAAAGTTGCATCTCGATCAACAATTGCGTGATGTCGGGCAGCGTGAATGGAGCCTGCATCCCATTCCTGAAGAGTAATAAAAGTTAGTGAGGCTCCAGGGGCAACGCTAATTTCTATATCTTCAGCAAGAACTGCTCCCCCGTTATTTTCGATAATAATTGTTGCCTTGGCATGGCTTTCAATGCGAATCTGAACTCGCGAAAGTTCTGCACTCGCAAGTCCACCTTTTATGCGGTTTAAGTAAATTGGTTCGGCGATTTCGCTCTCTGCCTTTATTGTCAAAACAGCTACATCACTTGCGTGATCGCGAATTCTGGAAACTATTACGTCATCAATCTCTGTCAGTGTTGGAGCCAATGCGCGCGATAATCGATCGAAAGAAACTCCTGCTGACGAACCTGAATAGGAAAGAGAATTGCGATCCTCAATCTTGGCGCTTCCATCATGGAGACCGCCAAGCCTTTTTAGAGGTGTAAATCTCCAAGCTTCCTCGCGGCCAGTTGGGGTTAAGTAGTTAGTTGTGAGAGTGCTCATTAACCAACTGCACCTTCCATTTGAAGTTCAATGAGACGGTTGAGTTCGAGTGCATACTCCATCGGAAGCTCACGTGCGATTGGTTCAATAAATCCACGAACAATCATTGCCATAGCTTCGTCTTCAGTGAGCCCACGAGACATGAGATAGAAAAGTTGATCATCGCTTACTTTAGAAACTGTTGCTTCGTGTCCCATAGATACATCATCTTCGCGAATATCAACATATGGATATGTATCAGATCGAGAAATTGTGTCTACGAGAAGAGCGTCGCACTTAACAGTGCTCTTGGAATGATGTGCGCCTTCTTGAACCTGCACGAGACCGCGATATGAAGTACGACCACCACCGCGAGCTACAGATTTAGAAATAACAGATGAAGAGGTATGTGGAGCTGCGTGAACCATCTTTGCTCCAGAATCTTGATGCTGTCCTGGACCAGCAAATGCGAGTGAGAGAGTCTCACCCTTTGCATGTGGACCCATAAGCATTACAGCTGGATACTTCATGGTTACCTTTGAACCGATGTTTCCATCTACCCATTCCATAGTTGCACCTTCAGCGCATGTAGCACGCTTTGTTACAAGGTTATAAACGTTATTAGACCAATTTTGAATTGTCGTGTAGCGAACACGAGCACCTTTTTTAACAATAATTTCAACAACTGCAGAGTGAAGAGAATCTGATTTATAAATAGGAGCAGTGCAGCCTTCGACGTAGTGAATATATGAATCCTCATCCGCAATGATTAAAGTGCGCTCGAATTGACCCATATTTTCGGTGTTAATGCGGAAGTAGGCCTGTAGAGGAATATCTACATGCACGCCCTTTGGAACATAGATAAATGATCCACCGGACCACACTGATGTATTAAGAGCGGCAAACTTGTTGTCACCAACAGGAATAACTGTTGCAAAATATTCTTTGAAGAGTTCTGGGTGCAGCTTTAGCGCGCTGTCAGTGTCAAGGAAGATAACGCCTTGCTTTTCCAAATCCTCACGAATTGAGTGGTAAACAACCTCTGATTCGTATTGCGCTGCGACTCCTGAAACTAGGCGTTGCTTTTCTGCTTCAGGAATACCCAAGCGGTCATATGTGTTTTTAATATCTTCAGGCAAGTCTTCCCACGTAGCTGCTTGCTTCTCTGTCGAACGCACAAAGTACTTAATCGTGTCAAAGAAAATTCCAGATAGATCTGAACCCCAAGATGGCATTGGCTTCTTCTCAAAGAGTGAAAGTCCTTTAAGGCGCATATCCAACATCCACTGTGGCTCGCTCTTCTTAGATGAGATATCGCGTACGACATCTTCATTAAGGCCGCGCTTTGCATTGCTGCCAGCATCATTGGAATCTGACCAACCGTATTCGTAGTTTCCGAGTCCGTCG
>WLNK01000028.1 GCA_009699795.1 Actinomycetota bacterium | reverse complement strand
TTTTCAACGATCTTTGACTCTTTAATTGCTGTGAAATAGAAGAGAACAGCAACAATGATGAATGGGATTACTGTGTAGAGAATTTCAACCGGAATGTTGTATTGCGTCTGCTTCGGAAATTCTGGTTGGCCGACTTTTGCGCGATGGAAAATCGCTGGCCAGACAATGAGAATGAATGTGAAAACTCCTACGACACCGGCAGTTATCCAAGCCCACTGCCAAAGTGAAAGTGAGATGTCATTAACGCTTGAAAGTCCTTCTTCATAACCAAGTCCTGAAACTTTTGAACAACCCGTTAAGAGTAAAAGTGCCGGCACCATGAGTGCGGCTAGGGCGAAGGAGCTGCGGTGATTCTTCTTGGGAGCAGACATAGGGAAAGGATAGTCGGGGGATTCGCCCCCTGCTGCAAGGGCTAGTAGCGTTCGCTAGGTGGTTCGTGTCACAGGAAATTTCCAATCCGAAAGCCCCTTAAATGCCGTGGCCAAAGAGTCGCTCTTGGCTGCACTTGATGCCGGTTGGGCCGACCCTAGAAAACTTTCGCAAGAATCTTCAAGAGCGGCGCTATTGAAAAATCAGGCTATTGAAAGCATGGCCCATGCCCTTGGCGTAGAAGTGCGCCAATTGGAAATCATCGGCGAACCCTGTCTTGGACATTTTTTATCTATCGGTGGATTACTCACTCATGATGCAACTCTTATTTATGGATCAATTGATCGTAGCGAAATCATTGCCACTGCCAGATCCCATAATGGTCCAGTCCTAGAACTCGCAGTAACCTCGGAAGGCCAGTTAATTCCTCCAGATAAACAAAATACAAAAACTGTTCTCTCTTACCAATTGGCAAATATTGAAACTGGCGTAATCCAACAAAAGGAATTAGAGGCAGACTTTGTTGCAGTAGATGCAACGGCAACGGGTTCGAGAATTTCGCTACCTTCAAACTGGAGTACGGCCCTCTTTGATGCCAAATCTTGGCAAGGTCCGGCTGGAATAGGGGTTCTGGCTATCAATGATGAGAAGCGCTGGAGAAATCCACTCCCTCACATTTCAAATATTCGCACTCCCTACAGCCACTCCCTTCCGCTGCTTATTTGCGCAGCTGTAGCACTTGAAAATTTTCAAAAAGATGAAGCAAGCATCCGGAAACTAAATTCACTATTGCGCTCACTGATTCCCAATGCGGAAATCGCAGGAAAGCTAGATCAATCACTCCCCCATTTACTTTCGGCTTCTTTCGAATATTGCGATGGGGAAGAGTTACTGCGCATTCTTGCCAGTCAAGGATTTTCCGCTGACTCTGGTTCGGCATGTACAGCAATGGATCTACAGCCCAGCCATGTACTTGCAGCTATGGGCGTTCTTACTCACGGAAACATTCGAACAACAATTCACCCAGAAACAACCGAAGAAGATATCCGTGCCTTTGCGGGTGCGTTAAACGAAGCGGTTACAGAGTTACAAAAGCGTTCAAACCGGTAATACAGCGGCAACCTCTTCGGATGCACTCTTTCCATAAGCTTCTGCAAAACGTTCAATAAATTCATTCTTTGTAAATCTGTACTCCTGTGTTCCTTTTGTTTCAATGACAAGAGTTGCCAGCATTGATCCAATTTGTCCACAACGCTCATGTGAGAATCCCCAAGCTAGACCTGCAATAAATCCTGAGCGGAAAGCATCACCAACACCTGTTGGATCAACTTTGGCCTTTTCTTTAGCGCAGGGAATTGAAATCACTTGACTTGCCGCGGATTCAATTCGTGCGCCCTTGGAACCCATGGTGACAATTCGAAATTTCACGCGCTTTAGGATTTCGTCTTCGCTCCAGCCCGTCTTCTGTGCCGCAAGGGCTAATTCATATTCATTCATAAACAAATATGTAGCTCCATCAATCAGACGCTTAATTTGATCGCCTGACATATATGCGAGTTGCTGTGAAGGATCTGCTGCAACTGCAATGCCCTGGGCAAGTGCTGATTCTGTATGACGAAGCATCGCTTCAGGATCATCAGGAGAGATGATGATCAGATCTAATCGCCCAACTTTGTCCATTATTGGGTTGAGTTCAATATTTCGCGCCTCGCTCATTGCACCGGGAAAGAATGATGCAATTTGATTGAGTTCGGTATCTGTAGTTACGACAAAGTGGGCTGTATGTAGCGTCTCTGAAACAACGGTGTGCGATGTATCAACTCCGTGACGAGTGAGCCAGGCATCGTAATCAGCCCAATCCTTTCCAGCTGCGGCGATCAGAATTGGGTTTAATCCAAGAACACCAAGTCCAAATGCAATGTTCGCGCCGGTTCCGCCTCGACGAACGTCTAAATCATCAACAAGGAATGAGAGAGAAATTTTTTCAAGTGAACCAGTAACAAAAGAGTCGGTGAACTTCCCCGAGAAAGTCATGAGGTGATCTAAACCAATAGAGCCAGCGACACCGATTTTCATAGCCAGAAACTTACGCTAGCTGGCGAAAAGTTCAGGGTATTAGTTGAATGAATCGCCGCATGCACATGAACCTTGTGCATTTGGATTATCGATTGTGAATCCTTGCTTTTCGATAGTGTCAACAAAATCAATTGTTGCGCCAGCAAGGTATGGATCACTCATCTTGTCTGTTACAACTTTGACGCTTCCAAATTGACGAGCTACATCACCCTCTTGATTGCGATCATCGAAATAGAGCTGGTAACGAAGACCTGAACATCCACCTGGCTGAACTGCAACGCGTAGGTAAAGATCATCGCGACCTTCTTGGGCTAGCAACGCAGAAACCTTTGAAGCTGCAACGTCGGTAAGAAGAATTCCTGATGTAGTTGTAGTTTGCGTCGTGGTTGTCTCAGTAGTCATGCCCAAAGATTACTAGCCAATGGCCTCCAATGCGACACGAAGCGCGTCTATAGGTAAGAATATGCAGATGACCACCGGTTCTCGTTCGCTTACAGATTTACTTTTGCTGGGGCAAGGCCGCGATTTAGCTTCAGAACGGGGCGTCTCGTGCACCGGCGAACTTCCCGAAGTAAGTGATCCAACCCTTGTTGAACGTGCGCGCGTTGCTCGCGCAGGCCTTGGAGAACGTGCACTTGTTCTAGGGCACCACTATCAACGTGATGAAGTAATCGACTTTGCTGACATTACCGGCGACTCATTTAAATTAGCGCAAGCTGCCGCTGCTAAGTCAAGCGCCGAATACATTATTTTCTGCGGAGTTCATTTCATGGCTGAAAGCGCAGACATACTCACAACTGCAGATCAAAAAGTAATCCTTCCAGATTTGGCTGCAGGATGCTCAATGGCTGATATGGCTACGGCTAATCAAGTTGAAAAATGCTGGCAAGAACTTGAATCCATAGGAGTTGCTACTAAAACTATTCCTGTTACATATATGAATTCATCTGCTGCAATCAAGAGCTTCACAGGTGAACACGGCGGAACGATTTGTACATCTTCAAATGCAAAAAAGACAATGGAGTGGGCTCTTACTCAAGGTGAGAAAATCCTTTTCTTACCTGATCAGCACCTTGGAAGAAATACAGCGGTACTTTCACTTGGACTCACACTCCAGGATTGCGTTCTGTGGAATCCATGGAAACCAATGGGTGGTCTTACTGAGAGAGAAATTAAAGAAGCAAAAGTAATCTTGTGGCGCGGACATTGTTCAGTTCATGGACGCTTTACTAAAGAATCTGTCGATGAAGTGCGCAATAGGCTCCAAGGAGTTCAGGTTCTAGTGCATCCTGAATGCCAGCACGAAGTTGTTAAAAGCGCCGATGTCGTGGGTAGTACTGAATTCATCATAAAAACTGTCGAAGAATCACCAGCGGGAAGTAAGTGGGCAATTGGCACCGAACTCAACCTGGTCTCAAGGCTTGCAAAGAACAATCCTGATAAGCAAATAGTCTTTCTTGATAAGACCGTTTGTTATTGCTCCACTATGAATCGAATCGATCTGCCACATCTAGTTTGGGCGATGGAATCACTGGTCTCTGGCCATCTCGTAAATCAAATAAAGGTTGATGAGAGCGTTTCGGCATATTCAAAAATTGCTCTTGAACGAATGCTCTCCCTCTAGAAATTCGAGCTCTCTAGAATTATTTGTATATAGTGCGCCCATGACTAAAGAGCCAGCAAAAAAGGGTCGCCCCACTCCAAAGCGTAAGGATGCAGAAGCAACCCGCAAGGTTTCCTCTCTTGCACCTGCATCATCTAAGGCAGAGAAAGAACGCCAACGCGCAGCAACTCGTGCTGCAAGAGTTGCTCAGAGAGAAGCTCAACTTCGCGGCGATGAAAGTGCGCTTCTCCCCCGCGATCGCGGACCAGAAAAGCGTTTTGTTCGAAACTTTGTTGATTCAAGACGAGGTATGGCTGAATATTTGATGCCCGCAACTTTCGTAGTTCTTATTCTCTCGATATTTCAAGTTCCGGCACTAACAGCTTTCGGAACAATACTTATGTACACACTTTTGATTTTTTCAATCGTTGAGGGCTTCATCTTGAATCGCCGAATCAAAGGCGAATTTATTAAGCGCTTCCCGAACGCGACGTACAAGGGGATCGGTTTTTACATCTTCTCGCGAGCTATTTCTTTGAGGCGAATTCGAGTGCCACGCCCACAGGTGAAGCCAGGAGATAAGTTCTAGCTTTTTAAATGTGGCGTGCTATGTTGACGCCACTGAAAAAGAATCGGGCCTACGGGTTTAATTCTTGCCTTCAGGGGCGTTGCGTTTAGCGAAATCCGGTTAAATTCCGGTGCTGTTCCCGCAACTGTAAAGACTCGTAATTCATATGAATTGCAGTGGTCTAAGCCAGGTCGCCTGGCGCATACGCCGAAGATTTCCGACCTCGGAGGAAGGTCGGGCCTTTTGCGAAATTGCAGATTGCCCTCTTTCCTCCCTCAAACCCTTGAGGGAGTTTTTTATGCTTAAAGATCGATTCTCGCTATTTTCGAAACCGACAATTTTCTCTCTGGTACTAACTTCAGTTCTTTTAATTCCAGCACAATTATTTTCTGTAAGTAACGCAAGTGCAGCTACTAGTTATCCAATTACAGTTAAATCCGGTGGATATGTCACAACTATTAAAACCAAACCCATCAAGATTATTTCTCTCTCCCCTACCGCCACAGAAATACTCTTCGGAATTGGGGCAGGGCCACAAGTGCTGGCTGTTGACGATCAATCAAATTTTCCAATAGAGGCGCCCAAAAGCGCTCTTAGTGGATTCGATCCCAACATCGAAGCCATAGTTGCGCAAAAACCGGACATGGTCATTCTCTCGGTGGACTCAACCAAATCAAAAGTTGCAAAAGAATCTCTTACAAAACTTGGTATTCCAGTAATTATGGAGAAAGCTGCTGCGAGAGTAAATGATGCTTATTCAGAAATAGAAATTTTAGGCCTGGCTACCGGTAATCTCCCAGCCGCTAAAGCGCTAGTCAAGAAAATGAAATCAGATATTTCCTTGATTCTTAGAACTTCGTCGAAGAGTCCCAAGCTACGTTTCTTTCATGAATTAGATGAGACTCTTTATTCAGCTACATCAAAAACATTTATCGGTTCGGTGTATAAAGATTTTGGGTTAAAGAATGTAGCCGATGCCGCAAATGGTGCAGATAAATCTGGCTATCCACAAATTACTGCTGAATATCTCATCAAAAGCAATCCTCAGATAATTTTCTTGGCAGATGGTTATGCCTCTCAAAACGCCCAAACGGTAAAGAACCGCGCAGGATGGTCACAGATTGAGGCGGTAAAGAAAAATCGTATTGTGGTTCTTCCTCAAGATATTCCTTCTCGTTGGGGTCCTCGCATCGTTGACTTCTACAGAGTCGTGGCGGAGACCATTAAGTAATGAAAACTTCAAAGAATGAACTAGCTCCAATCTGGAGATGGCAGATGACTGCCATCTTTGGATTGGTTTTAGTTCTTTCTTGTCTCCTTGCTACGAGTATCGGTCCCGTAAAATTAGATTTTCTCAGCGTTTTAAAGACTCTTCTCGGGCAAAGTTCTGGCCTCTCGGATCAAGATAGAACGTTGTTACTTCAAATTAGATTACCTAGAGTCGCTCTAGCTGCTTTGGTCGGCGCTGCCCTAGCAACAAGTGGAGCTGTCTATCAAACGGTATTTAGAAATCCTCTAGCGGATCCATATCTGCTGGGGGCGGCAGCTGGCGCAGGTTTAGGTGCGACTTTGGCAATAACTGGAAGTGGGAAAACTTTTACGGCAGCTCTGCCCATATTTGCTTTCCTCGGTGGAGTTTTAGCAGTTTTGGCAACGTTTTTGGTTGCTGGAAAATTTTTCTCTGATCCAAGTTCCTTGCTCTTATCAGGTATTGCAGTTGGTTCCTTTGCAACAGCGATTCAAACTTTTCTCCAACAGAGAAATAGTCAAGTGCTTCGTCCGGTTTACTCATGGATTCTCGGCGAACTTACAGTGGCCGATTGGCAAAGTGTTAAATGGGCCTCAATATATATTTTTCTCGCCCTCGCAATATTAATTCGAATTTCAAAACTGCTGGATGGACTGATGCTCAGCGACGAAGAAGCCTTTTCGCTCGGAATCTCTCCAAATAAGATTCGCATGATTGCTGTTGGAGCAGCAACTCTTGCGACGGCAACTGCCGTTTCAGTAAGCGGACTTATTGGCTTTGTCGGAATTGTTGTTCCTCACATTATTCGCGGAATTACTAAGCGGGCGACAAATCGAGCACTCCTTGCAATTTCATTATCCGGGGCGGCTTTCTTAGTTCTTGCTGATTTAGGTGCGCGCACGTTAATTTCTCCTGCCGAACTCCCTATTGGAGTAATTACTGCATTTATCGGCGCTCCATTTTTCCTATTTGTACTTCGAGCAAAAAGAGGAGGTATCCAGTAGTGATAAGCGTCGAAAATCTTTCAATCAACTACGGAGAAAAATCTGTTTTGTCCTCGGTGACGTTAAACATTCCTTCAGGAACTTGGACGTGCATCGTTGGGCCTAATGGCGCAGGAAAAACTACTCTGCTCAAGGCGCTCTTAGGAATGCATCCGTATTCAGGATCAATCAAGGTAAATGGCGTTGAAGTCTTTAAAGATATGAGTAGGAACGTAGCCTTCGTGCCGCAACGACCAGAAATTCCTCTTGGTATGACAGTAATCGAATACTTAGCCCTTGGTCGCTCAAAACTTGATGGCTGGGGTCGAGAGCGGCGTCGAGGTCGAGTGCTGATTCAAAATACTCTTGAAGAAACTCAACTTGTTGGACTTCAAAGTCAACTTGTAACTCAACTATCTGGAGGCGAGTTACAAAGAGTGCTTATTGCCAGAGCTATTGTGCAGGAACCAGAAGTGATGCTCCTAGACGAACCAACAAGTGCACTTGACCTGCATCATCAAATTACAACTTTAAATCAAGTTGAATCACTTAAGAATCAGGGTGTGACGATTGTATCTACAATGCATGACATAACTTTGGGTGCCATGTATGCAGAGAGAATGATCGTCATGCACGAAGGTCGAGTTTTGCTCGATGGGCCAGCGTCCAATGTTATTCATTCTAATGAATTAAAAATGGCCTTTGATCATGGAATCAGCGTTCACACTCTTGAAGATGGACACACTGTCATTGTTGCCAATAAGACTCGGAGTGAAATTATTTAATGTTAACTCTCATAGGAGGTGGAGCTCGAAGTGGGAAAAGTTCTGCGGCGCTGCTTCGAGCCAAAAATCACATCGCTAATGGTGGTAGAACACTTTTCATCGCCACAGCAGAAAATTCTGATGATGAAATGAACACGAGAATTGCCAATCATAAAAGCGAAAGAGGGGAAGGATTCGATTTAGTTGAAGAACCTTTTCTTCTCGATCAGGCTCTAAAAGAATTCCCAGAGAATGAACTCGTAATAGTTGATTGCTTAACTCTTTGGTTATCAAACAACATGATGCGGGAAAACGAAATTGATGTTAAGCCCGTCATTGATTCAGCAAGATCTCGCAAAGGATCAATTATTTTTGTCACCAATGAAACTGGTGAGGGAATCGTTCCAATGCACCCAGTTTCAAGGAAATTTCGTGACTTATCAGGCCGCATGAATCAGGATTTTGCGCGCTTATGTGACAACGTTATTTTCATGCGCTTTGGAATAGAGTCTGTAATTAAATGAGTCTCCTCAATGATATTAAGGTTTCCTTTGCATTCTTGACTCGAATACCAATAAAACATTCCGAGGAAGTCCGCCTTCACAAATCGGCAATCTGGTTTCCACTCGTTGGATTTTGCATTGGCGCCCTAAGCGGATTGACCTATTTTTTTCTCTCTCAAGTGCTTCCGCGAGGGCCTGCCGCAGCGCTTGCCCTTTTACTTTCAATTCTCATTACTGGTGCATTTCACTTTGATGGATTGGGCGATATTTTCGACGGATTAGTTGGCGGTTGGAACCCTGAAGAAAGATTAAAGATTCTCAAAGACTCAAGGCATGGCACGTACGGAGTTGTAGCAATCGCTTTCCAGTTGATTTTTCAATTCACTTTGATTTCTTCATTTAATTCAAAGGACGGCGCGCTGGCACTTCTTGCCTCACATACAGTTTCGAAAATTGTTCCATTAGTGCTCATGCTCATCCCATCAGCTCCGAATCAGGCAGGGATGGGGGCAACTGCCTCAAGGGAAATCAAATATGCGCATGTGTTCGCTTCTTTGGCCCTGGCGGCGCTCTTAACAATTCCTTATTCTGGTTTTCTATTTCCTTTATACCTATTAGTTTTGCTAATTCCTGAATACATATTTACTCGATGGGTCATTAAAAAAATTGGTGGAGTGCTGGGAGATGCATTCGGTGCTGCGGAGCAAATAGCCGAATCAACCATTCTTCTCTTTCTGCTCGTTATTGCTTCATCGCAAGGATCAATTCCGTGGCTGATCTAGAAAATTTTGATGCAGTAATTTTCGATATCGGAAATACGTTGGTTATTCAGAATAATCCAGGAATTCCCATCAGCGACATCACTGTCGAACCTCTTCCAGGAGTTCTCGATTTACTTGAAAATCTTCATAATAATAAAAGAATGGCGCTGGTCTCTAATTCAAAAAATCTGACGTCTCAAGATTTGCTCGATAAACTTGAAGAAATAGATCTAGCTAAATACTTCGATTTTTGCATTTCATCTCTCGATATCGGGGTCGAAAAACCTTCACCCTTACCCTTATCGAAAGCCGTAGAAAGGTTAGATGTAGAGCCATCTCGGGCGCTGTATATCGGAGATTTGGAAACAGACTTAGAAAGTGCCAAAAGCGCCGGCCTTCTTTTTATGTACACATCCAAGAACATATTTGAGAGCTTTAATCTTTATTTGAAGGAACCCGACTCTGCTTGGAAGCGCGGCCTACATTCTCAAATCCAATTTAGCGATTTATCTGGCGCTGAAGTTACCGAAGGATTCGATGGTCGAGTCAAGCCACCTAAATCGCTAGGACTACTAGAGATACTTGCTGCACAGATTTCACGAATCACACACTCTGCGCCGAAGATTGATCCTTGCGCAGTGGCCGTATTTGTCGCAGATCACGGAATTGCAAAGGACGATTCGGTTACCCCGTGGCCTCAATCAATTACCGCACTAATGGCCGACCTTATTGTTAAGGGCGAGGCAGGCATTTCATCGATTGCCGAAAATTCAGATGTCTATATTGAAGTCATAAACGTAGGAACGACGAACGATTCATTTTCTACTCAAATAAAAAATAGGAAAGTTGCGCAAGGTACGAAGGATTTTAGATCTGAGGACGCGATGTCTGTCGCAGAACTATTTGAGGCCCTTGAAATTGGTGCCGAAACCGCGGAAAGACTCGTTGCGGGAGGATCGCGAGCACTCTGTGTCGGCGAAGTGGGCATCGGTAACACAACATCCTCCGCAATCCTTATTGGTGCCCTCTGTAATAAGACTGCCGATGAAGTAACTGGGTATGGATCTGCAATCCCTCAAGAAATTTTTGAAAGTAAATTGAAAATTGTTGAATCGGCGCTCAAGTCCATTGGCCAAGATATTGATCCGTTGCGTGTTCTTCAAACACATGGAGGGCTTGAAATCGCCGCAATGACAGGATTTATTATTCGGGGCGCAACGCTCGGAGTTCCAATAATTCTGGATGGGGTTATCACTCTTGCTGCCGCAAGCGCAGCTGCCAAAATCAAACCTGAAATCTTGGGAACACTTATTGCTGGACATTGCTCATCCGAACCTGCATCAAGGATTGCTATAAACCATTTGAAGCTAATACCAATTCTGGATCTGGATTTGCGACTTGGAGAAGGTACGGGCGCAGTTTTAAGTATTCCTATATTGCGGGCAGCGTGTTTGGCTTATGAACGAATGGGAAAGCTAGAAAACTATATTTAGCGAACGTGAGAAGGCACAAAAGGCAGCGTCACTACTTCGCAAATT
>WLNK01000027.1 GCA_009699795.1 Actinomycetota bacterium | reverse complement strand
CTTGATGTAATCCGCGATAAGTGGAATGACATTCTCGATGCTCTAGAGAGAAAAGATAGAGTGATTTGGATGGCATTTTTTGATGCCCGTCTTGCCGAACTAGATGGCGATACTTTAATTTTAGATTTCTCAGATAGCCGCAAATTTGGCACAGTTCATGAGTTTTCAGAAGCGCGTGCGCGTCACACGCAAGTGCTTAAAGAAACCATTGCCGAACATCTCGGAGCCGCTCTAGAAATAGTGGAGCGCTAATGAAAAAGCTCGCATCCCTACTTGCTGCATCCGTTGCACTTCTCACTTTTTCTTCCACCGCACCGAGCGCCGCAGCTTCTACTCTCACACTTACAGTTGTTGCTAATTCGAGTGAAACCGAACCAACAGTCACACTTTTTGGAACTCTAAAGCCCGCAAAAAAAGGCGCGAAGATTTCGATACAAATTCTTGAGGGCGGAAAATGGAAGGCGACAAAGCTTGCTGTTAAAACTGTAAAACTTGGAAGTTACAAAGTCACTACTCCGGCGCAGGCAAATGAAGGAAAATTTACTTATCGAGCAATTGCAAAAGTTGGAGCCAAGTCAATCAGATCAAGAGCCCGAACAGTTTCCATAAAGCCAGCTCCTGTGATTGCTGAAACTAAAACTCTGATTTCCATTGACAAACTTGGACCGGGAAATCGTATTCACGGTGCTGATATCAGCAGATGGCAGCATCCAAATGATGCAGCAATCGATTTCACAAAGATGTACGCATCCGGTGTTCGATTCGTGATGATCAAAGCCTCAGATACTCGCGATGATGCTGATGCGCTCTCAGTTAAATACGTTGCAATCGATCGAGCTCAAGCACAAGCAGCCGGTATCTACACAGGTTTTTATCATTACGCAGTCTTGCCAAATTCTTCTTCGCAAGATGTATTTATCGCCGATGCACAAGCTCAAGCGCAAAAAGCTGCATGGAGACTTGCTTCCCTCGGTGGTTATGGTGAGAGAGATCTTCCATACGCTCTCGACTTAGAAAATAATTGTGTTGTCGGAACTGCTGCCAACTGTAAGAAATATGCATCAAAGAAATTGATAACCGTTTGGGCCAAGACCTTTCTCGCAACCCTCAAGGAAAAGACCGCACGTACTCCTATTCTTTATTCATATCCAAGTTTTCTTGAAGGTGCGATGGTGCGCGATGACGAACTTCGCCAATATCCACTCTGGCTTGCGCAGTATGCAATTGATCCCAATATCCCAACGGCTGAACCTGGGCTCAAAGCCAGCGGATGTTATGTACATTCATGGACAACTTCGGCATGTACATCAGAGTGGACTGTATGGCAGTACTCATCCTGTGGAACCGCAGAAAAATACGGAGTACCTGGTGCACGCCTAGATTTGAATATATTCCGCGGTGAAGTTGATGCATTCTTAAATTTACTTAAAGGAACCTGGTCTCCAACAACAGCTGATCAAATGCCAAAAAATGAAGTCTCGCAATTGGTATTGAAATCATTGACCGCTACCACCGCTGATAAATCTGTCACCGCACAGATTGATGTCTTTAGACCAACCGGTGCACCAGTTGTAACGGGCACTGTTCGTTTTTATCCAAATCCCGCAACTCCAATTACACCTGTGCCAACACAAGTTGTTGAACGGGCATCAAGTGGATCTTGGAAACTTTCCATCAAGGGAATTCCTGCAGGTACTTGGATTGGCGAAATGGGATTCACGGATGCAACAGGTACACATGCAGATAGTCGAGTACCAGTGCAGTTTGTTGTTGGTGAAGCGCAGCCACAACCACCTGCACCAAGCCCAACTCCTAAGCCATCACCTACAAAAAAGCCATCTACAGGTGGCTGCAGCAATGAACTCAATAAGTAATCGAATACACTTCGCAATATGAGTTCGAAGCAACTAGGTGCAAAGGTTTCTCGTACAGATTTAACAATGTCTGACGGTCGCACTATTCGTTACTACGACAGCGCTGGGCAAAGTAGAAGTGCAAAGGATTCGCGCCCAGTTGAAGAACAACCAGGAATTGGCGAACTCCGACTCGATCCGCTTGTAAATGAATGGGTTGTTATGGCAGCCCATCGTCAGGGACGTGTTTTCTTGCCACCGAAAGAGCTATGCCCACTTTGTCCGACAACTGGCGATTTACTTACTGAGATTCCAGATTCAAATTACGAAGTGGTTGTCTTCGATAATAAAAATCCTTCACTTCGCTCCCCTGTTGGTGATTGGGCGCTACCGGATCTCATTGGTCCAGGTACTGATACAGGTAGCGCGGCAGGAAAATGCGAAGTCGTCTGCTTTACAGATAACCACGGTGGATCATTTAAAGATTTATCAGAACGCCAAGTTCGAACACTTTTAGAAGCATGGCGCGATCGCACCGAGGAACTTTCCAAGGTCAGCTACATCCGCCACATTGCACCCTTTGAAAACCGCGGTGAAGAAGTTGGCGTAACACTTGCCCATCCACATAGTCAGATTTATGCCTATTCATATATTCCTCCTCGCGTTGAAAAAATGCTTTCGGTAGCCAAGAAGTACAAAGAGAGCTCAGGAAAAGTTTTATTCGATGACGTCGTAGCGCGTGAAATCCGCGATCAAGAACGCATCATTGCCAAGAACGAACATTGGGTGGCTTTCGTGCCATATGCCGCGAGGTATTCATTTGAAATTCACGTCGCACCGCTTTCTCCAGTTGCAGACTTAGCCGAACTTTCCGAAGCCCAGAGCGATGCTTTTCCTTCAATTGCTCTAGAAGTAACCAAGCGCCTCGATGGTGTTTTTAATATTCCTATGGCATATATCGCAACATGGCATCAAGCACCTGTTCGTGAAGGCCGCGATTTACTTCGCTTGCACTGGCAAATTACAAGTGTTCGCCGTGCGCCTGGAAAACTTAAATATCTCGCCGGAAGCGAATCAACAATGGGTGCATTTATTATGGATTTAAAGCCAGAGCAATCAGCAAAGCAGATGCGAGAAGTACAGCTTTAATTTATTCCGCTGGTTTGCAGTTAATTACTTCTACTCCACCGATTGCATTTAATACGTTAATGAGATCGGCAGGATCACTTCCAGGAACAGCAACAGTGATGTCGTCATAACCGCGACCATCTTCAGATTTAACAACTACTAGTCCACGAATATCTCCGCCTGCTGCGCCAATTGCGGATGCAATAGTTCCGAGTGAACCCGGACGGTCAGGAATCGCGACGTGTAATTGAAAGAGAGCCATAGTTGGAGCCTACTTTATTCAACCGCGTCGGCGGTACCCAGTTTGACCTTAAATGTCTTAGATCCACCTGAAGGAATGTCGCATGTAACCGAGATTGTTGTCCCTGGTGCATATGAACGAATCTTTACAACCGCAGCATCTAGCGTCGTAATCTTTGTGCCATCGATGTTTCGAATAATTGCGCCAGTTGGAATTCCGGCATCACTTGCAGGATCCCCCGCGTAGACCTCCAGAATTCGAGCACCAACACCGGTGTAAGTTTTATCAAAACCAACTCCCAAGATTGGGCGCGTTGATTTACCGGTTGCCAGAATTTCATCAATGACGCGCTTTGCCTCATTCATTGGAATCGCAAAACCAATTCCGAGATTTCCCGTATCTGGTGAACCTGGCACAAGTGCGATAACCGAGTTAATTCCAATCATTCGTCCTTGTGCATCAACTAGTGGACCACCGGAGTTTCCTTGATTGATTGCCGCGTCAGTTTGAATCGCATTTACATAAGATTCAGATCCAGTTGATCCTGCAGCAACGGGACGATTGAGCGCCGAGACAATTCCAGCGGTCACGGTATTTGAATAACCAAGTGGCGAACCAAAGGCTAGTACTGGGTCGCCCACCGTTACTTCGGCGGAGTTTGCAAGTGAAATTGTGGGGATATTTCCTTTTTTAATCTTAATTACCGCAAGGTCATACATGCGGTCGCGACCAACAATTGTTGCGCTCTGTTCTTCGCCACTTGTGAACTCCACTGTGATCGAACCACCGGTCGCACCTGCAGAAACAACGTGGTTATTTGTCACGATATAGCTGTATGTGTCATCGCTCTTATATACCGAGCCAGATCCTGTGCTTGTTCCAGTCGTTCCCGTAACTGAGATGGTCACAACAGTCGGTGAGACAAGGCCTGCGATCGACTTAGCATCGAGAGTGGATCCACCAATATCGATAGCAATTTTGCCTGATGGGCACTTAGCGTTTGTTGGAATTGTTAAAACGCGACTCTTTTTATCTACGCAACCGGCAATGGACCCTGAAAGGTTATTTGTCGCAGCAGTTGCAATAGTTCCGGCCAGTGTTGCGCCAACTAGAAAGGAGATAACGATTTTTCTCATATAACTATTTTGCCTCGAGATTCTTAAATTTTCCTGTGATGAGACTTATGCTCCCTGACTTGGATTCGAACCAAGAACCTGCCGGTTAACAGCCGGCTGCTCTGCCATTGAGCTATCAGGGACTAAACGTGCAGAGCGCACTCTAGCGCAATTTAAAGGGTGGGAAAAATTACAGCGAACCCAGCGCCAAGTCATGAAGTCCACGCCGAGTGGTCTCTAGGGCAACAAGGCCTGCAAAAGCAGCGTTGTAGTCGCTCTCATTTTCAACTGGATTAAGGCGTTGAAGACTTGATTTTAATTCTGCAATCGCACGAGAAATTCCTACTTCGCGAAGCCTTGCAACAATACTTGCAACGTACTTCTCTGTAATTTCGCCATCGGCTCGAATTGGTTCAACAGTTAACTCGGTAAAAAGTGTGCGCATATTTTCATTGGTAATTTTCGCAATATCAACTTCGCCTTCAGGTGCAATTTGATCTATGACGGCACGTAACTCTTTATAGGCAGGATGCGTGAATGCATCTGCTTCTATCTCTTTCCAAGTCAGAGTAATTTCGGGCATCTGTAGTCGCGCCTTTAATACTTCGCGCTCGAGCATCAACCGTGGCTCTTGTGGATTCGGACGCCACTGCGCCTCAACAATTTCTCCAGTCGAAGTATTAACCTCAACCTCATCGCGCTTTGGTTGCTTTTTAACACCTTGTGCAACAGCTGATGAGACAAGTTCAACTTCAACGCCAAGCCATCCTGCAAGTAACCGCGTGTATTCAGGGCGAAGTGATTTATCGCGAATTTGAGCAACTAGCGGCGCTGTTGCATTAAGAGCATTAACGCGACCCTCTGCAGAGCTCAAATTATGTAGTGCAAGTTCGGTGCGGATAGCGAATTCAAAGAGCGGAACTCTTCGCGCAATTAAATCTCGAAGTGCTAAATCTCCTTTTTCTTGACGAAGGTCGCATGGATCAAGGCCATCTGGCTCAACTGCAACGAAAGTCTGAGTTACAAACTTCTGGTCTTCATTAAATGCGCGCATTGCAGCTTTCTGGCCGGCAGCATCACCATCAAATGTGAAGATAACTTCACCTCGAAATGCATCATCATCCATCAAGAGTCTGCGAATGATTCGAATATGGTCCGCGCCAAATGCTGTTCCACACGTTGCAACCGCCGTTGTAATTCCTGCCAAGTGCGCGGCCATTACATCTGTATAGCCTTCGACGACTACTACTTGGCGCTTTTTTGCAATCTCTTTCTTAGCAATATCTAGACCGTATAAAACTTGACTCTTCTTATAGATAGGTGTCTCAGAAGTGTTGAGGTACTTCGGTCCCTGATCTTCCTCATCACTTGCAAGTTTGCGAGCACCAAAACCAACTACATCGCCAGAGATATCGCGAATTGGCCAGGTTAGACGATTTCTAAATTTATCAATCGGTCCGCGTTGGCCCATTTTTGATAGTCCAGCAAGTTCAAGTTCGTCGATAGTAAAACCTGCTGCTCGTAGATGTTTTGTGAGTCCATCCCATTCATCGGGGGCGTAACCAACTCCAAAGCTTTCGCATGCGCTCTTATCAAAGCCACGCTTTGTCATGAGCTCGCGTGCATGGGCTGCAGTGGGAGATGTATTTAATTGATCTTGATAAAACTTTGCAGCCGCCGCATTTGCTGCGATGAGTCTGGATCGATTTCCGACTGGAGCTGAATTTGAGCCACCTTCTTCATACCGCAGGGTGTATCCAATGCGATCAGCAAGGCGTTCGATAGTTTCGGTAAAGGTGAGATGATCGATTTTCATTAAGAAAGCAATTACGTCGCCACCTGTTTGGCAACCAAAACAATGGAAGTAACCCTTGCTTGGTGTTACGTGAAACGATGGTGATTTTTCATCGTGAAAAGGACAAAGGCCTTTCTTCTGCCCACCACCTGCGCTTTTTAGTTGAACATAATCTGCAACAACTTCATCAATGGGTGCACGGTCGCGGATGTATGCAACATCCTCATCTTTAATGCGACCGCTCATGCGCCTACCTTATCTACCAGCACTTAACCGCGCGTGGAGCGCATATGCGCCAGGGTCTGTGAGGTTGGAAATCTGGTCGATTACAACGCGCATACGTGCGTTTTCATCGCCAGCGCTCTCCCACGCTTTAAGGAAAGTTGAATCAAATTCTCGCGGAGCCGACGTGTACAACATCTCGACTAGCTCCTTAATTACCACTTGCTGCTTTGCATATCGATCTTGTGATGATGCAGCATGAATTAAATAGTGGGCAGCAACTGCTTTTAAGAAATCGACTTCGTGCTTTTGTTCTTTAGGGATCTCAAGGTTTGCGCTGTAGCGGCTTAGCTCGCCTTGGCCATGCACTTTTCTTGTTTCAACTTCTGCAGCTAAAACAAAGCGACCAATGAGCTGAGAGGTTGAATCCTTTAGTCGCGCAAGAGATCTATGAGAACCATCGTAATAATGCGGCCAGCATGAAAGGGCTTGCAAGCGAGCAAGCGCTGCTGCTGCCTCATCTTGAGTCGCATCAGAGCCATAACCAACAGTCATTACTTGATACAAAGTATCGAAATCATTTTCAAAATCGGTTGTCTTAATCTGTCCGATAAAGATTGCATCCTCTAGATCATGAACAGAGTAAGCGCAATCATCTGACCAATCCATAATTTGAGCTTCTATGCAGCGCGCGCCATCAGGGGCGCCTTCGCGAACCCAATTAAAAATTTCTACATCGTCATCATAAACGCCAAATTTTCTAGAGTTCTTTTCGCGTGCCCATGGGTATTTTGTAGCCGCATCGAGTGATGCGCGCGTCAAATTCAACCCAACGCTATTGCCATCTGCGTCAATTGTTTTTGCCTCAATGCGTGTGAGCAATCTAAAGCTTTGTGCATTTCCTTCAAATCCACCGTGATCTTTTGCAACATCGGCGAGAGCTTCTTCACCGTTATGTCCAAATGGTGGGTGTCCAAGATCGTGAGATAAACATGCAGTCTCCAACAAATCTGGATCTGCGCCAAGTGATTCACCTAATTCGCGACCAATTTGTGCGCACTCAAGTGAGTGTGAAAGACGTGTGCGCGCGAAATCATTTTCCCAAGGCACCGCAATTTGAGTTTTTGCAGCTAAGCGACGAAGAGAGGCAGAGTGAATGACTCGCGCACGATCGCGCATAAATTCAGATCGGCCAGCGCGCTTTGCAGGTTCATTTAAGAACCTTTCTTGATCTCTGGCGCTGTAGCTCATGTGCTTACCCTAAATGGTCGCTGATGTGGATTCCCCTACGACCAAGGGTTACATATGCAAGATATGCGCTTGCTTCTCGAATTAAATATCGCTTTCCAGATTTTTCTACGGTGTTAGGGCCCGTTTTTACCGGTGAACACGTGGCAACGACTCCCAAATCATTTGCCATCGTCATCGCTCTTCGACAGTGATATGGATCGGTCACGATAATGACATTCTTAATGTTTTTCTCATTCATCTTTTTTACATAGCTCTCTGTGGAGACCCAAGTATCTCGGCCAACCTGTAGCGAAATTATTTTCTTCGAAGAGATTCCGTGCGAAGCAAGCCAAACTTTCCCTGATGCCGCCTCGGTCGTTCTATCTCCTGGTGCATTTGCGCCCACTGTAATTATTAGTGGAGCAAGCCCTGCGTCATAAACACGCTTAGCTTCAATAAGTCTTGCTTCTAGTACTTCTCCTGGACGACCATTTAATTGCGCCGCACCAAGTACCACTATGACATCAGCGTTACGTGTAGTCGTATTTTTCGCTGCACTCCATGTAACTCCTATTGAATAAAGTGGAACTACAACAGCAATGAGAAGAATTGCTGCGATAACACTGCGCACTATTTTAAAAATAATCATCCGCCCGAAAACGCGTCCTCAAGTTCAACTTCTGCCATCTCATCCGGATTATCAAGCCATCCATCTGGAAGTGTTGGAGGACGACCGTGGCTTACGCGACCACGAGGTTTTTCACCAATTTCAACTGGATATGGTTGATCTGTGAGCTGATCCAATAGCGACCTTAACTCTTTAAGAGAAGAATGCATTCCAAATTGGCGGCGAAGTTCACTCGGTACTCTAAATCCTTTGAGATACCAAGCCATGTGTTTTCTTAAATCTCTACAACCGCGATCTTCAGATTCAAAATAATCAACAATAAGTTCTGCATGTCTAAACATCACTTCACGAACTTCAAATAGTGATGGCAGAACTTTCTTTTCCCCGCCGTTAAATGATTCAACTAAATCTGCAAAGAGCCATGGCCGACCAAGACATCCGCGCCCAACAACAACGCCAGCACATCCAGTTTCGCGCACCATTTGGGCGCCATCTTCTCCAGACCAGATATCTCCGTTACCAAGCACAGGTACACCCGTTGGTTTTAAATGTTCAACAAGATTTGCGATTGCTGCCCAATCAGCTTTTCCTTCATACATTTGTTCAGCCGTTCTGGCATGCAGTGCAACCCAAGCAACTCCAAGTTCTGCCGCGCTCTTTGCTGCTTCTAAATATGTGTGATGGTCAGTATCAATACCGATACGCATTTTCACCGTCACTGGAATGCCAAATGGTTTTGCAGCTTCTACCGCTGCTTGAACAATTGCGCTAAAAAGTTTGCGCTTATAAGGAAGGGCTGCTCCCCCGCCCTTGCGTGTGACTTTTGGAACCGGGCAACCAAAGTTCATATCAATGTGATCTGCAAGGTTTTCTTTGCCGATCATTTCAACGGCTGCTCGCATCGTGTGCGGATCAACGCTATATAACTGCACGCTCCGTGGATTTTCTCCCGGACCAGGAATAATCATGCGAAGTGTTTCTGGTCTGCGTTCAATGAGTGCGCGCGCAGTAACCATTTCGGAGACAAATAGCCCTGCACCTTGTTCGCGACAAAGTTGGCGAAATGGAGCGTTTGTAATTCCAGCCATCGGAGCCAGAACAACAGGTGGGTCTACAAAATGATCACCACTAGCTAGTGGCAAACGAAGCGGTTCTAGCAGCCGAGAAGACGTGGTGCTAACCATGCTTCAACCTGATCGATAGCGACGCGCTCTTGCGCCATCGTGTCACGATCGCGAATTGTGACTGCATGATCTTCAAGAGTTTCGAAGTCGATTGTTATGCAGTACGGAGTACCAATTTCATCTTGACGGCGATAACGACGACCAATAGCTCCTGCATCATCGAAATCAATATTCCAATTCTTTCGAAGTTGCGCTGCAAGATCTCTCGCCTTCGGTGACAAATCAGCGTTACGTGAAAGTGGAAGCACTGCAGCCTTAACTGGTGCAAGTCGGTGATCAAGCTTTAGTACCGCACGCTTTTCCATTTCGCCTTTCGCATTCGGTGCTTCATCTTCAGTAAATGCATCCATTAAAAATGTCAGCGCGCAACGATCAACACCGGCTGCTGGCTCGATAACAAATGGAGTCCATCGTTCGTTCTTCTCCTGATCAAAGTATGAAAGATCTTTTCCAGAGGAGGCAGAGTGCGCCTTTAAGTCGAAGTCGGTACGGTTGGCAATTCCCTCTAACTCGCCCCACTCGGTACCTGCAAATTCAAACTTATATTCAATATCTGCTGTGCGCTTTGAATAGTGCGACAACTTCTCTTTTGGGTGATCATAAATGCGAAGTCGATCTGGGTTAATTCCAAGATCTTTATACCAAGCAAGGCGAGTATCGATCCAATACTGGTGCCACTCTTCATCTGTACCTGGAACAACGAAGAATTCCATCTCCATCTGTTCGAATTCACGAGTACGGAAAATAAAGTTTCCTGGAGTGATCTCATTTCGGAAAGACTTACCAATCTGGCCAATACCAAAGGGTGGCTTGCGGCGAGAGGTTGTCATCACCTGATCGAAGTTAATAAAAATGCCTTGTGCAGTTTCGGGACGAAGGTATGCGAGTCCAGATTCATCCTCTACTGGGCCCAGAAAAGTTTTGAGCAATCCAGAGAATTGTTTTGGTGTTGTGAATTGACCTTTATTTCCGCAAGCAGGGCAGTTCATATCTGCAAGTGATTCAAGCTTCTTCTTATGTTTAGCTTCGTACGCTTCTTCTAAGTGATCTGCACGGTAACGCTTATGACAAGCGGTGCACTCTGTCAGTGGATCTGAAAATGTCGCAACGTGGCCTGATGCTTCCCAGACTTCGCGAGCAAGAATTACACATGAATCAAGACCGACAACATCTTCGCGGCCCATAACCATGGATTTCCACCATTGGCGCTTTACATTGTTTTTTAATTCAACTCCGAGTGGGCCGTAATCCCAAGAGGCGCGAAGTCCGCCATAAATTTCTGATGAGGGATAAACAAATCCACGTCGCTTTGCGAGTGAAACGATATTTT